>CAILKW010000263.1 GCA_903834845.1 uncultured Bacteroidia bacterium | reverse complement strand
TTTCCTGTAAGTGTGTCGTAATCTATCACATGATATGAGCTGTAATCGGGCCTGAAATGGTTTTTCATTGTAGTATTGGCATGACTGACTGCAATATTATAAAATGAAGAGTCACCTGTCATTTTTGTTGCTGCAAAGAGCAATTCAAGGTTCATCATATTATCAATAATCACCGGATAATCCCATTTATCTTTATTGTGATCCCACGACCGGATACAACTTACCTTGGTATTAAACCTTTTTGAAAGAGTTTTTGCCGACATAATAATAACATCCCGATATGTTGCATTGTTGGATAAGCGATAGCCATTGCCAAAACTGCAATATATTTTAAACCCTGTGTCGTGGGTACCGCTATTCATTTTTTCGTTTTCAATTTTTACGGTAAAAGTCTCTGCCTTTTCTTTCCATTCCTTTTTACCGGTATATTCATAGAGAAACCAAAGAACACCGGGGAAAAAGCCACTTGTCCAGTCTTTGGCAGGAATTAAACTAAGATTTCCTTCGGGTGAAAGGGTTCGAGGAAAGAAAACTTCCGGTTTTTTCTTATTTTGGGAACCATTAACCCAGGCCTCTTTTGATTGTCTGATCTGTTCAAGCATATAAGTGGTTTGCTTTTCGGCAGAACCAAATATTTTTTTATAGTCTTGAGCTATTGTGCATTGTGAGCTGTTTCCTATCAATAGGATAAAAAGCAAAAATTTGGTTTTCATGGTGATAAATATTTTTTGAAAATTTATTTGATCTTTTTAATAGCCGAGGTAATCGTTTTAATTAAAGGTGCTGCAAGTAATTCATATCCTTTATCGGTATAATGTACATTGCCGGGGTTTGAATTCTCGGGATGAATTATTAATGACGAAGCGTATAAATCAATCACTTCAATACTATTGCTCTGCATCACTTCCATCGCGACTTTATTGTATTTTGCAGGATCTTCGACCTTTCTGCCGGAAGCGTTTTCGGGTACTGTAGTGGTTGTTATAAAGAAGACTTTTGCCTTTGTTCCTTTGAGTTTTGCAACTATAACTTCCAGATTTTTCCGATAATCATCCAAAGTTACGGCTACCTTGAAGTTTAAATCATACTTATTCAGGGAATCTTTATGCACCATGTCGTGCAAACCAAAATTGAACAGAATTACATCCCATTCTTTGTTCCCAATCCAATTCTCAATATTTTCCATTCCTCTTATTGTAGAACCGCCATTCCCGGCATTATGCTCTACATTTACCCCGGGTGTAAGTGCTTTTTGTACAAAAGGGGTATAACCAATTGAAATTGAATCACCAATAATCAGTACGTTTCTGACTTTTTCGGTAGTAGCTGCCAGACAAAAAATGAAAATCGCGAGAATTGCGATACGTGCAAATAGTTTATTCATAGTAAAAAATTAAAAAATATGTTATTTAATTGAAGAACCAATACACTCTGTCATAGAACAGAAATTTTTATATTCGCCTGATTTTTCCTCCCAAAACTAAAATGAAAACCGTTGCCATCGGTCCCAATATTCCTCCAATAACCAAAACCGGTGAATAGGAGAAATGATCAACAATCCAGCCAATAAGCATGGTAAAGGTTATTGCTCCAAGTCCGGCACCGGTTTGAGCCATACCTGTTACCCTGCCCACTTCGCTGATTGAAAAATAATCGCTCGCCAGGGTCTGAACATTATTAACCCAAAACTGGAATCCAAAAAGAACGAGGCTCATCATTAGCAATGCACCAATGGCAGTGGGAGAGTAGATGGCTCCAATGCCAAAAACCATAAAAAAAGTTGGAAGAATTATGGCAAACTTTCGGGAGAAGTTGACAGATTTTCCTTTTCCGATAAGGAAACCGGATAGCCATCCTCCTGTCAGACTGCCGATTCCGGAAGCGAGGAAAGGAAGCCATGCAAAAGTGCCAATATCTTTGATACTAAATCCCCTGACATCGTATAAATAAGATGGCAGCCAAATCAGATAAAGCCACCAGATAGGATCACCAAAAAACCGGGCAAGAATGATACCCCACACTTGTTTTAATTTAAGCAGTTCTTTCCAGGTTCGCTTCTGAGTAATATTTTTATTTACAATTATTTCGGATTTATCATCCTGAATAAAATCCCTTTCTTTTTGCGTTAGCCAGACGTGCTCTGAAGGTTTTCGATAAATCAAAAGCCATAGCACTAACCAGATGAATCCCAATGCACCTGTAGCGATAAAAGCTGTTTTCCAGCCATAGCTAAGCTGTAACCAGACAATAAGCGGAGGGGCAACCACCGATCCTAAAGCAGCACCGGCATTTACAATGCTTAATCCAAATGCTCTTTGTTTGGCAGGAAACCATTCAGCAATGGTTTTAATGGATCCGGGCCAGTTCCCTGCCTCACCAATTCCGAGGGCAAAACGGTAAAATGCAAATCCACTGAATCCACGTGCAACAGCATGAAGCATGGCAGCAAGTGACCAGATTACTATTGCAAAAGAAAATACTTTGCGTGTCCCAAATTTATCATAAATGCCACCAAAAACCGATTGGAAAATTGAATATGATATTAAAAACCACGTTGTTATTGCTGCATATTCAACATTGGTTAAGCTGAGATCTACTTTAATTACCGGGGCAAGTATGGATATAGTCAACCTGTCGATGTAACAAATAACTGTTGACAGGAAGAGTAAAACAGCGATATACCATCTCAATCCGCTTATTTGTATTGTTCTTATCTGTTTCATGTTAAACCTGAAAGTTTGGGTCGTTTATAGCAAGGTCGTACCTTCTGCTTTTTTCAGTGAAAGCGGCCATGATCCAAAAATAGCAGCTTTTGACACCAGGCATCCCGACTGTGGGGTGATAACCTTCGGGAACTATCACAAAATCGCCTGACGAAACCTGATAAACCTCTTCAATTTCACCAGCCTTTCGTGAGGCCAAATGTAAAGCAAACTTTGGTTTGGGGATATCAAAATAGCAGTATATTTCTTCCAAATCTTTTGAATGTTGGTGCGGAGGCCAACTGGTCCATTGACCCGGTTCACCTTCGGTAATTCCGCAGATTAACCTCGATCCTTTGTCTTCCTGAGCAATCGTCATAAAAACTTCGCGACTGTAGGGTGGCTTTCCATGAATTTGATGGATATTTCCTAGAGGTAAGGACAGGTCATATTTTCTTATGAAAAATTCTCCTTTTGATTCAAATGGAGCACCACCAAAATACATAATCAAATTGCTTTGAGCCTTTATGATTACATGATGTTTAGCCGGAAGGTAAAATGAATCGCGCGCGGAAAGCAAATATTCATTTTCTTCAAAAAATATCGGAGCCTGCCCGGAAATTACTGCCCCGTTTAACTCAAGTTTTTCGTCATATAATTGGTATTCTGTCCCTTTTTCAAGATTCAACCTGAATCCATAAGTTGTCCGACAGTCTGACATTTCGGGAGTAACCACAACATGAAATCCTTGTGTTTCGGGACTATGAAATTTCCAGTTTAATTGGGTATTTTCACTCATAGTTGAGAAGGTTTTAAGATTCAAATTATATGTAATTATTTGCTAATTTTCAATTGGTTAAATACATGCTGTTATTCCTCCATCAACATAAATAATCTGGCCATTCAGGAATGAACTTGCTGCTGAGGAGAGATAAATAAGCGTTCCAATTAGCTCTTCCGGATTTCCCCACCGGTTTGCAGGTGTCCTTTTACGCAACCAAGTGTCAAATTCCTGATTTTCCCAAAGAGCTTTTGTCATCTCAGTCTTGAAATATCCCGGACCGATTGCGTTGACCTGAATGTTGTATTTTGCCCATTCTGTTGCCATGCTGCGTGTCAACATTTTTAAACCACC
>CAILKW010000262.1 GCA_903834845.1 uncultured Bacteroidia bacterium | reverse complement strand
TCAAAAATGTTATGTTTCAAAGTAAAAAAAGCTCCCCGTTTTTGCGAGGAGCTATGTAACCGGCAACATACCGTATATTTTATGCCTGAGCCACTAATGGGACTCGAACCCACGACCTGCTCATTACGAATGAGCTGCTCTACCAACTGAGCTAAAGTGGCTTTTTCGGTCGGCAAATGTAGTAAATTTGAGTTTTAGTTCAATATAATGTCTGTTTTTTTTAATTTTCCCAATCGAGGATTATTTTCCCACAGTTTCCTTCCTCCATAATATCAAAAGCTTTTTGAAATTCGGTGTAATGGAAACGGTGAGTGATAACCGGCGAAATATTCAGTCCCGAAAGGAGCATTTTCTCCATTTTATACCAGGTTTCGTACATTTCGCGTCCATATATTCCCTTGAGGGTTAGTCCTTTAAATATTACTTTATCCCATTCAATCTGGGTTGTATCGGGTAAGATGCCAAGCAGCGATATTTTACCACCGTTGTACATGTTTTTAATCATCGAACCAAAGGCAACAGGTGAGCCCGAAACTTCGAGTCCGATATCGAATCCTGCCACCATTCCAACTTGTTTCATGGCAGATGCAATGTCGTCTTTCATTGGATCAACTACAAGAGTAGCACCCATTTTACGTGCAAGATCGCGCCGATAAGGACTTACTTCAGACCCGACTACATTACGCGCCCCTACAAATTTGCAGATTGCAATTGCCATACATCCTATCGGACCTCCTGCCCCTGTTACCAAGACATCTTCGCCGATTAATGGAAATGAGAGAGCAGTATGGGTGGCATTCCCAAGCGGATCCATGATAGAAACAATTTCATCAGGAATCCTTTTGTCAATCAACAGTACATTTTCGGCGGGAACACAAACATATTCGGCAAAACCTCCATCACGGTTAACTCCTATTCCAACGGTATGATCGCATATATGGCGGCGACCACGGCGGCAGTTACGGCAAAAACCGCAGGCGATGTGTCCCTCGACTGTTACACGCTCGCCAATTTTGATTTTTGTTACTTCATTTCCGATCTCAACAACGGTTCCTACATATTCGTGACCTATTGTCATGGGCGTTTTGATGGTTTTCTGCGCCCAGGCATCCCATTTATATATATGGAGGTCAGTTCCGCAGACAGCAGATTTCAATATTTTTATAAGGACTTCATTAACACCTACTTGTGGTACTGGTATCTCTTCGAGCCAAAGTCCACGTGTGGGTTCCGATTTTCTGATTGCTTTCATTTATAACGGTTTAAATTTTATTGAATACAAAGAAAGAAAAATTGTTTGGTACAAATCCTAATTAAAATCAGCAACACCTAAAATTTCAGAAAAACCTTTGAAACTTTAGGTCCGATTACATTAATTTTAAACCATATCTGACTAAATTTCAGTTGATTAATGAGTAATTATTTTCGATTTTTCGATTTGATTTTTTCAGTGTGAATATCGCAATGAAAAACATGCTGTATAACATGTTTTTTTTATTTGCTGTTATAATCAATTTAATTTCAAGGGAATACAATCCAAATTTTTTGGTTTTTATTAATAATTTCTTAATGTAGCCTAACATCCATTAACATTTTTTAATTAAAATATCTAATTTAGCAGCGAATTACTTGAAGGGTATTTCAGGATTATTTGACTTTTACTAAGACTTTTATTTTTTCTAGCTAGACATTCATAAAGAGTTGGTCAGTGAGACCTGCTCTTTTTGTGTTTTATACAGGGTCAGTTAGAATATGAGCGACTTAGACGGGAGATTTTGGTTCTGAAACGACCTAATAACCTTTAAAAACACACCATAAATAATAATTGTATTTTTTCGTTGATAAGAGTTTGTAATAAAAAAAATGTTACTACTTTTGCGCCACTCATTTATAAATGATAATTATTAAATAAAATTTTAAAAAGTATGTTGAACCAGTACGAGACCGTTTTCATTGCTACTCCCGTTTTATCTGAGACCCAGATAAAGGAAGCGGTAGGAAAGTTCAAGGATGTGATCACTGCAAATGGCTGTGAACTAATCCATGAAGAGCATTGGGGTTTAAAGAAATTGGCCTATCCCATTCAAAAGAAATCGACAGGATTTTATCATCTTTTCGAGTTCAAGGCTAATCCGGCTTTCATTGGCAAGCTTGAAACCGAGTACCGTCGTGACGAACGTATCATTCGTTTCATTACACTGAAACTGGATAAATACGCCGCTGAGTACAGTGAGAAGAGAAAAAAGAAGGTAAGTGCAAAAACTCAAAAGGAGAATTAAGTCATGACCACGAATTCGAGTGAAATCAGGTATCTCACACCACCATCGGTTGAGGTAAAGAAGAAAAAGTATTGCCGTTTCAAGAAAAGCGGAATCCGTTATGTTGATTACAAGGATCCTGAATTCTTGAAAAAATTCCTGAACGAACAGGGTAAAATCCTGCCACGCCGACTTACAGGTACTTCATTGAAATACCAACGTAAAGTATCACAGGCTGTAAAACGCTCACGCATGATTGCGTTGCTGCCTTATGTAACAGATTTGATGAAATAATAATTAGGAGATACAAAAATGGATATCATTCTTCTTCAGGACGTACCAAATCTGGGTAGCAAAGACGATAATGTAATTGTTAAAAACGGGTATGGACGCAATTACCTGATTCCCCAGAGATTGGCAATATTAGCCACCTCATCCGCAAAAAAGGTGCTTGCCGAAAATCAAAAACAGCGTGCCCATAAAGAGACAAAGCTCAAGGATGCTGCACTTAGGATGGCCGAAAAACTGAAAACAATCAGTATTACTATCGGTGCAAAAACAAGTACAACAGGTAAAATCTTCGGTTCTGTTAACAATATTCAGGTTTCTGAGGCGTTAAGAGAGCAGGGATTCGAAATTGATCGTAAGCAAATTATTATTAAAGAAGATGCGATCAAAGAGATTGGAAAACACTCGGCAAAAGTGAAATTACACCGCGAAGTGGTTGTTGATTTCGATTTCGAGGTTGTCGCCGAATAATACGGAGATTTTCATAAAACATTTTTCAAACAGAATAAAAGCTGTCTCTTTCGGGGGACAGCTTTTTTTATCTCAAAATAGGCAGGTCTCACTTATTTCACAATTTTGTTTTTCAAAATGATTTTTTTTTAATTCGTTGGTTTATATTTGTAAAAATCTAAAATTCAGTTCACCCTTGAAAAAAACAATTCAACAGGATATTATCAACCTTTATATGAGAAGGTTTATGGAAGAGAGTGTTACAATTGAAGCGTTACCTCCTTCGGGATCGTACCGTGAATACGTACGGTTGACCAGCCCGCATTTTAAAGCTATTGGTACCTGGAATGAGGATGAAAAGGAGAATAATGCATTTATCGAATTCTCGAATCATTTCAGAAAAAATGGTATTAATGTTCCT
>CAILKW010000261.1 GCA_903834845.1 uncultured Bacteroidia bacterium | reverse complement strand
CATTTGTTCAACATTGGTTTGGATAAAACCACGGCATATAAATTCCTGTGCCAGAGAGCTTATTGTATAAACAAGTAAAGCCAATGGGGAAAATTGCCAGGTTAAAAGTGGTTGACCATATAAGCCGGATGATGGGTTATTCATCATTATTACCTTTATTACAAAGGCAATAATAACGAGCGGGCTCGTATAAAGCAAGCTTTCGATCAAGGCTTTTTTACTTCCCTTTAACGTTAGTCCCCAATGTCGAATTGGGTAGTAATTTCAATAGGTAATCCAGACGAAATATCTTCAGATGTGCCAGTTGTTATTTTAGCCATTTGTTATATGTATACATAATTATATAGCACTTTTTAATGTGTGTTTTTTAAATTGTTCCTTAATTGCCACATAGCTTGTGCCCCATCCTTCGGGGGAACTAGCCATGATAGTCATCCTGCTGTGTGAAAATTACTGTTCATGGCTCGTTTCATCTGTAGAACAGAAGAAGTAAAATAATATGTGGAGAAGTGAAATAATTTTTTATTTTTATATCGTTTCTAACTATTAATTCGTGTTAAATATATGTTAATATCCAGATACAGAATATTTTGGGATTATTCTCCCTTTACTTTCAAATTCAAAATATTCTTGCCCCTCTCATACCTATAATCAACACTTATACAACGACCTAAAATTAGTTTTAATCCTATGTTATCTTCCGCACCCTCTATAATAGGATTAAAAGGTTTTCCAGCACTTTCGCAAATCATTTCCAAACTACCATCTTTTTCACTGTACGAGAGACTAATATTAATATCCGAAAAATCGGTTTGCAGACACAAAACCTCTTCAGCGATAAGAACTACATAACCAGACACCTTTTTAGTCAGCATGTGCTTTTCGCAAAATGTTTCCATTTCCCCTTGTAAGGCATATAAATCGTAATTTATGCCGGAAATGTGGCAGTTTAAACTACGTATTCTGTTTATGAATGCCTTTGTCTTTTCAAGTTGCGGATTATCGAATATCTGCTGTGGAGTTCCTTCTTCGTAAATCAAACCCTCGTCCATATAGAAAACCCGACTTGAAATATTGCGGGCAAATTCCATTTCGTGAGTAACAATAACCATAGTTATTCCCTCGCGTGCAAGCCGCCTGATCACAGCCAGCACTTCGCTTACCATTGTAGGATCGAGTGCTGATGTTGGTTCATCAAACAGCAGAATCTCCGATTCCATTGCCATACACCTTGCAATAGCAACCCTTTGTTTCTGACCTCCTGACAGTTCATCGGGAAAGCTGTAAACTTTCTCGGCAAGCCCCACAAGTTTAAGGAGTTCAATGGCTTTTCGGTTTGCTTCGGCTTTTGTCTTTCCAAGCAGTTTTATCGGGCCAATGGTTAAGTTTTCCAAAACCGAAAGATGGGCATAGAGGTTAAACGATTGAAACACCATTCCCATTTTCCTGCGAAGCTTAGGAACGTTTGTTTTTGTATCAAGTAAAGGAATATCATCAATAAAAATATTGCCTCCTGTTGGGATTTCCAGAAGGTTAAGGCAACGAAGCAACGTGCTTTTCCCTGTTCCGGAAGGGCCTATTATTGAAATTATTTCCCCTTTATGGATATCAGCGTTTATGTCTTTCAGAACAACAAGATCTCCAAAATGCTTTGAAAGATTACGAACTTTAATCATAAGTTAACCTCCACTTCTTTTTTAATAAGTTTTCTTTTCGGATCTACTGAGATTTCGAGGTAACTCAAAGCCCAGGTCAACAATCCGGCAATAACAATATAAAGAACAGCCGCCATGATTAGCGGAAAAAAAGCATCGAATGTCCGGCTTCGGATTATGTCGCTTGCCCTGGTTAAATCCTGAACAGCAATATATCCTACAATTGAAGTCATTTTCAATAGTGAAATAAACTCACCTTTATAAACAGGAAGGACATGGCGCATAGCCTGAGGCATAACTATATAGATGAATGTTTGAATTTTAGTAAAACCTGAGGCTATTCCTGCTTCATACTGCCCTTTATCAATGCTTTGAATTGAAGTCCTGAACATTTCGGAAACATAAGCTCCAAAGTTCACCCCGAAGGCAATAACGGCAACAATTGCCGGATTTATATTTACTGAAGCAAATATTACATAAAAAATAATCATCAGTAAAACAACCACCGGAGTTCCGCGTATCAGGGAGATATAGAAACTCGCTGAAAGTGAAAGAACCTTTCTTTTCGACATCCGCATAAAGCAGATTAAACCACCTATTAAGGTTCCGATTATTGCCGAGAGAAAAGAAATAATTATCGTAACTTTCAAACCATCGAGAATCAGGAGGTACCTGTTTTCAAGAATAATATTAATATAAAAACTATTTGAAACAGACTTCAAAAAAGATGTTTTAACAGGTTTAACATCCTCATTATTTGCGGTTACTAAATTTTTCTTAGCGGCAATTACTGCGGTTCTGAAAATGGCATAACTATCCGAAAAATTAATTTGTTTTGCCCGTTCTTCACTGATTCCGATTCCATCAGATATTATATCTGCCTTACCAGAAACAAGTGCCGTAACAAGAGCAGGAAAATCAATGTTGACTATTTCAATATTATAGTTTGCATATTCCGCAAATTTTCGGATCATCTCAATATCGAATCCTACATATTCCCCGTTCATAAAGGCAACATAAGGAAGATCCTCAACCGATACAGCAACAACTAACTTTTTATCAGAAACCGGGTTTTTAAAAGGTGGCATAACAGCTTGTTCTGCATCCTCTATAAACCAGCGTTTACGCATCGTTTCATAAGTGCCATTCTGCCGGATTGTCTTCAAAAAACTGTTAAACTCATCACGCAGGGCAGGACTATCTTTGCGAAAACCAACTCCCAACGGCATGTCAAAAACGCTATCGCTCAACAGGCCCAATTCAGGATTATTCTTAAATAACAATCGAGCCGTAATCAAATCCAACATAGCTACATCTAACTTGCCTGTTTTGAGCGACAACACCATATTGGCTGTGGCATCGAAAAGAACAACTTCTGCTTTAGGATATTTTTTTGTGCAAAAGGCATCGTGAACTGTTCCCGAAAAGACACCAATTTTTTTATCAGCAATATCATCAAGCTTTGTCAATTTGCCGTACGAAACAAGTCCCATATTCTTTTTTTTGGCAATTACGCTAACGCCTGATTCATAGTATGGATCCGAAAAATATATCTGCTTTTTTCTTTCCTCTGTTATCATCAGGGAACAGGTGATTATATCTATTTTATCAGTTGAAACTGAAGCAAGCATACTGCCGAACTGGATATCCACAGGGACAAACTCTTTCCCCAGATAACTTGCAAATCGAGTGGAAAGCTCAATATCGAAGCCAACAATTTTTCCATCTTTCATAATGGCAAACGGCATACCCAAATCACTTACAATTCCTGTTTTAAATATTCCATTTGTCTTAGTGCTGGTAATTTCAGGCATTTCGGTTAAACCCTTATCCATCCAGCGACTTACCATGTCATTGTAAATGCCGTTTGATTTAATTTCCTTCAGAAAAGTATTAAATTGCTCTCTCAATTTATCGCTCTTCATATTGAAACCTGCTGCAATTTCGACTGAAAATACATTTTCTGCCAGTATTCCTAATTCTGTGTTCGCCATTAAAACCTCTTTCAAAGCTATGTGATCGTAAAATGCTGCATCAACCTTATCAGTATTTAAAGCCATCAGCATGTCTGGAACATTCTGATATTGTATAACCTTAGCATACGGGAAGTTCTTTGTGGCATAAGAATCGTGTATCGAGCCAAGCAAAACGCCGATTCGTTTATTTTTAATATCCTCAATACTTTTGAGGATTGAGGATTGAGGGTTTTCATGGCTGCATCCACTTAACGAAAGAAATGCAGAAATAATAATAAATCGCACGTAGTTTTTCATAGTATAATATGTTTCAAAGCCGAAAACAAATATAATGTTTTATGTCGGCGATTCTATATTAAAATAAACTTATTATTACTTTTTTAAAAATAATTCTGAACATGTAAAAATAAATTAATGAAAGTGCCGGATGAATCCTTTTTGACTATCTTTGACAGTAATTAAGTTTCATTTTAAAACCAAATTTGTATATATTGCTTTATCATAAATTAGTTATCATGTCAATGATCAAGTTTTATTCAGTTCCCGGTTGGTGTAAACCAATCAATGTTATTGTATCGTTTCCTTTTCCACGAAAGAAGTTCAGCTTTTTTCAGTTCTTTTTTTTGTTGCCTTTGTTTTTCCTCTCATGTGGAAACCCTCCAAAACCGGAATTATTAACTTCAAATAATAATAGTGTTACAAATCAGGATAATAGAAAACCAACCTACAAAATCAGGTTGCTTCCTTATTGGGTTCCATCGGCTCAGTTTGCTGGTTATTATGTTGGAATTGAAAAGGGAATTTTCCAAAAGTATGGATTGGAACTTGAGATTTTGCCCTTTGATCCACTGTTACCTGTTGAACCCATATTAAATGAGAAAAAAACCGATTTTGCCCTTTTTTGGCTGGTAAATGCTATCGAATTGAGAAATAAAGGGGTTGACATTGTTAATATTGCGCAATTGTCGTCTCGGTCATCTTTGATGCTTATTACAAAAAGAAGCAGCGGTATATCGAAAATCGAAGATATGAATGGCAAAAAAGCAGGAATCTGGATTGGGTTTGAAAGACAGCCACAGGCTTTATTCAAAAAAAATAACCTAAATGTTAAAATCATCCCTATTGGAAGCACCAATAACCTTTTTCTTCAGGATGGAGTTGACATTCTAAACGCCAGTTGGTTCGATGAGTATCATTCTATTTTGAACAATGGTATTAATGAGGATGAGTTGAACAAATTCTTTTTTGCAGATTATGGAATGAATTTTCTTGAAGATGGCATTTATTGCCTTTCCGAAAATGTGAAGGATAATCCGACCTTGTGTGCAAATTTCGTCATCGCAACATTGGAAAGCTGGAATTACGCATTCAATAATCAGGAAGAAGCTATTGACATTGTAGTAAAGTATGCAAAGGCACATAACCAGCCTGTAAATCGTCCTCATCAACGTTGGATGCTCAGCCATTATAAAACCCTGTATATTAAGGAAGGAACCAAAGTCATAAATACTGATCTGTTGCAAAAAGATTATGAAACAGTTCAGCAGATCATGTTGACTAACAGTTTCATTAATAAATTCACACCATTCAGCTCATTTTATAAACCTTATAACAAAATATCGGAAATCAAATGATTACCGATGAAGTTGAAAATATATGGAAACAAAGGCAAAAATAAAACTGCGACAAGGTCTGGCATTTAAAATGATCATGTATGTTTTTGTCAGCATTATGGTTATTTTCATCATGATCTTTCACTACACGATAAGAATCACCAGTGATATAGTAGCGAAAAATTTAAAAACAAATGCACAGTATCTTACAACAAGCACCGTAGCAAAAATCGAAAAAGTTCTGAGCTCAATAAAGAGAGTTCCTGACAATTTTGCTTTTGTATTTGAAAAGGATAAACTTGACGAGGCAGGCATTAATCAGTTTCTTAAAATGATGGTCGAAAACAATAAGGAAATAACCGGAGCCTGTCTTGCTTTTGAGCCATATTTTAAAAAACCAACAGAAAAGTTTTATTCATTCTATTATTACAGGAACGGCGACAAAATTGATTTTATGAATATTGGAAACGACCAGTATGATTATTATTACATGGATTGGTATCAAATTCCGAAAGAGCTTGGAAAAGCTTTATGGAGTGAACCTTACTTTGATACCGGGGGTGCGAATATGGTGCTTTCAACTTATTCTATTCCTCTGTATTTTGAAAAGGATGGTAAAAAGCAATTCGTTGCTATCCTTACTATCGATTTATCTCTCGATTGGTTACAGAAATACGTAAACGAGATCAAAGTATATGAGACAGGTTATGGGTTTATGATCTCGAAATCGGGCAATATAATAACCCATCCGGTAAAAAATTTCATTTTGAACGAAACCATTTTCAGTCTTGCGGATGAAGCCAAATCCACCGAACTGCGAACTATTGGACGTAACATGATTAAAGGAAAGACAAGTTTTGCAGAAATTGAATACCGGAATATGAATACCGGAAAACTCAGTTGGATTGCTTATGCCCCAATACCGCTAAATGGCTGGTCTTTGGGAGTAGTTTTTCCTGTAGAAGAGTTCATGGCCGATGTAAACCAACTAAGAATCAATATTATTGGTCTCGGATTTGGAGGTGCCGCAATTCTTATTCTTATTATAATATTAATTTCACGTTCAATTACCAGTCCGTTGCGAAGACTTACCATGGCCACTGAAACTTTTGCCAAGGGGGAATTTGACGTAGAACTTCCTCAAATTAACTCTAACGACGAGATAGGCTGGCTTAATTCTGCCTTCCATTCCATGCAGCGAAAACTAACTGTTACAATAAATGACCTTCAGGAAACCTCACTACAACTACAGGACTCGAATGAAAAACTCGAGGATTACAGCCATTCTCTTGAAGATAAGGTTGACCAGAGAACCTCTGAACTGAGCAATAAAAACAGGGAACTTGATGCTGCTTTCACTAACATTAAGACTCTTAATGAAATAGGCAAAAAAATAACTTCAACCTTAAATATTGAATCCATACAAGACATAGTTTATGAACATGTAAATTCATTGATGGATGCTTCCAGTTTCCTGATTATGTTGTACAATGACCAAGAGAAGAAACTGGAGTGTAAACTTTCAGTAGAAAAAGGGTCAAAACTTCCTTCGTTTGAAATTCCGATGAGCGATAAGAATAGGTTCGCAGTATGGTGCGTAGAAAATGCAAGCCCTGTATTTATGAATGATATAGATACAGAATACATAAAATATGTGCCATTCAGAGCTAAACCTAAGGCAGGAGAAGTTGTGTCATCATTGATCTATTTGCCAATGATGATTGAAGATCGCGTTGTTGGTGTAATATCCGCTCAGAGTTTCGTGAAGAATGCATACAATCAATATCAATTTGATATGCTTCTTAACCTCGGTAATTTTGTCGCAATTGCCTTTGATAACGCATTTGCTTATGAAAAAATCAATAAGGCCAACAACGAACTGAAAGCAGCTCAGGCACAGTTAATTCAATCGGAGAAAATGGCTTCGTTGGGACAACTTACTGCAGGAATTGCTCACGAAATAAAGAACCCTCTGAATTTTGTAAATAATTTTTCGGAACTTTCTGTTGAATTGGCTGATGAAGTAATTGAAGAAATTGATAATTTGTCAGGAACACTAAAACCCAAAGATTCTGACTATTTGAAAAGTATTCTTGAGGATATAAGGAGCAATGTGAAGAAAATAAACGAGCACGGGAAACGGGCTGACAGCATTATACGAGGAATGTTACTTCATTCCCGCGGAAAATCGGGCGAAATGCAACCTACCAACCTCAACACACTACTCGCTGAATATGTGGCTCTTGGATACCATGGCTCACGGGCATCAGATAATACTTTCAATATCAAAATTGAAGCCGATTACGACTCTTCAATTGGATTAGTTAATGTTGTTCCTCAGGATTTAAGCAGGGTTTTCCTGAACCTGATCAACAATGCCTGTTACTCAACAGCCCAGAAAAAAACAGAATTAAAAGCCTCTTATTTCCCGGTACTAAGAGTAATTACAAAAAAGACTACTGACAAAATTACGATTCGGGTATGGGACAATGGAAAAGGAATTTCACAAACAATCCTCGACCGGGTATTTAATCCTTTTTTCACTACCAAACCTGCCGGTTCAGGAACAGGATTAGGATTGTCAATAAGTTATGATATTATCGTTCAGGAACATAAAGGTGAATTAAAAGTTGAATCAAAAGAGGGTGAATTTGCCGAATTTATTATTACTTTACCCTTAAGTTAACAATGAAAAATTGTATATTTCAACCTTAAAATACAATAAGAAACTATAATACAAATAAAGATGGATGAAAAGCTGAAAATGAATGTAAAGATCATGTTTGTTGACGACGAATTAGATCTGGAACCACTGATCAGGCAAAAATTCCGCAGGAAAATCAGAGACGGAGAGTATGATTTTGTTTTTGCGCACAACGGACTTGAAGCACTTGCAAAACTTATCGAACAACCCGACATAAGACTCATACTTTCAGATATTAACATGCCTGAAATGGACGGATTGACTCTGCTTACAAAGTTGAAAGAGCTAAAAAGTCCGTGGTTAAAAACCGTTATTGTTTCGGCTTATGGCGACATGGAAAACATACGAACAGCAATGAACCGAGGGGCTTTCGACTTCCTGACCAAACCAATCAGCTTTGATGATCTTGAAATCACAATCAATAAATCGCTTGATGAGATAAGCATGATTTGGCAAAGTATGCAGGAACATGATCAATTGATCTCTATTCAACAGGATTTACAGACTGCCCGCGAAATACAACAGGCGATTCTTCCAGCAGTGTTCCCTCCTTTTCCCGGTCGCACCGAATTCTCCATTTATGCTAATATGATTGCTGCAAAAGAAGTTGGAGGTGATTTCTTCGATTTTTTTATGATTGATAATGATCGTTTGGGTTTCGTAATCGGCGATGTTTCAGGCAAAGGTGTAACTGCAGCAATTTTTATGGCTGTAAGTCGTACCCTTATCAGAGCAACCGGTCTCAAAGGAATATCTACCGATGAATGCATGGACTACGTGAACAGATTACTTTGCAGCGAAAGTGTTTCATGTATGTTTGTAACTGTTTTTTATGGTATCCTCAACACATTCTCGGGCGAGGTTGAGTATGTGAATGCAGGTCATAATCCTCCATACGTACGTTCCGGTAACGAATTAAGAAAGGTTGAAATGACCGGTGGAACGATTTTGGGTTGTATCGAAGGTTTTAAGTATCATTCGAAAAAATTGCAGTTGCTTCCCGGTGATCTGTTGTTCCTTTACACTGATGGTGTAACAGAAGCATTTGATAGTAAAGATGACCAATTTGGAGAACTGCGACTTGAAAACTTTCTACTAACTCATCAAACCGAACCAATCGAAGGAATTGTTAAGGATTGTATTCAGGATGTTACAAGGTTTTCTACAGGAGTCCCTCAATCGGATGATATCACCGTACTTGCAATAAAATTTAATGGCCATGTTTGACTTTGAATAAACTATTATGAACAAAGAATCAATCAGAAAAGTATTATTGGTTGAAAATCAACTTGATGAACTAACTAAGGTACAGGTTTTTTTAGAAGAACTTGGCGAAGAATGGGAAATAAATATCCCTCTGGTATTTTCTTTAAATCTCGTTTTGGAAGAAGCCCTGACAAATGTCATTTCTTACGGATTTAACGATGGTAATAAACACATCATCGAAATTAGCTTTGAGAAGACCGGAGATGAACTTTTTATAGCTATTATTGATGACGGTCATGAATACGACCCAACATTAAAAACGGATCCCGACCTCACACTATCAGTCGAAGAGAGACCAATAGGAGGACTGGGAATTTTCCTAATTAAAAAAATAATGGATAAAGTTGAATATCAACGAATAAACAATAAAAACAATTTAATTCTTACAAAAAAACTCGAATCATGAATTTACAAATTACACCATTTCAGGAATACACTTTAGTTAGTGTAGAAGGACGTATTGACACAACCAATTTCAGCGAATTTGAAAAACCAATAATGACCTTAATCGAGGGAGGTTGCTCCAAAATTATTCTCGATTGCTCAGGCTTAAACTATATAAGCAGCTCAGGCTTGAGGGTATTTTTGATTATTCAGAAAAAAATGAAAGCTGATAAAGGGAATTTCATTTTGTGCAGTCTTCAACCCGGTATTAAGGAAATATTCGACATCTCAGGTTTTTCCACCATTTTCCCTATATTTCCGGATAAAGAATCGGCAATAATGGGTTAATTTGCACAAAATATACCGGCAGGAATCATGAAAATCTGTGAACCTGCCGGTTTTGAGCAATCAATCTCAACTTATTACCTTTATTGATTGCAATTGAAGCAGACTCGATATTAATTTCATTTCGATAAAGGTAATTTCTGAAATATTTAAACCTACAAATCACAGCATAATCTTTACTTAAATTAATATACTACCCAAATATAATTAAATGTTATATATAATTAATGCTATTATTTAGAACGTCTTTCCTTATATTTGGAACAAATTACAGATTTTCAAAATAATATTATGAAAACATTTAGGCAATATTCAGATTCATTTAAACTTAACTGTGATCGCGAAATTCTTGATTTTGGCTCCAAAGATCAGGATTATTGCATCTTCGAGGGTTCAAAACTATTGCTGACTCCGGGAGGAAACAATTATTCACATTCATCGGAAACCTTGATACGTCAGTTAGTTACTGATATGCAATTATTTAGCGATGAAACTATTAAAGATTTTTCTTCTCCTTTATTGTTTTCATTTTGGAAAGATACCTTAATCAATGGTGAGGATCCTTTTTTGGAACAATGGGAAAACCACCTTTCCTGTGACCCGTTTGTCCTGATAAAAACGGAAGGAAAAACTGCAATTCAGCCTTTCAGTCCAGACGACCCTCTTTTTACTTTTGCCTTTGTTACCCTTACAGGTCTGCTAGAGGTTGTCAACAATTTTTCGGCAAAAATTATGGGTGAAATAAGTGTGGAAGAGAACGATTTTCACCCATTTCCAGAACTTTTGCACAGCATATACAAACGATTAGCAACATACCAAAAAGTCGCGGTAAATGCACTAAACAGCATACATAATTCTGGTCTAGTCCTGCCGCTTTTACTTGTTTCGGGTGAAATAAATGCTTTGGAATATGCAAAAGGGCTCGTCTCACTTAAAATCCAACAAAAAGAATTATTATCGGAAATATTAGCAAGTGTTGTCAAAGTTCAGGCTTACCTAAATATATTTTCGCAAAACAAACACCATGATAGGCCAACCACAGAATTAATAAAGGATGGCGAAGGGGCATTAATTGAGTTTAAATCAACCCTTCGCTGGGATATCCGTGCGGGAAAAACAAACCCTGCAATTGAGAGGTCGTGTTTAAAAACTATTTCTGCCTTTTTGAACTCCAAAGGAGGCACTCTTCTGATTGGGGTTCGTGATGATGGTTCTATTGAAGGCATAGAGACCGACAAATTCGCAAACGAAGACAAGTTTCTGCTTCACCTTTGGACACTTATTCGACTCTGCCTCGGAAGAGATTTCAGTCCGTTTATAACCACAAAACTTGAAAAAATGGATGAAAAAACGATT
>CAILKW010000260.1 GCA_903834845.1 uncultured Bacteroidia bacterium | reverse complement strand
TCGAGATGGTTGCTGCCTGCAAATTCTAAAACCTCATCATCGGGGTTGTAATTGCCTGCATTGCCTCTCGCTGCATACTCCCACTCTGCTTCGGTAGGCAATCGAAAACCAGGTGAGGCAGGATTAAGCACAAACGAGTCCAATTCTTTGTTACTTAGGTTATTCAGTTTCAGTAATTCAGATCCTTTGAAATCTTTCAATCCATTGTTCAGTATTCCGCAGAACTTCACTGCATCGTACCATGTTACCATTTCCACCGGATGTTGGTCGCCTTTAAAATATGAAGGGTCATTACGCGTAACGGCTTTGTACAATTGCTGTGTTACAGCGAATTCGCTCATATAAAAAGAATTGACTGAAATGATTTTGCCATCTTCGCGCAGAAAAGAACCTTCAGGTATATAAATCAGATTACAAGCCAACTGATTATTAATAAACAATTGGCGGTTGGTATCATTATCATTGCTACGTATTTCAAAAGTTGCCATATCAGTATATTTTTCACGCAACAAAGTTACATTTTGCAAAACAACAACAAAATTTTATTCCGGTTATTGTGTAAACCTCTGAAAGCACGGATAGTGATAGTCTCACTTGGAGTGAGGCTATCACTAAGGAAGATATTGAAAAGAGTTATAAATGGAGTTTGGAAAAACAATAATAAGGTTCTTTTAAAACGAACAAAAACCTTATTTTGAGATATTTACATATAATGTTTTCTTCTGCAATTTACAAGTATATTTTGAACAAACAGGAACATCAAAAGAAGAAAACGTTTCAGGAAGATTATGATGAGTTTATGCACTTCTGCCATGAAACGTTGAAACCCTTAATAAGGGAATAAGGTTGGTATGTTGGTGTATTTAATTGGTTACTAAGGTTTTTTAAGAAAAATAAGGTTTTTTAAAAAATGCTATTTCAAGGCTAAAAACCGTATTTTAAATTCTTTAACCTTAGTAACTCAAAATACACTACCACCCCAATAACCTTATTACCTTATTTCTATTGTGATCTATACATTATAGGTTTAAAGTAAAGAAAATAAGGTAAATAAGGTAAGAATACATATTGGTTAACCATGCTACTAAGGTTTAAAAACAATAATAAGGTTCTTTAAAAACGAATAAAAACCTTATTCTCCTATAACTGAGGTTTTGCACCAAAAGGAATCGTCAAACCGAGCCAGGGAAGTGCCACAAATTTTCCGATGTCGGCTCCAACAGGAATAAAAGCACCAAAGTCGAGACCGACATGTTTGATAATTCGCCTACCTCCTACTGACATTATCATTATGAATTTTTCAGGTGTACCAATGAAATAATTTTCGGTTAAGAAATAGCCTTTTGAACCGGTACGAATCATTCCGCTGATGTTAACTGTTGGATTTTTAGCCATTTCACCATCGGCAAAAGCCCAACCAAGACCAATACTCAGGTTTTTATCTTTCGAACCGAAGGTGCCAAGTCCGTAAAGAATTCCGAAACTGGTATTTTCCTCACCAATTACAGTTCCTGCCAATCCACCTGCTCCAAGATTTATCTTGTTTTCAACCACAGGAACCGAGAATTTGGCGGTTACCCAGAATGGTGTCGGGCCTCCGCCGAAAAGAACCATAGGAAAAGTGCCAACTCCTCCTGAAAAATGGTCGGTAAACCCGTAAACAATCTGATTAAAAAGAATCCAAACATTCTGGTAATAACCTTCACCTTTTTTCAGGTTATAGCCATTCGGCGACCAGAAGTAGCGCGTTGCCTGGGGATTGTCTAACCAATAACTTCCATCCTTTGCCTTGGGTGCAATAATCTCGGACATTTGTTTTATGTCGGCAGTATTAATCACTATCACACCCAACTTTTCAGTTTGTAGTCTGATTTTTCCGTCATTCTTTTCCAGAATAATACCTATGTATTCGTTGCCATCTAATGTTTCTATCCTCGTTTTGAGAGAATCCTGAGGATTTTGTGCCTGCGACAGAAAAGATATGCCACACCATAAAACAAGAAATAAAATACCTGCTGCTAATTTTTTTGTCATGGCTGAATTAAATTTAATGTTTATAATAAACTCAATTTTAGATTATAACAATTAGGTTTTGGGTATTGTTCAGGGGAG
>CAILKW010000259.1 GCA_903834845.1 uncultured Bacteroidia bacterium | reverse complement strand
GGTGAAATACCATGCACTCCCGCGCTTAGCATTGAGCAGGTAGAAAAAGATCTTGAGCTGGAAACAGGTAATATGATTGTCAATACTTTTTTGCAAAGAGACCTTGATCCAATGCGAATTCCCGGCGTACTTGTTTATGGCCACGGTCCTTTCTGCTGGGGCAAAGATGTTAGCAGTGCTTTCGACCATACCGTTGTTATTGAAAAAGTTGCAAGGATGGCATACCGTACTCTTGCATTGAATAATGTGAATCCCGTTGAGAAAGAATTTCTCGACCACCACTTTTTTAAATAAATATGAAAATCTATATCTTAATAATAATGAACAGATTAATAAAGCTATTATTAGCGGGAATATTTTGTGCCAGTATTTTATTTTCATCAACTTCATGTTCCAACATGAACAATAACGACAAACAAAAAAGGCTTTTCCAAAAAGAGATCGGAGGGAAAAAAATAACCCTTTTCAGTTTGGAAAACAGCAATGGAATTAAAGTGAATCTGACAAACTACGGGGGAAAGATTGTTAACATCTGGCTTCCTGACCGTAATGGTAATCAGGCAGATATTATTTTGGGATTTAATACTATTGATGAATATCTTAAAGGATCGAAAAGTTTTGGTGCCACTGTGGGTCGTTTCGCCAACCGTATAGCAAAGGCTTCGTTTATTCTCGATAGTTTAACCTATAATCTTCCGGTAAATAACGGTCCGAACTGCCTTCACAGTGGTCCTGACGGATTCTATTCGAAGATATTTGATGCCAAAGAGATTGAAACTCCAGAAGGGAAAGCGGTTGAATTGCATTACGTAAGCCCTGACGGTGAAAACGGATTTCCCGGAACACTTGATTTCAATGTTACTTTTAGATTGACAGATAATAACGAACTCGTCATAAACTATAAAGCTACCACTGATAAACCGACAGTTTTGAATGTTACCAACCACGCCTATTTTAACCTAAAAGGGGAAGGAAAAGGTGAAATAACAGGAATGGAAGTTGTGGTTAATGCAGATAGCATTGCTGAAGTGGCTAATAATGAAATGATACCAACAGGAAATTATCGCAATATTTCAGGCACACCAATGGATTTCAAAACACCGCGTCTTGTCAGCAAAGATATTGATGCTGATTATGACCAGTTAAAATATGGTGGCGGTTACGACCACGCCTGGATATTGAATAAAGAAGCTAAAGGAGACCTTTCTTTTGCTGCAAGTGCCTACGAACCACAGAGCGGACGCTTTATGGAGGTATATACTACTGAGCCTTCTATACAGTTTTTCACAGGGAACTCGTTGAATGGTAGTCAGATTGGTAAAACCGGAGTTGCTTATACCAAAAGAACCGGTTTTTGCTTTGAGACTCAGCATGTTCCTGATTCGCCAAATCATCCCAATTTCCCTTCAACAGTACTTCGTCCTGGTGAGACCTATAATTCAACAACAATATACAAGTTTTCGGTCAAATAATGTGACCAGCTAATTGAGATAAACAATCTTTTTTATTTGCCAATAAAATTATCAGTCAACTGACATCCGACAGCAACCAGCTGCCGTTTGTCAGATGTAAGTATTTTACCATCCGAGGTATTTATCACTATTCCACAAAAATTCAGAATCTAAATATTCTTTTTCAATATCTTTAAAATAGCGGTATGTACCAACTTTTAAATCTACTGTTGAGGCTTCATCACAAACAATAATTCCGCAGGGGTGAAGTTGAAGAGCAGAGATTGTCCAGATATGATTTACACCGCCTTCAATTGCTTTGTGCAATGCCCTCGATTTATTGTGACCTGTAACCAAAATCAGCACCTCACGTGCATCCATTATTGTTCCAACACCAACTGTAAGTGCATATTTCGGAACCTGCGACACATCATTGTCAAAGAAACGACTATTAACAAAAATAGTGTCCTGATTCAAGGCTTTGTCTCTTGTACGCGATGAGAGGCTGGAACCAGGTTCATTAAAAGCTATATGACCATCGGCTCCAATTCCTCCCATAAACAAATCAATACCTTCGACAGCTTTTATTTTCGCCTCATAATCAGCACATTCATCTTTTAAACTTTTGGCATTTCCGTCAAGGATATTTACATTTTCGGGAAGGATATCAATGTGGCTAAAAAAATTATCCCACATAAAGCTGTGATAACTCTGTGGATGGTTTTTAGGTAATCCCACATATTCGTCCATATTAAAAGTGATTACATTTTTAAAGGAAACTTTTCCTTCACGGTAAAGCTTTATCAATTCGTTATAAGTACCAAGTGGAGTGCTACCTGTTGGAAGTCCAAGAACAAAAGGTCTGGCCGAGGCAGAAACTGATTCATTTATCCTGCGAGCGATATAAAAAGCAGACCATTTTGCAACGTTAACTGCCTCTGACTGAATAATAAGTCTCATAAAAACATGGATTAATTAAGAATCTCCAAAAATGGGATTTTTTTCTATATAAATACAATTTATATCCGAGAGTTTCGATATCTGTTTTATTATCTCTTTAATAGGTCAAAAAAACTAAAAAATAGTTTGAAACCATCATGAAATATTTCTATTTTTGAAGTTTTCAACATTTAACCCCATATTAAAATGAATTTGCTTACCCGCATCATTATTAGCACCATATCAATTATGGTTGTAGGATATATCCTGCCAGGAGTTGTGGTTTCTTCTGTTTATACCGCTTTTGTAGTGGCCGTAATTCTCGCTCTTCTCAATTCAATCGTTAAACCTATTCTGATTATTCTGACCTTACCAGTCACAATAATTACTTTGGGTCTTTTCCTACTTGTAATTAACGGCATTATCGTATTGATTGCCAATCATTTTATAAGTGGTTTTTCTGTTTCCGGATTGTTTACTGCGATAATATTCAGTCTATTGGTATCGTTGATTAACGGGATACTGGGAATCAATAGTCTTAATGAAAGAAAATCTTGATTCGGGCAAAATTGAACTCTTAACAATTCTTTCCTCGGTGAAAATATTTGAATTGGTATCATTACTTTTGCAGCCAATTTACAAACTGCATGCAAATAGGTCATTTAGGTGAAATAGCAGGAGTACTTACTGCAATATGCTGGACTGCTTCAGCTTTAACTTTTTCGTTAGCAACACGTAGGGCTGGCTCTCTCGCTGTCAATATCACACGGTTAGTTTTTGCAATGGGGATGTTTATGGTATGGTCAAAAATTATGCGCGGGTACTGGACGCCTTCTGATGCTTCGCCTGAAGCATGGAAATGGTTATCAATATCCGGATTAATTGGTTTTGTTGCTGGCGATTATTGCCTATTCAAATCATATTCATACCAATCGGCTAAATTATCCATGCTCATAATGTC
Organism: uncultured Bacteroidia bacterium; assembly: GCA_903834845.1. GTDB lineage: Bacteria > Bacteroidota > Bacteroidia > Bacteroidales > Prolixibacteraceae > JAAFHB01. The sequence continues at coordinate 30,962 of CAILKW010000259.1, read as the reverse complement.
TCTTGCCCCACCCGTTGCTACTTTGGCTGGAACGGTAATTCTTCATGAAAGACTTACCTGGCTAAACGGAGTGGGAATGTTGTTAGTATTATCAGGCATTGCCATTGTTATTTTAAAACACCCGGAATCTGAAACAAATAAATCAAGGTTGAATTATCCCTTAAAAGGTTTGCTGCTTGCATTAGGTGGTGCTGTTGGTCAAGGAGTTGGTGCTGTTTTTTCAAAATTGGGAATGGGAAATTACGATCCTTTTGCATCTTCCCAGATTAGAGCAATCACAGGAATAATTGGTTTTATTGTCATTATTTCGTTTGCCGGAGAATGGCGATCAATTGCTTTTTCACTAAAAAACAAAAAAGCCATGACTCCTCTTTTGATAGGTTCCTTTTTCGGACCGTTTCTTGGAGTATCACTAAGTCTCCTTGCCTTTCAACACACGTCAGTAGGTATAGCCTCAACACTAATCGCAACAGTTCCGGTATTTATTTTAATACCATCAGTGATGTTATTTCACGAAAGTCTTAATTGGAAAGAGATTGTAGGAGCATTTCTTGCTGTTGCAGGAATGACTATATTTTTTCTTTGAAATTATTCTCAAAATAAATGTAATTTTACAGATTTTAAAGAAACTGAAGAAAACCATATCAAAGGATGATATGAAATCGTCAGGCTGAGAGTTTACTCAGATTTTAGAGTAAATTCTCAATTTTTATTAAATAGTTGATTTTAAGTATATTAATAGATTTAATATGGCAGGTACTGAACTTTTCGGATATGAAGAACGAAAAGAAGTTTTGGATGTGCTCGAAACAGGAATTTTGTTTCGTTATAATCATGATTCCCAACGTAATGGAGTTTGGAAAGCTAAGACCTTCGAACAAGAATTCAGTGATTATCTTGGGGCAAAACACTCCCATTTTTGCGCAAGCGGAACAGCTGCAGATTCTTTATCACTTGCATGTTGCGGAATAGGTTATGGAGATGAGGTTATTGTTCCTCCTTATACATTTATTGCCCCCATTGAAGCTGTTCTAATGGCAGGAGCTATCCCTGTATTTGCTGAAATTGATGAAACTTTATGCCTCAGTCCTGAAGGAATAGAAAAAGCAATTACGTCACGAACCAAAGCTGTTCTGTTGATACAGGTTTTCGGCTCTATGGGCAGAATGGACGAAATACTTTCGGTGTGCAAGAAACACAACCTTATTTTGATTGAAGATGCTGCTCCCGCTTTAGGTGGAAGTTACAAAGGGAAGATGCTTGGTAATTTTGGACAAATGTCTGCCTTTTCTTTCGACTTTTACAAAATTATCACTGCCGGTGAAGGAGGAGCAGTAGCAACAAACGATGACGAATTATACGAAAAGGCACATAAATATTCCGATCATGGTCACGACCATATTGGAAATGCTCGCGGAGCTGAACAACACCCGATTTTGGGATACAACTTCCGTGGTTCCGAACTCGGAGCAGCTGTAGTTTTGGCACAGCTTCGTAAGTTGCCATATATGATTGAAAAGCAAAGGTTGCATCAGAAAGCACTTAAAAAGGTTTTGCTGGAATTCCCCGAAATCCGCTTTAGGTTTGTTCCTGACGAAGATGGAGATTCGGCCACATTTCTTTCCTTCTTCTTACCCGATTCCGAAAAAGCAGTTAAAGTTTTTGATCAATTTCAGAAAGAAGGGGTAAGTGCTTCATATTGGTATCGAAATAATTTCCATTTTCATCGGCAATGGGGACATTTGAAAGAAATGAAATCTATTTACAATCTTCCTGTGATGAAGATGAATAATATTCCTGACTATCGAAACATGGAAGTGCCTCATTCGGATGCAATTATGCAAAAGTTGATGATGACCCAAATTATGGTAACCTGGAGTGAAGAAGAGTTGAATATACTTACTGAAAAAATAAGATCAGCACTTAAAAACGCACTTAAATAAATAGAATATGTTCAGAAATTTAAAGGCAATTGGAAGGATTCTTTATGGTCGAAACAGCTTTGACCAATTAGATGACGTACTCGGTGAATTACGTATTGAAAAGGATTCTTATGTCCTTTTTCTTGTTGATGAATATTTTGAAGGTAAAGATTTCATGAAGCGGATTCCTGTTCATCCTCATGATATTCTGAAAATTATTGATATTACCGAGGAACCCAAAACGAAAACAGTGGATGCCATTGTTGCGGAAGTCAAAAGTCTTAGTGCCAATCTTCCTGTTTCGGTAGTTGGTATTGGGGGTGGCAGTGTCATGGACTATGCTAAGGCAATCCGTCTGATGTTTACAAACGAAGGTTCATCATCACTATATCAAGGACTCGACCTGATCAAAAACAAAGGGGTACATTGCACCGTGATTCCTACAATTTCAGGTACAGGTGCAGAAGTTTCGATGACAACAGTATTAACAGGGCCAGTGAAAAAACTGGGAATTAAAGGTAACTTTACCCCTGCTGATCAATTAGTGATTGATCCTGAGTTGATTACTTCTGTTCCTGAACCACAACGGTTCTATACTGCAATGGATTGTTATATACATAATATCGAAGCTGCAAATGGTTTCCGTAAGACAGTTATGGGAGACGCGCTTGGAGCTGAGTCTCTTCGTCTTTGCAGGGATATTTACTTAAGTAACGATAGCCGCTCTCCTGTAAACGAGGAAAAACTGATGATTGCGTCATATCTGGGCGGTCTTTCCTTAACTTATTCGGAAGTTGGTGCGTGCCATGCTATTTCCTATGGTTTGGCAACTGTTACAGGAATACATCATGGTGTTGGCAACTGTGTAGTTTTCAATCAACTTGAGGAATTCTACCCCGAAGGAGTTAAGGAGTTCAAAGAAATGATGAGAGTAAATAATATTGCTATTCCTCAGGGAGTTACAGCCAACTGTTCACCTGAAGAAATTGATAAAATGATAGATGTAACTCTTACTCTTGTTTTCATGTGGCAACATGTTTGTGGTCCCGAATGGGAAAAAATTATTACTCGGGATAAACTTCGTGGTTTGCTAATGAAAATGTAAAATACTCGAAATGAAGAATATAATTAAAGTAGGGAATGTTGAATGTGGAGCTGATAAACTGTTTCTTATAGCGGGTCCATGTGTTGTTGAAGATGAGAAAACAATGATGGATACTGCCGAATTTCTTGTTCGTTTATCTCAGGAACTCGATCTTCCTTTAATTTTCAAATCTTCGTTTCAAAAAGATAACCGTAGTTCTGCCGATTTTTATTCAGGACCAGGGATGGAAAAAGGGCTTTCCATGCTTCATAAAATTAAAGAACAATTCAAAGTTCCCATCCTTACCGACATTCATTATCCGGATCAGATAGCTGCCACGGCAGCTGTTGTTGATGTCATTCAGATTCCTGCCTACCTTGTGATGCAAACCACTCTTGTTGTCGAAGCCGCAAAAACAGGTAAAGTGATTAATCTTAAACACGGACAGTTTCTGGCACCTGAGAACATGATTAAACCAGTTAAAAAAGCAGAACAAGCCGGAAATACCAATATTCTTGTCACAGAAAGAGGTTATACATTTGGTTACAACGACTTAGTTGTTGATCCGCGAAGTTTTTACCATTTGCGAGCCACCGGATATCCGGTAGTTTTTGATGTGACACACTCTATCCGTAAATATGGGATTCCGAGTTCAGATCCCGCAGGTGGATCACGCGAATTCATTCCAACTTTGGCGCGTGCCGGAGTCGCAGCGGGAATTGACGGATTGTTTATTGAGGTACATCCCGATCCTTCACGTGCTTTGTGTGATGCAGCAAGTCAAATGTGTATTGCGGATGTCGCTGAATTTCTGAAACCATTGATCAACATTCATAATGTTGAAGTAAAATACAGATCTTAAAATTTAAACTATAAATTGATATGGAATTTTTTCTTGACTCCGCTAATCTTGCTGAAATTGAAGAAGCCCTGAAACTGGGGATCATTGATGGTGTTACAACAACACCTACATTTATGCACAAAAACGGTATAACTGATATTGATGGTGCAATCGTTAAATTGTCTAAAATGGTTCCTGTGCTGATGATTGAGGCATTAGGTGAAACTTCCGAGCAAATTGTAGCCGAAGCTCATCGTTTGCTCAACCTTGGCCTCGACAAGAAAAAAACGGTTTTCAAGATACCTGTCAATTTCGAAGGAGTGAAAGCTTGTAAAAAGCTACATGATGAAGGTTTTTTAATCAATTTACACCTTGTATATAATATCCAGCAAGCTTATATGGCATTAACAGCAGGGGCAAACTATGTTTGTGTTCTGGTTGGCAGAATGCAGGATCAGGGTCACGACGCGCTTGGTTTAGTTAAACAAATTGTAGATGTAATCAAAGAATACAAATACAATTGCAAAGTTATGTTTTCATCAGTTAGGTATCCTGAACATATAAAGGATGCTCTTACACTTGGGGCACATAATATTACCCTTCCATGGAGTATAATGAAAAAACTTGCAGATAACCATCTCACAAAGTTGGGTACTGACCAGTTTTTTCAACACACCCGACTAATGACAATCAAAGTAAAGAGAGTCATTTCGGAAGCTAACCCTATAGTTGATATGGATTGCAAGGTGCTTGACGCGCTTCTGAAAATGACTGACTCGGGAATGGGAGCAGTTTCAGTTGTTACTAAAGATGGTAAGCTTGCCGGTATTTTTACCGATGGAGATTTGCGCCGTCAGATGCGTAATCTTGGAGAACATATCCACACAGCATCTGTTGGAGAGTGTATGACAGCGAACCCAATTTCGATTGAAGGTGATGAAGTCTTACAAAAAGCGGCAGATATTTTTAATGCAAATCAAGTGGATAATATCATTGTAACTGAAAACGGCCTTCCTATCGGAATGCTTGATATACAAGACATGGTCAAACTTGATTTAATTAATTAAAGAATAAACCACTTCGAGGGTTAAAAGACCTCTTAATTACCACTTGGGGATAATACCACTTCGAGGGTCAAAAGACCCGTAATAAACTACTTCGAGGGTCAAAAGACCACTCCAATGGTTGTATAAAACAAATACTTATGGATTTTAACTCATTAGTATTAGCTCGTCAAAGCAACAGGAGTTATATTGACAGATCTTTAGAAAACGATAAACTCGTTCGAATTTTGGAGTGTGCGAGAATGTCTCCTTCGGCTTGCAATGCTCAGCCATGGCATATCATAGTTGTTGATAATCTGGAATTAAAAAACAAGATTGCCGATGCCACATCCGAAAAAGTACTGGGAATGAATCACTTTACAAAACTGGCACCATTGCATCTGGTAATTGTTGAAGAAGCGGCAAATCTCACCTCAAGTTTTGGAAGTTGGGTAAAACGGAAACATTTTCCATTGATTGATATCGGTATTCTTGCGGAACATATTTGTCTGGCCGCAGCTAATGAGGGGCTTGGAAGTTGTATGATTGGCTGGTTTGATGAAATCAAAGTAAAAAAGATACTCAATGTACCATCGTCAAAACGGGTACAACTCATTATCACGTTAGGATATACGGATCAAAAGACACGTACAAAAATCCGCAAACCACTAGATAAAATTGTTTCATACAATGACTATCGCTTTATTTCATTTTGAGTATCAGATAAACAAAAATTGCCAGCATCAATTGATCACCTCAGTTAACGTTTTATGAGCTCTTCAATAACCTTTCCTGTAACACATGAAGCAGGTGCAATTCCCAGAAAAGCTGCTACTGTAGGAACAATATCGGTAGCGTTTGTCCTTCGGAGAGTAGTTCCTTTGGTAATTCCGTTGCCGTACCAAACTAAAGGAATCTGACTATTATCTGTGTAGTCAACAGGATTGAATTTGTCTTTGGGCTGCCATCCATCTTCATACTTAATAAGCACGTCACCAGATCGTTTAATGTTATAATTATTCTGAAATGGCTCAAGCGTTCCTCCCGGAAAATTATCAGCCTCAATTTCAAGTGCTGCCTTTGCATAAGCTATTCCCTCGAACTGGTTTAAGAAAGAGGCTACCGTTGTCTGAATTTCCTGAAGATTTATTTTTTTCTTTTCAATCTGGTCGTGATTAAGGTAAATCTGTTGATTGGTATATAGTTCTATCCAATTTGCTTCGCCATATTTAATATTCAAATACGATTTGAGCAAAGATACAGCACTTTCCGGATTGAAAATACCGGCAGTCAGACGATACTTTTCTTTCAGATAATCAGCCGGATATGAAATACTTGTTAAACCGGTGAGATAAACCAGAATATTATCCGTCCCATAACCGTTTTCAAGGTATTTCAGCAACTCGGCGATATCCTTATCCAACCGGAGGTAAGTATCCTGCATTTCTACGGAAAAGGATCCAAATGAATATCTTTCATAATCCATAGATGAGAATACTACCGTGAGAAGATCGGGAATAAGATCGTAACCGAACTGTTCTTTGGGTATCATCTGAATAGTAAAATCTTTTATTATTGTGTTTCCCCAGGGAGTGGTTTTCAAAATTTTATAACTACCACCTGATTCTCTTTTCAATTTATTCATATCGTAGGGGAAAGAGCTGTATTTTCCAAAATATCCTGTTTCTTTCAGATATGCGTCTTCAATACTTTCGGTGTAAGAAATAGGCTCTTTAAACAGAATCCAATTCATCCCAAAATAGGAATCCGCCATTTTTAAACCATTGTAATCCAAAGCCCATTTTGGGAAATTTTTGACATAATATGAGCTCGAAATCATTTTACCGGTAGTCTTATCGAACCAATAAGCACCATCTGCAGCATGACCAGCAGCAAAAACAGCCGAAATATCATTCAATGCAATACTAAATACCTTTGATTTTCCCTTTGTAACCAGCTTTAACTGGTCACCCAAAGTTGGGGTCATCAGTTTCAATGCCGAACGACTTCCTTCTTTTGAATCAGAGCCAGAAGTTGTATAAAAATCATCATTAATTGAATTAACCTCCTTTTTTTTCAGACGATCAATCCAAATGTCATTTACAATTCCATGCCGCGAAGGAGTAGTTCCTGTCGAAAGTGTTGCCATGTTCACTGAAGGACGCTGTAATAAATTATCATAGTGATGATTAGCGCAAATATACCCTTTCGAATAAAGTCTTTGAAAACCGCCGTTACCAAACTTATCCCAGTAACGATCAATGTAATCCGGATTAAAATCCTCGATTACAATGCCTACTACCATACGTGGAATGTTTGCTGAAATGGTTGTATGACCTTGTGCAATAATCCATAACGGCATGCACCATCCTATGAACGTAATCAAAAAAAATTTGAACATACTTGAATATTTTGTCTAAAAAAATAAAACTGTGATTTTCAGAAAGACTTTTTAAAATCTATTTCTAAAAACCTTACTACTTCTTTTTTCCAGTGGTTTTCGACAAATGATACATGATCGGGATGATTATTATAGGTAGTATAGGACATCTGATCAGCAAAAACCATTGAAAATCCATAGGAATAATCGTTTTTTAAGCTCACCTGATTAAAAACCTGAAAATCCTGAACAACAGATATCTTACTTAAAATCTGTTTGCCATCTTTCAAGAATCTTTCCGCTAATGCAGATCCTTTATCATGCTTAAGATCAAATATAACCATGTGTTGTATTTCACCATTTACCAAGCCATTATTGGTGTTTTTGTTTTCAGATTTTTCAGAAGCAGTGGCTATTAACGGCACTGCTCCACAAGTAACTAAAGTACCTTTTCCTAAACGAGTAAAAAACTTTCTTCTCTCCATTGGTAGTAAATATTTGTAACCCTGCAAAAGTAAATAAAAACCGTTACTTAAAATCGCATAACAAAATCATCATCTTTAGATATTGAGTTACAGTAAATAATAAAGGTTTTGAAAAAATATCAGTAGTTTTTTTTACAATTATTACTTGTTCTTTTGTTAAACCGTAAAGTTGCTATTACTTTTACAACAAAATAAATAAACAATGAATCTGGTAAAAGAGGTGTGCGTTGAATCATTTCAAGAGTCTATATCAGCAGTAGCTGCTGGTGCAACACGAATTGAACTTTGCGAAAATTTGTATTTTGGCGGCACTACTCCTTCCTATGGTACAATCAAACAAGTTATTAATAAATTGCTGGTTCCGGTAATGGTTATGATTCGCCCCCGCGGAGGTGATTTTTTTTATACAGAAGATGAGTTTGAAATCATGCGCCACGACATTAAAATTTGTCATGAGCTTGGAGCAAACGGAGTTGTTTTTGGGCTTCTTAAACATGATAATACCGTTGACGTTGAAAGAACTACAGAGCTTGTATATTTGGCAAGACCCATGAAGGTCACTTTTCATAAAGCAATTGATTCATCTGCCAATATTTTACTTTCTGTTGCTCAGATCAAAAATATTGGAATTGATCGGATTCTTACGTCCGGCGGAAAACCGACAGCAATTGAAGGAAATGAAACCCTTCAAAAAATGATTAAAATTGCAGGTGACCAAGTGAAAATTATTGTTGCCGGAAAAGTTACGTGGGAGAATTATGAGGACATCCAAAAACTTTTTCCATCAGTAGAGTTGCATGGAAGAAGATTAGTAAAATTTTGAGCTCCTTTCCAAGATTAAATTCCATTTCTGGATGTCGGCAAAATGACATCCAATAAGCATAACTCACTTGAGAAATTTATTACTAATAGAGAATTTTTCGATCAATTCTGCGAAAGTGATCTCCTTGAAGTTACGAATCAAAATATCAGCGTTCAAAAGCTCTTTAACAAACCCGCTATTCGATTGAATTGCAACACAATACATCTCTGCCTCTTTTGCCGCTTTAAGTCCGTTCGGTGAATCCTCGAAAACAATACAACCAGAAGGTTTAACACCTATTATTTGAGCAGCAAGTATATAAACATCAGGGGCTGGCTTACTTTTTCCTGCCTCATTTGTAGTAACAATTGCGTCAAAATAGGAAAATACTTCACACCTGTTCAATAAAATATTTGCTATTGCCGGTGACGAAGAAGTTGCTACAGCCAGTTTATATCCAGACTTTTTTATCTCTTTTAACAAACTAATCACACCTTCATTTATAGAAATTGCCTCAAGATTGTTAAAATATTCATATCTAAATAACTCATCAATCATTAAAAGGTCACTAACAGATTCTGTAAGGTTAAATCTTTTTTTAAGATCCGAATACATAAAATCATTTGACGTACCCAAATAAGTGTGGTGTAAAGCTTCGGATACATTAATTCCCAATTTTTGAAAAAGAATTTTCTCAATTTCGTAATGGATTGGTTCGCTATCAACCAAAACTCCATCCATATCAAAGATAAAAGCTTCAGGAATTCTCATTGTTTGGTGTATATTTATATTACTGGCCAAATTAATACTAAAGTTCCGAATTTTTCTATTATATTTTAACTTTGTAACGTAATTTCATAAAATTATTTTTCATCAACTGAAAACACACAAGGTTTTGAGAATCTTGATATTTATATATGTTTTATTTGCCACAACCAGCGTTTTGGTTACCTGTCAATTATCTCGTGCTTCTGTCCCCAAAGCAGGCCTCTCGGTGTGCTTATTAAATTCTTGTCTTCGTGTTTCAGATCTTCATATTAAGTCAAAAGGACAGTTATTATCAAAAGACAGTTTAAAACAACAAATTCAAACTGCTAACGAATATCTTGAAGCACGTAATATATTACTAAAACCAGCGAAAAAAAATTCTGATACAATACGTAAATCGAACGACAAAACCACAGCCTCTTTTAATAAAAACAGTCTATCATCTTTAAGAAGCAAATCTACAAACAATTTCATTACAAGGAATTTGTTTTCATTGATAATCAAAAATAATACATCAGCCAAAGACCTCATGGTAGTAAACAGTACACTTTACTATGAACCGTATTCAGGTAAAAGAATTGGTAAAATACGTATTCTTCAACTTGGTGTATTTGGACCAACATTACATGACACGCTTAAAAAAGCTTCGGGGTGGATCGAAAAGACCGGAAATGCAATTCACATTAAAACAATAGAACAAAAACTTCGAATGCAATTGCTTTTTAATCCGGGTGAAACCGTTAATCCTCAATTATTCGCTGAAAACGAGAAAATAATTCGTGATCTGCCATATATTCAAGATGTTGCTATTACGGTTTCTAATTCAGCCACTCAAGCCGGCTATGTTGATGTTTTAGTGATTATAAAAGAAATATTTGAATATGGTTTAAGCGGTAGTCTGAGTTCAAATTCTTTCGATGTACAAGTTGCAAATCAAAATATGTTTGGAATTGGTCATCAGTTATCAGCAGGCCTTGAATTTCAAAAAACAGAAAAACAAAAATGGGGAGGAACTTTCAACTACGAAATTAGTGATTTGGGAGGAAAGTTTATTAGAGCAGGCTTGAGATATACAGATACATACAGAAAAAATGGATGGAATGCTTTTCTTGACAAAAAATTTATCGCATCCAAAATTGACTGGGCAGGTGCTGTTTCACTTGAAAGTGTTTTTTCCGATTTTTATCAGACGCCCTATTCCTACACCCGACTGGATACTGCTTCCTCCTATTTTTACTCAGATATTTGGTATGGACAACAGTTAAAAAACAACAATTTATATTCACCAATTGGAAACATAATTGTTGCCAGTCGCTATTTACATCAAAACTTCGGCTACAACCCTTTTGCCGAATCCACGAACACCATATTCAGAAATCACGATTTCATACTTGGATCAGTAGGAATAAGCAAACGCTATCTGTTTAAAAATAACCGGATATACGGATATGGCATTACAGAGGATATTCCTTATGGCCGATTTGCCGAACTGGCTCTGGGATTGGATATTTCAGAAAATCGAACCCGTCCGTATTTTCATCTGCGCTATTCAAAGGCTAATATTCTTAAAGGGGGCTCCTACTTTAAATGGCAGATTGGTTTGGGGGGATTTTTGAGTAAATCTCAAGTAGAGCAGGGAATTATTTTATTGAACACCAACTACTTTAGCAATTATTTTTACCTTAATCATCATCCCTACCGTTTTTTCTTTAATATGGAGCTATTGAGTGGTATCAATCGCTACAGTGAAGAATATTTAGTTATAAACCGGAGATACGGTATCCGTGATTTTTTTTCTCTTGACACAAAAGGTACTAATCGGTTAAAAATAAATATCGAATCCGTTAGGTTCTGGGCATGGAATAAATCAGGCTTCAGGATTGCGCACTACTTTTTTGCAGATGCGGCTTTTTTATCAAACAATTTACAAACAATACTCAAAGACAAATTCTATGGAGGGATTGGATTTGGAATTCGGGTACATAACGAATCATTGATATTTAATGTACTTGAGGTCAGATTAAGCTGGATTCCATTCGGATCAGACAATAATCAATTCATTACCAATGCATTCGGACAGCCTAAAGCCAGATTTGAGGATTTTTTAGGCGGTAAACCACAGGAAATACTTTATCAATAATAAGGAATCGGAAGAACAGGAAATAAATACATTAAATGCCGAAAATTGGATTACACGAATAACTATTTAAACATTAAAAAAAGTATTACTGGATTCTCTTTTTAATCATAACAGACTGTTTGTGTGAACCTTCAAATAATTCATAGCACCTGAAACTACACGGAAGTGGACCGTTAAAAATATCAATTTTTTTAGCCGGTTTTAAACCTATGTTCATAAAACCTTCTGATGAGCTTGAAATAATCCATGCTTTGAAACCAGCAAATTTGTTTTTCAGGGTATTACCCATCAGATTGTATAATTCACCTATTGACTGCGATTTCATTCTTTCGCCGTAGGGTGGATTTGTTACAATTATCCCATTTTGAAAGGGGGGTTCAAGTTTTGTAAAATCTTGAACCTGAAGCTCTATAACTTTAGTTAGACTTGCATTCTTAATATTTGCTCTTGCAATTGAAATATCTTTTACTGAAATATCTGATCCTACAATTTTACCATTAAACTCCTTCTCATGGTCACCGTTATAAATATCAGCAAACAATTTTTCATCAAAATCAGGCCATTGCTCAAAACCAAAAGATTTTCTGTACATTCCGGGAGGTATTCCTTTTGCAATCATTGCGGCTTCGATTAGCAATGTTCCTGACCCACACATAGGATCAAAAAAATCTTTTTCGCCATGCCAGCCGGTTATCAAGATCATTCCAGCAGCAAGAACTTCATTTATAGGAGCATCACCCTGTCCAATCCTATAACCACGTTTATGAAGTGACTCGCCGGAACTATCAAGGGATATGATGCAACGATTTTCCATCAGATAAACATTTATGCGAATATCAGGATCATCGGGATTGACTGAAGGACGCTTTCCTGTGGCTTCGCGAAAGTGATCTGCAATAGCATCTTTTACCTTCAAGGATGCGTACATGGTATTAACAAATAATTCAGACTGAACTGTGCTATCTACTGCAAAGGTCTTACCAAGTGCGAGATACTTTGTCCATGGGATTTTTTTTGCACGATCATAGAGTTCATCACGTTTAGTCACCTCAAATTCAGCAATAGGTTTGAGGATTTTTAATGCTGTACGAAGCTGAAAATTAGCTTTATACAACAATTCCTGATTACCAGAGAACGATACTGCACGTCTTTCGATAGAAACTGATTCGGCACCTAAAGCCCGGATCTCGTCAGCCAAAACGTTTTCAAGGCCGGCGAATGTTTTGGCAACTATTTTGAACTTAATCACAGAAACTAACTTTTATTTAATTGAAAATACCAAATTTTGTATGTGCCGAAAAGCAAATAAAACAAATAAAACTTTTTCACATGCAATGGCAAAAGTAGTTCTTTCTGCGGATTAAAATAATTTTTTAGATTCCTCCTCCATTAAAAAAATCAGCATTTCTATTCCTATTCTGTACAACTCTTGAGTTAGGCGGTAAATCATTTGTAACCCAAATGTTCCCGCCAATCACTGAATCGTGTCCAATTGTTATGCGTCCAAGAATAGTTGCATTAGAGTAAATTATCACATTATCTTCAACAATGGGATGTCTTGCTATCCCTTTTACAGGATTTCCATTATCATCGAGCGGAAAACTTTTTGCTCCAAGGGTCACCCCCTGAAAAAGTTTAACATTTTTCCCAATGATGCTGGTTGACCCGATTACTACTCCTGTACCATGATCAATAGTAAAAAATTCACCTATAATAGCTTCGGGGTTAATATCAATCCCTGTTTCGGAGTGAGCCATCTCAGTGATGATTCGAGGAATGAGCGGCACTCCTAAAGTATAAAGGCTATGTGCAATACGGTAACCTGAAATTGCTCGAATGGCAGGATAGCAGAAAATTACTTCCCCCAAACTATTGGCAGCAGGATCACCAAGATAAGTGGCATTTACATCGGTAAGCAACATTCGCCTCAATTCTGCAAGTCCGTTCACAAATTCTGAGGCAATGATTTCTGCTTTTACTCTTTTTCCGACAAGGTCGCGATCTGATTCATTAATACAAACAAAACATAATCCTGAAAAGATCTGCTCAGCTATCAGTTGATAAACTTCGTCCACAAGAACACCCATATAGTAAGGAAGGGTTTCGGATTTTAAATTAATCTCACCAAAATAGCCGGGAAAGACAATTTGTCGGACTTTTTCTACAATTAATTTTAACTTTTCTGTGGATGGCATTGACTCACCCGCTCGATGCCGGTGACACAAAATATCAAAGTACCTGTCATCAACCAAAGATCTGACGGCAGAATCGGTACAAACTACAAGTTGCTCCTGTTCCTTATTTTTCATTATCATACGCAAAAAGCGGAGTGCTTAAGTATCGCTCACCAGTATCACAAATAATTGTCACAATCATTTTGCCCTTATTTTCAGGCCGTTTAGCGATTTGCATGGCAGCATAAACATTCCCTCCAGAAGAAATACCACAGAATATCCCCTCTAAACGTGCCAATTTCCGAGCAGTTTCAAACGAATCTGAAGCAGATACTTTATAAATTTCATCATAAGATGATGTATTTAATATTTTAGGAATAAAACCCGGTCCGATACCTTGTATTTTATGAGCTCCCGGATTACCTCCAGATAAAACCGGTGAATCCTCAGGTTCAACAACTACAGAATAGAGAGACTGTTTTTTCGATTTGATCACCTCAGATACTCCGGTAATAGTACCTCCTGTTCCCGAACCTGCAACAAATATGTCCACTTTCCCATCAGTATCATCCCAAATTTCAATCGCAGTTGTTATGCGGTGCATTTCGGGATTAGAAGGATTTGAGAACTGCATTGGCATGAAACTCCCGGGAGTATTTTGATGAATTTCCTCTGCTTTTGCTATTGCACCCTTCATCCCATCCTTGCCAGCTGTGAGTATAACCTCGCCTCCATAAGCTTGAACAATCATACGTCTTTCAATACTTACCGAGTCAGGCATTACAATTTTAAGTTTATATCCTTTCGCTGCACAAACAAAAGCAAGCCCAATACCAGTATTACCGCTTGTAGGTTCAATAATTACAGTTTCCTTATCAATCAACCCGCTCTTTTCTGCTGCATCAATCAAAGCATAACCCAACCTGTCCTTTACCGAACCTCCTGGATTTTGAGATTCCAGTTTCACGATAATCTCACAGTCAATACCTTCCGTTAACCTGTTTAACCTTACCATTGGAGTACGCCCAACCAGATCTATTATGCTGTCTGCTATCTTCATATATTTAAATATTGAGAATTATAATGAATTATTTTAAAACACAATTAAAACATAGTAACAATCTATTCTGAATATAGTTGCAAACCGTGATTCCGAAGTGCATTCATGGCGTTTTCAGTTCTCTCATCACCAAAACCGCTAACTATTTCAAAATTAAAATTAAAAGATTCGATCTCACTACAATACAATTCAAATAGATGTTTTCGTTTTTCACCTCCATTTTCTCTTACAGGATCTGCAATCCAGGGTAGATCAGTATCACAAACCAAAAAAAGATCAATCTTCGTTGATCGAATATGATCAATAACCCAAATTGGACATGTTCCGAAAACCAAATCGAACCATACTTTAGTAATAATTAACCATGTATCAAATACAATCACACTATTTCCAGTAATCGTTGCAATCTCGGCCTCTTGTTGGATCTGATGCCGTGCAATCCGAACAACATCATCATAATTGTAAGATCTATGTAGATTTTCAATGTAGTATCTTGCATACTCTGGTATCCAGATACCATCTAATTTTTGAGACAGCACGTGAGCAAGAGCTGTTTTCCCTGTCGATTCCGGCCCTGTAACAACGATTCGTTTAATTGAATTTTTTTTCATATTGTTTTATTTCAAACTCCCTTCTCCATTCAAAATAACCGACAAAGGCCAGGATAGTGTATAACAGAAAGAGGAATACCGTTGGATAAAGACTCCTATTTAGGTACAAACCAACACAAATCAAATCAACACAAATCCAGATTAACCAATGCTCTATTTTTTTTTGAGCAAGCATCCATGTGGCGATAATACTAAGAGAGGAGGTGAAAGCATCCCAAAATGGTACCGGGGAATCAGTATAATGGCTCAATAAATAATATATTAACAGTGTCAGAAAAAAACTCAAAATTATGAGGTTCACCCACATACTGTTAGTTGTATAACTTATGCGAAGTTTATCACCTGCTGAGTGGTTTTTTACAACTCTATTCCAG
This sequence comes from uncultured Bacteroidia bacterium, assembly GCA_903834845.1. Taxonomy (GTDB): domain Bacteria; phylum Bacteroidota; class Bacteroidia; order Bacteroidales; family Prolixibacteraceae; genus JAAFHB01. Next base: position 15,278 of record CAILKW010000259.1, on the reverse strand, counting down.
CTCCACCAACCATATACACTGATAATCAAATAATAACCCTGAAGGCACATTCCGGCATAAAATTTGGCCGCATAGAATACCTGACAATAAAGAAATGACGTGACGAATCCTGCAATCCAAGTATTCAAACTTTGACGAATGGACAGAAAAACATAAACCAATCCGGAAAAAGTTGCAATTAATTCAACCTTGTTAGTAATTGCCCAATCAAGAAAATAGTTCATAAACTACCAACGCAAGGAAACAAACTTTATGTAATGACAAATATTTTCATTTATTTAAGTAGTGATTAAAACCTTTTTGATCAGAAAGAATCTCCAACGCTTTTTTAACTTCTTTATCTTCTTCAATCATAATTTTATAATAATCTCCAGTATCATATAAATCTCTCGCTAAAAGTGCTTTGATTTGTCGTTCAATAATAACTCCTGATATCTTCAAACTCTCCTCGTCTTTATTAATTCCTTCCTTTTCCCCAGCTTTAATCAAATCATCAAACGTAGCATCAGTAACATGAAAATCATTTTTGAAGCTATCAATAGTTTTGTACTTGGTTTTCAGTTGGTCTCTGGTTTTATCTATGAAGCCTACCACAAATGGGAACAACACGTTTTTACGAACAAGATTATTGAAATATTTGTAATACATAGAGGTGTCCATTGGTATAAAAATGTCCGGCATAATACCTCCACCACCATAAACTTTCCGTTTTGTACCAAGTGTTTGAATCATTAGTGAATCAGGAAAGGAAATACTGTCCTTACTAAACATCTCCCCATTTTCGAAACGTTTCAAATACTCATTTTTATAGTTTTTGATATCGTTCTTGTATGGCTTCTGAATATTCCGACCGGCAGGAGTGTAATAATGGGCTGTTGTAAGTCGTATCATAGAACCATCGTTAAGTAGAAAGGGCTGTTGTACCAATCCTTTCCCATAAGAACGCCTCCCAATAATAACACCCCTATCCCAATCTTGAATAGCCCCTGAAACAATTTCAGAAGCTGAAGCAGAACCCTCGTCAATTAAAATAATCAGATTACCCTGAATAAAATCTCCTCTCGTTGTTGAATAATAGTCTTTCCGTGGGCTATGAGTACCTTCAGTATAAACAATCAGTTTTCGCTCTTCAAGAAACTGATTGGCTAGTTCATAGGCTGCACCAAGAAACCCGCCTCCATTACCACGTAAATCTAAAATAAGATTCTTTACCTTTGCAGTAGTACTTAAAGTTGTCATTGCCGCTTTGTATTCATCCATAGTGGTAGCGGCAAATTTATTGAGTTTAATGTAGGCAGTTTCTTTATTTAGCAAAAAAGCTGCATCAAGGCTTAAAATAGGTATTTTATCACGAATAATGGTAAAATCGAGCAATGATGATTCCCCTTTTCGCAATATAGAAAGGTTTACAACTGTACCTTTATTACCTCGTAACAATTTAAATACATCAGCAGTTTTGAGACCAATATTAACGATGTTTTTATTATCAACTTTTACAATCCGGTCTCCAGGTCTAAGTCCAACACGCTCTGAAGGGCCTCCTGGGATCGTAGTCATAACCATTAGTGTGTCCTTAAAAACATTAAAAGAAATACCAATACCTTCAAAATTTCCTTCAAGCGGTTGATTCATTTCAGCAACTTCATCTTTTGAAATATATATTGAATGGGGATCGAGAGTTGAAAGCATCTCTGTAATAGCATTTTCAGTTAGTTTACTAACATTAGCAGTATCAACATAAAAACTTTCAATCAGATTTAAAACCCGTCCAAATTTTATTGCCTGTCCCTGAATATCTTGCCCAAAAGTTATCAAATTACAAGAAGTCAACAAAACTAATTCAAGGAATAAAATCCTTTTTGCGGTGTTAAAATAGCTCATATTCACAATGTTTTATTCGCACTAAAATAATCCTCAAAATTAAAAAGAATTACGGCAAATCAAATTTTAAAATAATCAAACATTCTTCTCACCGACAAAAACAATTATATAATAATTTTCGGGTAACTGAGGAAGCCACCCTACCTGACAAAAGACGAACATCTTTTATAGTCAATTTTCACAGAATTATTATCCATATTTTCCCCCTTAGGTTATTGAAAGCTTTATTCTATTCCTATATTCATTAAGCTCCTGGACTAATGTTGAAAATAATTCTTTGACTGTTACAATCTTATCATTACGCCACACATTACTGCCTGCGAAGGCATAACCATTTTTGAAATTCCCCTTTAAGGCAGCCGATAAACAGGCAATAATGCAATATGGTGCTGTATTGATATCACAAGTTCTTATACAATTAACAGGGCAATTCTTGGGTTGCTTAGTCCCTGCCTCAACCTGATCAAGAAATTCACTCGAAATAGCTCGTCCAGGCATTCCAACAGGGCTTTTTATAATTCTTACGTCGTTCACTCCAGCTTTAAGGTAGGCTTGTTTAAATTTGTCGGAAGCATCACATTCCACCGTAGTTACAAATCTGGTTCCCATTTGTACACCTGCCGCTCCCATCTCTAAAAATTTATCAATATCTTCACCGGTATAAATCCCTCCAGCAGCAATTACAGGAATCGTACATCCGTTTTTATCACCAATCTCATTTGCAACAGCTATTACTTCAGGAATGATTTTTTCAAGGGAAAAGTTTTCATCTTCAATTTGTTCAACTTTGAAGCCTAGATGACCTCCTGCTTTTGGACCTTCGACAACGATTGCATCAGGCAGATAATTGTAATTTGTTTTCCATTTGCTGCAAATCAAAGCGGCACCTCGCGCAGATGAAACAATTGGTACCAAACGTGTCTTAGAATCTTTTGTCAGATATTTTGGCAGATCAAGCGGTAAACCTGCTCCTGAAAAGATAATATCAACTCCTTCTTTTATTGACGTTTTCACTAAATCGACATAATTCGACAGAGCCACCATTATATTTATTCCAATAATTCCTTTAGATTTTTCCCGAGTTTTCCTAATCTCTTCAGTAAGACCAAAAATACAGTTTTCCAAGTAATCCAGCGAATGTTTTTTGTATAAAAAACCAATTCCGGCTGGGGAAATAACCCCTACTCCACCTTCATTTGCAACAGCAGAGGCGAGCCCTGATAAAGAAATCCCAACTCCCATACCACCTTGAATAATAGGTAAGCTAATTTTTAGACCTCCAATGTTCAAACCTTTCATTTTACACTATCATTAAATTAAAAAAAAAATAAATTTTATGCACAAACTTGACAGATTTTAAGACTATCTGAAAAAACTCGGTACAATGATAATGACAAACATTTTTCAATTACTAAAAATGGTATATTACGCGAAAAATCGTTACAAATGGAGCAAGGTGGTATGAAATGCAAATAACTTAGGGACGAATAGCTTAGGTATCTTTGGTAAATTTCCTCAAAAAGATTTTCTATTTTTTTGCGACATCAAATGCCGGAACGCAGAAATATAATTTCGTGAGATTGGTATTTTAAAACCGAGTTTATTTATTTCGACAAAATATCCTTTTGAATTTCCGGATAAAGTATCAATTTTTTCAATATTAACAATCCAGCAACGATGACATTTTTTAAACTCAGCTTTATCCAGCATGTATTCCTCTACAAAAGAAAATGTTTGTCGGAATAACTTCATCTTCTTAATTTGATTATCAAGCCAGAAAATTTCAACATAATTCCCTGATGAGTGAAAAACCAGAACATCTTCCAATTTTGCCAAAAACATGTCTTTCCCATTTTCAGCTACAAGATGAATATTCTGTCTTATCACACTTTCAATCTTTTCCAGTTTCTCCTCGCCAAACCAATGTTTACGGCTATTTTCAAGAACATTCACCATCTTTTGTTTCAAAGAATGGTTGTAACTAATTAAATTATAAAGAACAAGGGGTAGCAAAGCCAAAGCTCCTGTTCTAAATACAGGAAGATTTGATAATTCAAACTGGTGGAAAACCCCGCCTACAAATGAAAAAATTGCAAACAAATTACTGAAAAGCCAAATATTCCAAAGTATTTCTTTCCGGATTGTCCATAGAGAAGAATCAAATACCTTTGGCATAAAACCAGGAAGTAAAAGGGAATTTGCCAAAAAAGTCCCGGCACTCAATATACCGGCTCCTAAGACAAAATATCCATCATGTTCCGACTTTAAAAAATTTATACCAAAAGGCTGAATATAAAGCACAAGCAACACGAAACCCATAGCTACCAATCCAATGGTTTTTACGTTATGCTTAAAATTGTTATTAAACGGATAAGGCTGATTAATATTTTCAAACATAGTCCTGTAATATAGATTCTTAAAAGTAACAAAAAACATATTGGAATTGTTGAATTTGAATCCTGTAAGCAGTATCCGTAACATGATCCAATATCAAATATAATATTTCGATATTCCAAAAACATTTTTATCATTAAAAACAAAAGCCTCGGAAATTCTTCCGAAGCTTTTTGCGGTCTGGACGGGACTCGAACCCGCGACCCCATGCGTGACAGGCATGTATTCTAACCAACTGAACTACCAAACCGTTTTTGTATCTTTCAGAAAAAAAAAAGAACCTTTATGCTATAACGCCTTTTTCTTAGGCACTGCAAATATACTTCATTTTTCGATACCGCAAGTGTATCAACAATAAATTGAAGAAAAATTGATCCGGTTTCAAATAATTTTTTGTAAGAAAATAATTAAAAAGCATTTACAGCTTATTTTTGTTCAAAAAAGGAAAAATGAACACTTCCATAGGTTCGCAATTCACAAAAACAAGGATGTAAGGAAAAATCATTAGCTTTTCCGTGCTCAAGAATAAGCAAACCCTCCTCACAAAGAAGGTTGCTTTTTAAAATTAAATCAGGAATCTCAGCCAAACGCTTTAACTCGTATGGAGGATCTGCAAAGATGATATTATATTGTTCGCTCGTTTTTCCGATAAACCTAAATACATCGCTATTAATAACTTTAACAGAACTCATAACGCCAAGTTTCTCTATTACTGAACAAATAAATTTGTAATTAGCTCGGTCAAGTTCAACAACAGTGGTACTTAGGCAGCCTCGGGAAACAAATTCAAAAGAGATACTCCCTGTTCCGCCAAATAAATCAAGAACACTTTTGTTGTCGAAATTGTACCTGTTTGCAAGGATATTGAAAAGGTTTTCACGCGCAAAATCCGTAGTTGGCCTTGCTGTGAAGTCCTTTCTCGGTTTAAAAATTCGGCTTTTAAATATTCCTCCGATTATTCGCATTTATAAAGGCTGAACAGTGAAAAATAATAATGCTCCGGTAGCTGACTAAAGGTATAACTATATTGAAACGTGTTATCAAGCTTGGCAAAAGCTGTAAGCTTTACATATTTCTTAAACAAATGATAAACAGGCGAAACCTGTGGCATCTGTCCATACAAAATCAACTCTGTACTATCAGGCGAAAGTTTTAATTGTTCAAAAGCATAAAGGACATGGAATAATACATCACGATCAGTAGCATAATTAAACATATTACAATGTATAAGTTTTGAACCGTTTAAAACAACTATTTCAAAATTTTGGCGGTAAAAATTAAGATGAACCTGCTCTCTTCCCTGGTTTGAACGATTTCGTTTGATATTTCCTTCGATTAACGGAAAAAGACTATGCCTTAAAAGACCTTTAGGAAACTTTGACAGTAAAAATTCATTAAGGTTTTGTGGAATCCCGAAAAAACACCAACATTCTGACTTTGAGAAAAGATTCTTTTCGACAATAAGACCTTTTTCCTGAGCATTATTAAACCATAGGAATTTCTCCAGAGATCCCCTACCATAAAAAGCCTGAGGAACAAGTGTGAACTTCCTTGTAGCATACACAATATCAACACTTTTAAAATCACAGGAAAAAATATCATCGGAATCAATTACGTCACGTACATACTTTAACAACAGCCTCTCCCGTTTAAGAAAAAAATGATGTATTTTAAGTACTATGTATTTTGCTTTTGGAATATCAAGAACAGAAAAGCAAAAACCATCCAGACCAATCCGAATGGATAAATGATATAAATGTGTTTGCTTACTGTCGAAAGTTTTGTCTATAAAACATATATCACGCATTTGTTATCAGCATTATTCCCAGTTGCCGGCACTATTATTCGTTTCGGAAAGCGATCCCACTTTCAAACCGGGGTACTTACTATCCATACGTCTTTTCTCATTCAAGTTAATAATCTCTTGTTTAAACTTTATCATAAGTTCACTAAGTATTTGATTATTATGTGCTCTTGCCTCAAAAACGGCTACTTGTACTCCGGATCCTGTAGTTATAAAATTAGTTCCGAGAAAAAAAACTTCATTATTGGTGTATGGTATAAAACGCATTCGGTCAATATTGTAGGCCGTTCCAAAAAGAGAGTCCAGAACAGCTACTTTAACGGTATCCCTAATTATAAATCCCTTCTTTATTGCTTCTTTCTCAGTCATACCCGCTTCCAATTGTTCATCACTAAGAGAACCTATTTTCTTTACCAGAGGCAATGTTCCTTTTTTTACAAAAACCGTTAATGAATCCCAATCAGTAGTAAATCTTCCATACACATCTTTATATGCAATCTGCGCCTTACGGATGTTTTTCAAACTTTCAATTGTGGCTGAATAACGAAGATCTTTTTGGGTTTTAAAATCAATAGGATTGAGAATTGTAGCATAAATTTGGAAAGCCAAATAAATACTTACAACTATTAATAAACTTTGAACACCATATTTTATAATTTTCATCTTAATATTTATTTGTAATGAATAGGTTCCGATGGCTGCAAATTTAAAAAAAAAACAAACCTTTGCTGAAGTTTAAAGTAAATTATTCTCTCATGCTTGAAAAATACATTTCCAACTTGATAATCGAAGAGATAAAATTCGAACCAACTGAATGTCAGTTAGAAATGGCCGTCAAAATCTCTAAATTTATCACAATTAACGAATCAAATATTGTGTTTTTATTGAAAGGTTATGCCGGAACAGGAAAAACTACAGTCCTTAGTGCCCTTGTAAGAGTACTTGAAACACTAAAAATGAAAACAGTATTGCTTGCACCGACAGGACGAGCCTCAAAAGTTTTGTCGCGGTATGCCGGAAAACCATCATTAACAATACACAAAAAAATATATCGCCAACAATCATCGCCCGATGGAAGCGGAAAATTTGCTCTTGACAGAAATTTGCATACTAACACAATTTTTATCATTGATGAAGCTTCAATGATATCGAATATTCCTCAGGCACAAAATATTTTTGGTTCCGGTTATCTACTCTCGGATGTTATTGAATACGTGATGTCAGGCGAAAATTGCCGTTTAATAATTGCCGGCGATACCGCCCAGCTTCCTCCTGTAGGTTTTAATCAGAGTCCTGCGCTTGACGAAGAAGAATTGAAACATTATAATCTAAATGTTACTAAATGCGAGTTGACACAAGTTGTCAGGCAGGCTTTAAAATCAGGTATTCTTGAAAACGCAACAACGATTAGAAATTTGCTCTTAGAGGAACAACCCGAAGGCTACTGGAAAATTAAAACTTTTGGTTACAACGATATTAGACGAATTGGGGGTGCCGATCTAATCGAAGAAATATCTAATTGTTACCATAAATTCGGGATAGATGAAACTATCGTGGTAACCCGCTCCAATAAAAGAGCCAACAAATTCAATGAAGGCATCCGCAGATCAGTTCTTTACCGAGAAGAACAGATTTCAACAGGTGATTTAGTCATGATTGTTAAAAACAATTACCACTGGGCTAAAATGTCAGAAGAACTTGATTTCGTAGCCAATGGCGATATTGCAGAAGTAGTCAGGATACGTAAGTACGAAGAAAAATACGGTTTCCATTTTGTGAATGTTACTTTAAAACTAATTGATTATAAAGCTGTTGAAATTGATTGCAAAATCATTCTTGATACATTAACAATTGAGACACCCTCGCTGACACAGACTGATCTTAAAAAACTTTATGAGGAAATTTCGCAAGACTATCCCGAAATCCATAACAAAAAAAAATTATGGGAAAAAATCCGTGAAAATGAATATTTCAATGCTTTACAAGTGAAATTTTCTTACGCACTCACTTGCCATAAATCACAGGGAGGTCAATGGAAGGCAGTCTTTATTGATCATGGATATTTAACCGAGGAGATGATAGACAGGGAGTATCTCAGATGGGTTTATACAGCATTTACACGACCAACCGATCGGCTTTATCTGGTCAATTTCAATAAAGAATTTTTCGGTGAGGATCAACTTGAATAAAATTATATCTGTTTAATATTCAACAATATATCACCTTATTAATAGAATCAGATACAAAATTAACTCACAATTTCAAATCTATCTCCATCATTAGCAGGAAAAGTATTCGGGAAGACCCTTCTGGCTTCATCTACAAGTGGATTTATATTTTTATACCGACTGGAAAAATGACCAATAATGAGTTTTGTGACACCTGCTTCGCTTGCAAGCTGAGCGGCCTGCTCTGCTGTAGTATGGTAGGTTTTTAATGCAAGAGCGTTCATATCGTTTGAAAACGTTGCTTCATGGTAAAGTAAACCTACATTTTTAACAATGGGTATGATCTGTTTACGCACCAAGGTATCAGTACAGAATGCATACGATCGAGCTGGTTCCGAAGGAAACGTAAGTTTCTGATTAGGAATAATTTTACCTTCCGGGGAATGATAATCTGCCCCATTTTTTATTGCAACTCTGTCTTTGATTGAAATGTTTAAATAATCAACTATATCTCCTCGAAGATGAAGTGCATTCGATTTTTCTCTGAAAAGAAATCCGCAACAAGGAATACGGTGTTTAAGCGGAAAAGAATCAACAGTAATCTTTGAATCTTCGTAAACAACAGCCTGACTGTGAAAATTTAACGGGTGATAAACAACCTTAAAATCGGTAAAATCTATCATGTATTTCATCAGTTGTTCCATCATCATTTTTAACTCGGAATGTGAATATATATGAAGTTCACCCTTTTTACCTCCGAGAGCCATCGAGGATATTAAACCAGGCAGTCCAAAAATATGATCTCCATGCAGATGAGAAATAAATATATGATTGATCTTTCCAGCCTTAATACCGAATTTTCGCAATTGTATTTGTGTACCTTCACCGCAATCAATGAGATAAAACCTTTCATTAAGATTCACAACCTGCGCTGTTGGAAACCTTGCCAAAGTAGGAAGCGCCGAACTACTCCCTAAAATAGTTACATAAAATGGGATCATAACTTGAGTTAATTGAATTGTATGTAAAAATACAAATTTTATAATCGCAAAAGAAAACCCGGCTGAAGTACCGGGTTTCTATTACTATTGCAATTCTAATTTTTTTATAAGTAATCTTTGAGCCTCCTCAAGGCCTGATGTTATTAAAAAGACGGTATCAAGCATTGCCATCATAATAACTTTTTCCACATTAACCGAAAGATTACAAATGATAAAAGTTCCTTCACTATCGTCGCAAAGTCGATTTCCGAAAAGCATTGCACTTAACCCGGAGGAATCGCAATTTATACAATCTGAAAGGTCAAGAATAATATTACATATTCTTATACCTGAAAGCATCACTAACTCTGCTTTTAACTCAGGCGATATATAGCTATCAAGACGATCTTTAACTACTTTTATGTAGGAATAATTCTCTTCTTTTCGAATGATGAAATTCATAGAAAGCAGTTTAAAATATACAGTAAAGAACTACCTACTAGTCTCTTTTTTCTTTCTCTTCCATTTGGGTTCTTAAAGCAGCTAATTCGCTGATATCCCCAAGTGTAGTCTTTTCAACAGTTTCTTTTAAAGTTTTCATGCCTTTCTGTGTCTGCTTCGCAGTAGCTTTTTTCTTTGCTGTTTCCTCAGATTTTTTGGCATCCTCATAAACTCTTGAATGTGAAAGAATAATTCTCTTTGCAGATTTTGAAAATTCAATAACTTTAAATTCAAGCTTTTCGTCCATATTAACATTTGAACCATCCTCTTTCACCAGATGCCGCGGAGTTGCAAATCCTTCTACGCCATAAGGTAATGAAATAACTGCACCTTTGTCAAAAAGGTCAATTACAGTACCTTCGTGAACTGAATCAACAGTAAAGATAGTTTCAAAAACATCCCACGGATTCTCTTCGAGCTGTTTGTGTCCGAGGCTAAGGCGACGGTTTTCTTTGTCAATATCGAGAACTTGTACGTCAACTTCAGCACCAATAGAGGTAAATTCCGATGGATGTTTGATTTTTTTGGTCCAGCTAAGGTCGCTTATATGGATCAAACCGTCAACACCCTCTTCAATTTCGACAAAAACACCAAAATTGGTAAAATTACGAACACGGGCAATATGATTAGATCCTATGGCATATTTAGCTTCGATTTTATCCCATGGATCATTTTTCATTTGCTTAATACCCAACGACATCTTGCGTTCGTCGCGATCAAGCGTTAGAATAGTTGCTTCAACTTCATCGCTTACTTTTAGGAAATCCTGAGCAGAACGAAGATGTTGTGACCAGCTCATTTCCGAAACGTGTATAAGTCCCTCGACTCCAGGAGCAATTTCAATAAATGCGCCATAATCAGCCATTACTACAACTTTACCTTTCACTACGTCGCCAACTTTAAGCTCTGCGCTAAGGTTATCCCAAGGATGAGAAGATAATTGTTTAAGACCAAGAGCAATACGCTTTTTATCGTCATCGAAGTCAAGAATGACAACATTGATCTTCTGATCAAGTTGTACGATTTCGTTAGGATGAGCAACACGACCCCAGCTCAAATCAGTGATGTGGATTAATCCATCAACTCCTCCAAGGTCAATAAATACTCCATACGAAGTGATATTTTTAACAGTTCCTTCAAGAACCTGACCTTTTTCTAATTTAGAAATAATGTCCTTTTTCTGTTGTTCCAATTCTGCTTCAATAAGTGCTTTGTGAGAAACAACAACATTTCGGAATTCATGGTTAATTTTAACCACTTTAAACTCCATTGTTTTATTCACATAAATATCATAATCACGGATTGGCTTAACATCAATCTGCGATCCCGGCAGGAAAGCTTCAATTCCAAATACATCCACAATCATACCGCCTTTGGTGCGACATTTGATGAATCCGGTAATGATTTCATCACTTTCAAGTGCTGCATTTACACGATCCCAGCTACGCATTGCACGCGCTTTTTTGTGTGAAAGGGTTAACTGTCCTTTTTTATCCTCAAGGGTTTCGACATAAACCTCCACTTTGTCACCGATTTTCAGTGCCGGATTATACCTGAACTCGTTTACTGACACAATACCATCTGATTTATATCCAATATCAACAACTACTTCACGCTTGTTCATTGATATTACACGTCCATCAACAACCTCTTTCTCCTGTAGGATCGAAAGTGTATTGTCATACATGTCTGCCATCTCTTTTTTACTGGCATTACTACTTCCCGACTTAGTTCCCTCGAAAGCATCCCAATCAAAATCATCTTCAGCTTTCGCTGATGTCTCCTTTAGTACCCTTACAACATGGGCTACGGCTATCTTCTCTTCTGCAACTGGTTCCGCAACCTCATTAATTTCAAGACCTTCGTTAATTTCACTCATTCCAAATGTTCATTAAATTAATAAATTAGACATTATTTATTTCGTGCCGCAAAAGTAGGATTTAAACCTTTAATATCAAATGATTATTTGTTTTTTTAGATTAATTTACCGTAAACTTATTTACTAATACCTTATTTCCAAAAAACAGACTTATATTTGAATGATTATTTTTTGAATTCAATTTGAAACAGATTAAGAACGAATAAAACTCATAAATGTATGAAATCTACTGAGATACCATCTATTGTTTTACTCAAAGCCAATGAATGGCTTTCAGGCAACTACGACGATAACACGAAGGAAGATGTTTATCGACTAATTAATAATGAAGATAGTACAGAGTTAATTGATGCGTTTTACCGTGATTTGGAGTTCGGTACCGGCGGTTTGAGAGGAATAATGGGTGTAGGGACCAACCGTATGAATATTTATACAGTAGGTGCTGCTACTCAAGGTCTTTGCAATTACCTGAGAATCGCTTTTGCAAGTTTGAATGGAATTGGCGTAGCTATTGGATATGATTGCAGAAATAACAGTCGCCTTTTTGCTGAGACTGCTGCCGGAATATTTTCAGCAAATGACATGAAAGTTTATCTCTTCGAGGATTTGCGACCTACCCCGGAGCTTTCCTTTGTGATCAGGGAATTAGGTTTACAGAGCGGTATTATTATCACTGCCTCTCATAACCCAAAGGAATACAACGGATACAAAGCATACTGGGATGATGGCTCTCAGATTGTTGAACCACACGATTTTAATATCATTAATGAAGTTTTGAAGGTAAAAGTTGACGATATAAATTTCAATGGACCAAAGGAAAATATTACAATACTTGGGGCTGAAACTGACGAAAAATTTCTACAGAAAGTGGTATCTGTCTCACTGTCACCTGAAGTAATTCAGCGTCAAAAAGATCTTAAAATTGTATATACACCAATTCATGGAACAGGAGTAAAACTAATTCCTATGGCATTGTCCAAAATGGGTTTTATCAATGTCATACATGTTCCTGAACAGGATATTGTTAGTGGTGATTTTCCAACTGTTATTTCTCCAAACCCCGAAGAACCTGCTGCTTTGAAACTCGCTATTGAAAAAGCAGTTGAGGTAGATGCGGACATTGTGATGGCCTCCGATCCCGATGCCGACAGATTGGGAATAGCGATAAAAAATGACAAAGGAGAATTTATTCTTGTGAACGGAAATCAAACAGTTCTAATTTTTCTCTACTACATTATTACAAAACGTAAACAACTCGGTCTATTAAACGGGCTGGAGTATATCGTGAAAACTATAGTTACCACAGAATTGGCTGCCAAAATTGCACTTGAGAATGGTGTTGAATACTACGATTGTTTTACAGGGTTCAAGTATATTGCTGAAGTAATACGCGAAAACGAGGGTATTAAAGAGTACATAGGAGGAGGTGAAGAGAGCTTTGGATTTATGCCCGCAGATTTCGTAAGAGACAAAGATGCTGTAAGTTCATGTGCTTTAATGGCTGAAATTGCTGCCTGGGCAAAAGATAACGGACGTACATTATTCCAATTGCTTCAGGATATCTATCTTACCTATGGATTCTCGAAAGAAAAAATGAAGTATGTAGTTCGCAAAGGAAAGACGGGTGCCGAAGAAATAGAACAAATGATGGTTAATTTCCGAAACAATCCCCCCAAACAATTAGCAGGTTCTGAATTATCAGTAATCAAAGACTATGAAACATTGACTGAGAAAAACTTAATTTCCGGAGAGGAAAAACGTATTAATCAAAAAATTACTTCCAATGTTTTACAGTTTTTTACACTTGATGGATCAAAAGTATCTGTCCGCCCTTCAGGAACAGAACCTAAGATTAAATTTTACATCGAAGTGACAGATTTACTTCCGACTCGCGACCAATATGATGCAGTAGAAGCCAAAACAAATCTGAAAATTGAACAGGTTATGATTGATCTTGGGTTATAATAATCAGTTGATAACAAATGTATTATTCCACTATTTATATTTCAATTATTTAGAAAAACAAAAATCAGAAAAATGAAAAAGATTCTTTTAGGAATGTGTGTCTTTGGAGCTCTAACTGCTTTTGCACAAAATCAAAACCCGGAAAATGCTAAGATGAAACCAGAAATGACCGAATTCTGGGATCCAGAAGTCGCGGTAGTAACTCCCGGAGAGAGTAATTTGAACGCTCCGTCGGATGCAGTAGTACTTTTTGACGGCACCAGCGAATCGTTGGTGCAGAACTGGGCAAATGGCAAAGGTGAGGCTCCAGGCTGGAGTGTTGCCGATAATTGCATGACGGTTGTTAAAGGAACAGGAGTTATTAAATCGAAAATGGAATTTGAAGATTATCAGTTACACATCGAATGGCGCACACCTGCAGAGGTGAATCCCGAAAGTAAAAGTCAGGGTCGTGGAAACTCCGGAATCTTTATGCAAGAAAGATACGAATTGCAGGTGCTCGACAACTACGAAAACCGCACTTATCGTAATGGTCAGGCCGGATCGTTTTACAAACAATATGCTCCATTGGTGAATGTTTGCAAAAAACCAGGTGAATGGCAGACTTACGATATCATCTGGACTGCTCCAAGATTTAAGGCAGACAGCACGTTATTTTCTCCTGCACGAGCTACTGTGCTTCAGAACGGCGTACTTGTACTTAATAATGTTCAGCTTTTAGGCCCTACTGAATACATTGGAATCCCAAAATACAAAATACACGGACCCGGTTCACTGATCCTTCAGGATCATGGCAACCCGGTTAGCTACAGAAATATCTGGATTAGAAGACTTTAATAAACAAATAAAGTGTTAAAAGAAGCCCGGTACCACCGGGCTTTTTTTTGATATTAGCTATTGTGTATTTTTATCAGTCTATCGTTCAAATCTTTCATCCCTTCAGGGCTGCTGCCACCAGGTTGCTCGATTGTTGTCCAGTTATTGTACCCCGCATCATCCAGGGCTTTCATAACAATCGGCCAGTTCACATCGCCTTCCAACAATTTCACTCCAAACCCTGCACCTTTACCCTGTTTATCGGCGATTTTGCGACTAAACTCTTTAATATGAACCTTTGCAATGCGTGGTCCAAGTATTTTTATCCATTGTTCCGGCCAACCGTAAACCAAAATGTTCCCACAGTCAAAATAGAAGCCAATTATCTTACTTTGAAACTGATCGACATAATAGGCTGCCTCCACAGGACTGAGTAGAAAACTATTCCATACATTTTCAATAGCAATTTTCACATTCAGTTGTTCAGCAAGAGGAATTGCTTTTTTAATCTCTTCAACAGTTCTTTTCCAGCAATCGTCATAACAAATCGTTTCACTCACACGACCAGGAACAAGAAGAACCGTATCAGCATTATATGCTTTGGCATCTTCGAGGCTTACCTTTAAAGCAGCAACACCCTCTTCGCGCACTTTTGGATCCGGATCTGATAAAAGAAATTTCCAATGCAAAGCATTACAAACACTTGGAATAATTAGTCCTGTTTTATCGCGAGCTTTTAAAACTTCATTTCTGTCAAGGTGGCTCATTACTTCCACGCCTTCAAAACCTGCAAGTTTAGCTGCCTCAAATTTTTCAACAATGGTTTGTCCTAAACCAATACTACCCCACATAATACCTCTTTTCAGATTTCTGTTTGTCTGAACTGTGCT
>CAILKW010000258.1 GCA_903834845.1 uncultured Bacteroidia bacterium | reverse complement strand
AGAAAAACAATCGGTTGGTAACAAAAGCTAATCGCAATCGGGGTAAAGTGCTGAAATAGAGATTATCGTTCTTAAAGAGATTTGAGTCACAAACAAGTTAAAGCTTCCAAAATCCCCGACAGCAATTAGCTTCGTCCGTTAGCTGCCATATAAAGAAAGAACATCATGCTATATAGATTGACTGAGGTAAAAATGTTGATTATAAATACAAAATAATGTTCAACAATAATAAAAAACGAACTATGAGCTACTTAGAAACTGAAATTAACGAAGAAGGTGTTAATGAACACAACTATAAAGAAAATGGAATCAACTTGCCAGAAGAAGAATCAGAAGATTATTCAGTTGATAATGAAGAAAATGTTGTCAGTACCAATGAACAAAATACCGAAAAAGATACTGACATAAATTCTGATACTGGTTATGAAGAAACGCATTTAGATAAAAGTAACATCTCTTTTGGACGTGGATTTGGCGGTTGTTATAAATGTGCTTGCAAAGCATTTGATGGAAATGGTGACATATGTGGTAATTGTTACCATCATTACAATGATCATTGTTAATTAAAAAGAAACAAAATATGGCATTTGGTGAATATTTAGCGATAACAGGTGGTCTGAAACTTTTAGAGCGTTTTTTAGGACCCAAATTAGACAAATGGAGTGGTAAGGAGGCTTTTGACGAAAAAATAAGAGCTGAGGATCGTCAAATTAAAATTGATTTACAAGATCGTGCACATTTAGATAGAAAGGAACTTTCAGAACTGCAAGTTTTATTAAATAGAAATGAACAAGATAGAAAAATCTTTTACGAAAAATGTTTTCCGTTGGAAAACCCTTATGAATTGGTAATAAATAATTCTTTATTATTGGATGATGACGGAGCAGTCAGGTTGAAAACAATACAGACAAATGGGAAAAACATTGTGCCTTGCCGAATTATTTCCTCCTTGAAAGAAACAGACCATGCGTATGCTTCTACTATAAATGCCACTTTATCATCTTATATTGCTACAGTTTTTTCTGCAAATTCAGAAAGAGCGGTTGTTTCAGATATTGGTGCATGGAAACAAAATATTCCTGCCGATGACACTTACATAAATCATTTGTACAGTTGCCTAAAACAGCAACCAACTATGCTTATAACACCATCTGTATTAAAAGAAAGTAATACAATTATTTTAAAAATGTGGTCATGGGGATTAGGTGAGAGATTAGCATATCCTGTTGGCTTTGAGTTTGGTCGCATAAATATTGGTGTTTTGCACGAACAAACGATTTATGAAGAAACGCTTAAAATGATAAAATTATCACAAAGTGAGCATTTTGGGAATTTTAATGTGTTTGAATCATTCAGTCCTAAGCTAAAAGAGAACATATCAATTGTGAAGTTGATACAAGAAAAAAAATTGGAAGGAGATTTCGCCAATTTTTTTTTAAAGAAATTAGTTTCGGCAGAGTCAGTAACACCTGAAATTGACAGAGAAGTAGAACGCAAAAAAACCGAAAGAATATCAAGCGTATTTTGTTGTATGGCAGGTATGTATGCAGATGCTTATCATTTATTAGAACACAAAACAACACCTATTTTACCTGCTTTGTTGCCAATGCTACCTGGGTCTGAAACTTTTTCTTTACAACTGCAAAGACATTATTCGTTTTTATTGGATAGATTTCAACAAAAAGAAAGCAATAAGGAATTAGTAGCTAATATCTATGTTGATGTTGTTGAGGCATTTTTAAATCCTAAAATAGATATTCCGAAAGAAGCAGGATTATTAGAAAATGCTCAATCTTTTCTCACTGAACATGAAGATAAAATATCAAAACAAAATTACAATAAATTACGCAATAGACTAAATCACAGCACAGACAATATTGTTTACGCATTAAAAGAATAGTAATATGGAATTAAATGATTTAAAAGAATTAATGGCTCTGAAAAGCGAAGAACAAACAAACATTCCAAAGTTAGAGTCTATTTCTGAATTTTATCATGAACTCCGAAATTTTGTAGATAATCTGAATATATACAAAGTGGAATTCATTGAAAATTACATTGATGCTCCTTTAAATAAATGGTATAAGTTGGAACAAATGCCGTGGTTGAAAGATAAATGTGTTGTTGGTGTTATGGGACGATACTCTACAGGTAAGACTACATTGCTAAACTCGTTATTGCAATTGAGTCTTCCTACAGATTCAGAAGCAAATACAGCACTGCCAACTTATATTGCAAATGGAATGCAAACAGAATATCGTATTTTAGATGTAAATGGAAATATCAAGAAGATTCCAGAAAGTTTTGTTAAATTATTTGATCACGAATATTCTGGAAATTTCCCATTTTCGAAAATTATAGAATATATGGTATTATATCAAAATGCTGAACTTTTACGAACAATCAGTTTTTTGGATACACCCGGTATTTCTAAAGATGAAAGGGATATGAGTCTTACGGCAAGTGTAACTAGTCAATGCGATGTGATATTTTGGCTTGTTAGTGCTATGAATGGTCAATTAGATGCAAAAGTTGAAATTCCGTTTTTGAAAAAACATATTGCAAATGAAAATTTATATATAGTCCTCACTTTTACAGATCAACGTCCAGATGTTGAAGGTATTAAAAATACTATTGCAAAAACATTGCAAAAAGAGGGTATAGCATACAAGGGGATATTAGAATTTACAAATAAGAAATCACAAGTTGAAAACTGTTTGCAAAAAATTAATTCTACATTACAAACGGAGGCGTTACATTTTAAAACTTTTCAGCCTATAGCATTTTTGGAAAATGTTTTGAAAGAAATCAATGAACATATTTCTGAATTGCTGTCTGAAACTACCAAAAACAAGAATGAAATAGAACGAGAATGTTCCAATTACTTGAATAGAACTAAGAATATTTTAAATTCATTTGGTAATAGTCTTGATTCCTCGACAAGAGAAATAAACTCACTGACAAGTACTGTAAATAACAGATGTTCTAGTGTTCTGCTATGTAGTGCAACATATCAGCAACTACAAGGAAATTTATCTACATTAATAAATAGATATAATAGTATGATTGAAAGCTATAACGAATTAGATGTTGATGAAATTATCAAATTCGGAGCAATGAATGTACATTTTGAAAATCATGAATCACATATTGAATCGCTTACAGAAAGCAGAAACAAATGCATTGAATTAATAAATAAATTAAAAAAACTTTTTAAATAGATACTGTTATGATCTTGAAAGTAAATGAATACAAACAATTAATCATTGATACTGTTACAAAAGCTGAAAATAAAAAGTGGATTAATAAAGAATCTGGTGAAAATATCAAATCTTTTTTGAATACCAATGAACTTACTATCGGTTTTGTAGGTAAAATGAAAATGGGTAAATCTTCAATAATCAATGCATTAATTTTTAGAGATGACATTTTACCCTCTTCTCCTACACCGATGACTGCAACGTTAACTATTATAAAATATGGAGAACAAAAATCGGCAACAGTTAATATTATAACTGAGGCAGACTTTGATGAAATATGTAGAATAAAAGATACGAAAGATAATTTAGAGTCTGAGGACAAGATAAAATCAGCCAACGATGTATATGATGCAATAGTAAAGATAGATAATTACAGAAACCAGTTTGGTAAAACGAAAGTGATAGATTTGTCGGAATACGAGAATTATATTGGGACTAATGGGCAGTTTTCCGCTTTAGCGAAATCAGTAGTTTTAACTCTACCAAAAAAAGAATTACAAGGAGTAACCATAGTAGATACTCCGGGATTTAACGACCCAATTTCTTCCCGTGACGATGAAACATTCAATTTTCTTTCGCAAGCAAATGTGATTGTACTAATTCAAAATCCATATGCAGCTTTTGATATTACTGATATGTATTTATTAGAATCACAAATATCAAAAGCCGGTATTGGAAAAATGGTTGTTGCAATTAACCAATTTGATGCATTGGGCAATGTGTCATGGGAAAATGAAATAAACAGACGAATAACCAAAAAAGATAAAATAATTACTGAAACTGAAAACGATATAATCAAAGAATTGCTGAAAGACTGTAATATAATTCCTGTTTCAAGTATTATGGCATTAGTTGGATACTTAAAAAAACAAGGGGCAAAAGTACTAGCAGATAATTCACAAATAAATTTTTTTTATGCAAAAATGCAAGAAGAATTTCCTGAGTTAGAAACAACTGATGATTTTATAAACAAAAGCAATATATCTACATTAGAGGCTGAAATCAATAATATTGTCAGCGAACAAAAAAGAATTCTTCTTTTGGATGCACCATTGAAAAAGATTACAGAAATGCTTATAACGAGCGTTCAAGCAAAAGAAAACAATGTGAAGAATTGTCTGGAAACTATTAAAGATTTAAATGATGGAATTCCTGATATAGAGGAACAAAAAAGAGAATTCAAATATTTCATTGAAATCCTATTTGATAGATTCTCTATTTCAACTATTCAAAATACTCTTTTAGATTCTATTAAATCTACATTGAGTAAATTACAAAGTGAAAGAACTAGTTATACAAGTGAAATTACTAACAAATCGTATCCCGATCCAGAATTGTTTCATAAGCAACAAATGAAAAAAGTTAATCACGAGAACATTCAACGTTTATATATGGATATGAATAGTGATATTCGTTCGACATTAAATGACTTGAATGGTGTGATTAAAAGTCAGGTACTAGATGAAATAAATAGCATAATAGCCTATTTGACTGGTCAATTACCCTCGAATATGAAAAATATACATGGTAAGTTTTTAGAAAAACTCAAAAATGAACTAAATACAAGTATACCAAGCTTTATTTCTGTAGCGATTAATGTTCCCTCGGCTGATGTACCTTCGAATTCTACTTTTAAAAAACAAACAGCAGTAATGTATTACAAAAATATATTTAATGCTTCATATTCTGATGATTGTTTGAATAGCTTTTTGACAGAATTCAGAAAATATGCACGTGATATTAAAGATGATTTTAAAAAAAATGCACACGATATAAAAAATGAACAAGAGCGTGTTTTTGATGCGGCAAATGATGAAAATAAAAGCCTCCAATTAATCATAGAAAAGGAGAAAGAAATGCAAATGTTAAATACAGATATAGAAGAAATAAAGAATATATTAGGTAATTTAAAATCTATAACCATCAAAACAGATTAATATGCCACCATTTTTGGTTTTTATTATAGGAACAACTACAGGAGTTGCTCTCAAATATCTCTGGGATAAATATAAAAATTATGATGATTCACAAAAAAGTGAATCTATTTTAAGACCAATAAAACCTAACGAAAATTGCTATAATAATGAATCTTTAATAGATACAGATGTATTTTATCTTCAATCTATAATATTAGCATTCAATAAATATAAAGTAAATATAAATGAAACGGACGCAATAGGAATATTGTGTAGCAAAATAAGGTATAATGTACAACTTGATTTATTAGAATTACTTTCAAAGCAAGCATCTATTGAATCATTATTACATACATATCAAACTGAAAGTGTCAAGCCATTCCAAATAGTATTCAATCATGCCGATAGTGGGTCATGCATTAAGGGAAACCAAATAAATGATACAATTAAGAATTTGGGTTTTACAGCAAATTCCGTATTAAATATTGAACAAAAGGTTGAACTAATCTTAAAAGCATATTATGCTAAAGGGATTGAAATCATACTTAATAATTTTGGATGGAAGTTTGAAAAATTAGAGTTGTTATATACAACTAATGATCCCTCTTTGGAAAAATACTACAATACGCTGAAAGAGGATTTGGCTTTTGATATGAAATTACTTAAAAAGTAAGTACATAAATATACGGCAGCTAACAATCGGTCATACGCCATGGGGGTTTCAGCGCAATTTGCAAGCGCAGTTCTCGCTGGCAAGGTTTGTAACGGGTGATAGGTTCGTCTTCACGGAATCCCCCACGTCGCATACCGCCGACCGTTACCGCCAAGTGTAAGAGACAGACAATGATATAGAAAATTTGAAAAGTAAACCATTGTGAAAGGACTGAAAAACGAAATATTGACAAGACCAGGGAGACCGACACTTAAGCCGACCCAATATTTTTTATTTTTTGATCACCTCGCTTTTTATAACAATTTTATTCACGACCTACACTACACACATTTGCAAGTCGTACAAAGCCAATACGGCAGCCTAAACCTGCAAAAGAGTGTAATTTGAGATTTGTAATAGCTTGTTGTTAAACGACAATCCTATACTTTCAACATAAATGATTTCTTACTCACTTATTTTAATAACTTTGATTTTTTTACTTTTATGAAGATTCTTATAATCGAAGATGAGCCTGATATGATGGAATTGTTAAGACAATTCCTGAAAGATGAAAATTATGTTGTAGAAGAGGCTTGTAATTTCAATTCCGCCACAGATAAGATAGTTTCCTTTGATTACGACTGCATCCTGCTTGATATTATGCTCCCCGATGGAAATGGACTAGAGCTATTGCAAGAACTTAAAAACCTCGATAAAGCAGACAGTGTTATTATTATTTCAGCAAAGAATTCACTTGATGACAAAGTTAAAGGATTGGATCTTGGCGCAGATGACTATCTTGCAAAACCTTTCCATATGGCAGAACTAAATGCAAGGATCAAATCTGTGATCCGCAGGAAAAAATTAGATGGGAAAAGACTGCTTGAAATTCAAAACCTGAAACTAAATATCGAAGAACGACTGGTTCTTGTAAACAACCAAACAGTCGAATTAAACCGGAAAGAATTTGATATCCTTGTTTTTTTGATGATGAACAAAAACAGAATTGCCAGTAAGTCAGCAATAGCTGAAAATATTTGGGGCGACTATATCGATCAGGCAAATGATTTCGATTTCATCTATTCCCAAATTAAGAATCTTAGAAAAAAACTTCATGAACACGGTGCAATGATTGATATTACAAGTATCTATGGAATGGGTTATAAATTATTAACAAAATGAAGCTGATAGATCGCACCCTTCTGTTTCTATCGGCAATATTGCTTGTAAATGTCAGTTTGTGGGCTGTCCTTTTTTATTATCAGCTTTTAACTCAGGTTAAAAATACTGTCGACGAAGGTCTGGCTAACTACAAAATTGTTTTAATAGACAAATTAAAGGACGACAGCCTTATTATGCAACAGGATGTATTTGCTGAAAATATTTACATTATACGAAGTGTAAGCGAAAATTATGCCCTTCAGATAAGGGATTCATACAAAGACACCATAATCTTTTCTGGAGTTGAGAATAAAAATTACCAGACCCGTTTACTCACAACAGCATTTATTGCAGCTGACGGGAAATATTATGAAATGAAGGTGATCTCCCAGGAATTGGATAATGGTAAATTAATAAAAAAGCTTGCCACTTCATTGTTATGGTTGTTTTTATTCCTGTTCGTCAGTACCATATTGTTTAATAATTTTGTCCTTAAAAAGACATGGAAACCCTTTTACGAATTATTAAAATACCTGAATGACTTTAAGCTCGACAAAGGGTCATTAATCGAACCTACAGACACAAAAATCAAGGAATTTTCTATACTCAACAAATCAATACTCAACCTTTTAAGGACCAATGTAAATATCTTTAATAGTCAAAAGCAGTTCATTGAAAATGCAGCGCATGAATTACAAACTCCACTGGCCATTGGTATTAACAAGCTTGAGCTGCTGGCGGGGGCAGATGAACTATCTCCTGTAATTATCCAAAAAATTGGGAACATTATTGAAACATTTCAGCGACTTTCAGGGCTGAATAAATCCTTACTGCTTCTCTCCAAAATTGAAAATCAGCAATTTACTTTTGAAGAACAAATTAACTTCGATGAACTCTTTGTTCGGTTGATCAGGGATTTTTCAGATTATGCAGAATACCTAAAAATTGAAATTACGTATTTCAATGAGGGTCCATGGCTTTTCCAGATGAACAAAGATCTTGCTGAGTTTCTTTCCATGAACCTTGTTAAGAATGCAATTACTAATAACATGCAGGGTGGAGAGCTAATCATTAAATTATCATCTTCATATTTTATAATTGAAAATACAAGTGACGAGCCGGAGATACCTGCAGATAAATTATTTCAACGATTCAATAGAAACCCTAAAAGTAAGAATTCTACAGGGTTAGGTCTGGCAATTGTAAAGGCTATTGCTGATGTTTCGGAATTATCAGTAAATTATTCTTACAACGGAAGACATATTTTTAAAGTTAATTCTTCAAGGCTCTAGTTCATCAATTACTCTTCAACAATTTCTGGTAATTCCAGATTCTTTCCAGATTCTTTCCAATTTCATTCCAGATTCAGTTCATTTCTTTGTGCAAACTAAAAAATAATAGTATGAAACGATTTATTGGATTATTAGTATTGACCCTTTTTGCAGGAAATACTTTTGCACAGGATATTAGTCAAGGAAATGTCCCTGCTGTTGTCTTAAATGCTTTTCAAGTAAAGTTTTCGAGTGCGACTGATGTTAAATGGAAACTGGGGAAAGGGAATTACCAGATCGACTTCGAAGTAAACAACAAGGACAATGAGTTGATCATGAGCGATAGGGGAATCATATTACAACATCTGCAAGACTTATATGTAAGCGAAATTCCGAAAGTTGTTCTGGAAACCATTAAATCTAAAGTTATTTTTTTTGACGTGAGTGATGCTGAAAGAATAGAAGGAGCAAGCAAAATCAGTTACAAAATCAAATTGGAAATTAACGATAAAAACCATGAATTCTTAATAGATGAAACGGGAAACTTACTGAAATATACAAAAGAATTAAAGGATAGAGAGGTGCCTTCTGCAATTGCAGCACTGATTAAAACAAAATATGGAGATTTGGATTTAGACGATGCTATGTTTAAAGAAGAAAATGCCAAGGTTACATACATTCTAAAAGGTGAAATAAATGATATGGAACATGTTTTTAAATTTGATGATAAAGCTAATATTCTAAAACATGAAAAGGATCTTAGGAATAGTGAAGTTCCTATTCTGGTTATGAATTCTGTAAAAACAGCTTACAATGGTTATGAGATTCGCGATGCTGATTTGACTGAAGAAGGAGGGAAGGTTATTTATACCCTTCAGATGAGAAAATCAAATGAAAAAATCTATGTAATTTTCAGTTCTGAGGGGAAAATTCTCGAGGTTAGAAAAGGTTGATTTTCTTTTACTGATATTGAAAATAGCCGTTGCTAAATAACCAAATTGAAAATGTTCCCAATAAGAAAATTTCAAATGAAAAATACATTTATCAATGCTCTATGTTTGGCACCATTGATATTTTTATCGAATATTGCTTATTCGCAGATAAGTACAGAACAAAATGCTCCACTCAGTGTCTTCATTGATTGTGATGATTGCGATTTTAATTTTGTGAGACAGGAACTGACTTTTATTCCCTTTGTGAGAGATCCAAAACTAGCTGATGTTCATATTCTTGTTACAGATTCAGAAACCGGAAGCGGAGGAAACAAGTACTTTTTAAACTTCATTGGACTGAATGAATTTAAAGATTCCAATTATGAATATACAGTTTTTACCAAACAGTCTGATAGTGAAGACGATATCAGGAAATTACTTCTTAAATTCATTAAGATAGGAATACTTCAGTACTACTCAAAAACAGAATGGATTGAACAGATAAATATTGGGATTAAAGATGCAAAAGATCGGGCTGCTGATAATATGGTTATTGACAGGTGGAAGAAATGGGTTTATAGGATCTCTTCTGGAGGGGAATTACAAAAGGAAGAAAGCCAGAATGAGTATTCTATTAATACCGAGGCAAGTGCGGAGAAGATAACCGAAGAATGGAAGACCAGTATTGAAGCCACATATGAGATAAACCATGAAAACTATTATGATGATGGAGAAAAAATAACCAATCAACAGGATTCCAAGGAATTGTCGGCTGATTTTGTTAAAAGTATAAACGAAAAATGGTCAGCCGGTATTTTTGGAAGTTACTCTTCCAGGACCTATTTAAACATTGAAAACAAATACGGCACATCAGCAGGACTGGAATATAATATTTTCCCCTGGAAGGAATGCAACCGCCGGTTTTTTGCAATCAGATATACAGCAGGGACAAATTATTTAGATTACATTGAGGAGACCATCTATGATAAGATGTTTGAATTACTTTGGTATGAATCACTTGGCGTAAACATTGAACTAATTCAACCTTGGGGGGAATTCTCTGTTGAATTGAAAGGGAGTCATTATTTTCATGATTTTACAAAAAACAAGTTGACTCTTGAATCTGATTTATCAATAAGGATGACAAAAAATCTTTCGATTTTTTGTGAAATACAATCACAACTGGTTCATGATCAATTATACCTGCCTAAAGGTGAAGCTTCACTTGAAGATGTACTTCT
This sequence comes from uncultured Bacteroidia bacterium, assembly GCA_903834845.1. Lineage (GTDB taxonomy): Bacteria > Bacteroidota > Bacteroidia > Bacteroidales > Prolixibacteraceae > JAAFHB01. The sequence continues at coordinate 3,788 of CAILKW010000258.1, read as the reverse complement.
CGAAAGGAGAAAGCTAGCAACCACTTATGAGATAGGTGGACAGCTCGGATTCAGATTTACCTTTGGATCGATTTACAATAATGTGGTTAACGAGAGGTTTTAAATTTAGCACATTTTCTTTGAAAAAGTATGCTGCATTTTTTTATCTAAAATAACCATTAAATATTGCAAGCACATTGCCAAAGCCCCACGAGCCAACGCTAAAAACAAAGCATTGTCAAAGAGCTTGCAAAGCCAACGCCCAGAGAGAAATTGTTTTAAAAGAATTTGCCGACAATATTAAAAAATTAAAAAATGCAGACGCACAAGCCGACACAAAAAAATAAGAAAGTAAAATGACAATGACACGAAAACTGAATAATGACAATGGGTTACAATACTGGAGGATAGAACACCAGGCGGTAACAGGCTGTATATTTTATTGCCGAGATAGTGCGGGTTTCAGCGTTTCTGCATCTAATAAACTTTCGTGTAAATTGACAGGTCAGTGCTCCGAAATCGGCAACAAAAACATACCGCCGACCGTTATGCGTAATTTAAAATAAAGACAATATGAACTATCATGCAAGAATAATTTTAAGTAATGGACAGGAGTTTCTCTGGCAAAATGGAGGCCTTATCTGGTATAAAAGAAATGTAATAATCCCTATGTTTAATGGACAGATTATTACTATTGTTTACCAAGGGAAATCACGTATAGTTAATATGAAGAGTGTTTCAGAAGTATACCTTTATAAAACTAAAGATAAGATTGATGGACTTTTGAGAACCAAATTGGAAGGGAAAGAATTTGAGGAAAATAACTGTACAGAGGAAATACTTAATGAAGTACGAAGTGAATTAAGTTCAAAAGAATCAAAATCATTAATAGAAAAATCGTTTAGCCAAATTGTTAATCAGGTTTTTGTGATAATGAAATTTGGTGACCCTGAATTAGATTCAGCTTTTGAAGGAGTTATTGAACCAATTATTAGGGATAATGGATTGGACGCAATAAGAGTTGACAAAATTCAAGATTCCGGTAAAATTAATGACCAAATATTAGAGAATATAGCAAAGAGTAAATTTATTATATCAGATTTATCAGGAGAAAGACCCAATTGCTATTATGAAACTGGTTTTGCACATGCTTTAGGAAAAGAATTAATTCTGACAATTAGAGAAAAAGAGAAAATACATTTTGATTTAGCTGGTTATCGATTTATTACATGGTCAACAGAATCTGATTTAAGAAAAAAATTGACAGAAAGAATTAAATCATTAAAAATATAAACTACGCACAACAGCACCTACCCGCAAGCGGGGTTTCGGTGTTCGCAGGACAGGAAAGAAGAAAAAGTAAAATATTGATACGTAAATAGTTTAGAGATAAAAACCCCGCCTGCGGGTAGCTGCGGAACGTTATGGGCAAGGTTAAAAAGACTACTACATATAATCGACATTTATGAAAAACAACAACTTACTAGCATCAGTAGCTTTATTCAGCGAATTATACAATAGTGAAACCTATAAGAGTATTCCAGATATTTTAGCGGAGTTTATCAAAGGAGCAATTGTATATGAGCAGAAATACAGCGTTAACTCGACAGAATTAAAAGACTTGTTGAAAAAAATTTATGGTTTTGTAATTCCTGAATCTGTACTTAGGACAACATTAAAGAATAGACTAAAGGATATTGTTACAAAAGAATATGACTATTACCACTTTGACCATTCCGTTGGTGATAAATATAATGATTTTAAATCCAATGTAGAAGTGATAACAGGGAAACAAAATACCATACTAAATGAACTTTGCAATTATATTGAAACTAAGAAAAAGAAAGAGCTTTCAATTACAGAAAAAGAATCTGTTTTTGAGAACTTCTCCCATTTCCTCATGGATAATGGATATTCAGATAACTATTCAGAACTTATAAGTGCTTTTGTTATTTCAAAGGAAGCAGATTTAGTTTTTAAGGAAGAATTAAATTCCGTAAAAGAAGGATTAATATTATATCAAGGTATAAATTATACATCTGATATTAACCAATTAGGTAGTTGGAATGATGAACTTACAATTTATCTAAGTACCGAACATTTATTCAATTGTTTGGGATATAATGGCACGATTTTCAAAGAAATATTTGATGATTTTCTAAAATTAGTTAATGAAATTAACCGCAACAACAAAAATCAGAATGATAAAAAGCTTATTGAATTAAAATATTTAGATGAAACAAAAGACGAAATAGACCATTTTTTCACTTCTGCCGAATCGATAAAGAAAGGGTTAAAAAAATTAGACCCTTCCAAACTTGCAATGATAAATATTCTCTTTGGTTGCGAGGATGTTAGTGACATCAAAGCTAAACAAGTAAATTTTTATCTCGAACTTAAAAGAAAAGGAATTAAGTTTCAAGAATATTCATTTGACATTGAAAAATCGCAATTTAATATCGTTGACACTGATTTGATTGAGGAATTAAGAAAATTATCTGAAGAAAAGAAAAAACCTTTTAATGAAGAATACTGCACTCTTTGTTTGCGTATTTTCACTAAAATAAACACATTTCGCAGAGGTAAAAACAATGTTCCATTTGAAAAGATTCAACATATTTATATAACAGAGAATAATTTTGCTAAATATCTTGGCCATAATAACATTGTCAAGTTTGGTGAAAATGACATTGCATTCGCAAAAGACATCGACTATGTAATTACTAAGTTTTGGTTTAAGCTCAAAAAAGGTTTCAATGACAAGAGTACTCTACCCAAAACCTTTGATGTAGTAACAAAAGCTAAGATTATTATAGCATCCCATTTAAATAGCTCTATAAGCAAGAGTTATGACACCCTGCAATCTAAATATAAAAAGGGGGAGCTGACAGATGAACAAGCTATTGAATTAAGTCATGCCTATAAAGAAAAACCAAACTCACCTGAATTAATTACATCTGAAAACATAGATTCTTCCTTAGACTTTCTTGATGATGAAGGATTCATTGAAGACTTTTTTAGAGAAAAAACACGAAAGGAAACAGAATTTCAGGAAACACTTAAAGAAAAGGAATCTTTAGAGAAAGAATTAAACTACTATAAACAAAAAGAGCTTGAAGAAAAAGCACGATTAAAAGAAAAGGAGAATGAAGATAAAAAACAAAAACTCCAAAGAGAGCTTGAACAAAAAAGTTTTGAATATGCTCAATCAGAATGGACTAGTATCCGAAAGAGAAATAATTCAAGTCTTTGGTATATGATTTTTACTTTATTTTTGACAAGTTTGCCTATTGGGTTCGGTCTTTTTTTGAAATTATATCCCCCCCTAAATGCTTGGTTAGACTCAATAGGTAATTATCAGATTTTAATTTGGATAGTGTTGACGATAATATTTGTATCAGAAATATTTGGACGTTCATATATTTTCGATAAAGTTAAAGTGAAAAATGGCTGTGTTTATTTCATTAATGTTTTTCGACTTAAGTCATATAAAGCCTTAAAATTAAATGAATTAAAAGATAGATATATTGAAAGGAACGGTTGCACAGAAAAACCCTGCCCATAACAAAAAATATATGATAATTGCCGTTTCGGTGCTGATTGCGGAGTTCACAGCCCGCAACAACGGCGGTGCGGCTCGACAGAGAAGCAACCCGCAATCGGTAACTACATATATTTCCGAACGTTACCAACCAATTGTAAGAACCAGCGCTAGCGCGCAAACCTTCCAACGAAGTTTTGAGTTTGTATGATGTGACGTGCTGAAAACAAAGTATAGAGTTTCAAACAAAGAAAAACAATCGGTTGGT
>CAILKW010000257.1 GCA_903834845.1 uncultured Bacteroidia bacterium | reverse complement strand
GCATTTACCAAATCAACCTTTCTTGTTTTTGAAATTTTCAGTTGATCGTTTTGATGGTGTAGTAAAATATCCAATTCTTCTTCATCCAATTTCTTCTTCATGTGGCTGTCTATTTATATTTTTTTGTGGCTTTTCTACTTGGAATGATTGTATTTAAAAATATTTCATTGTCATTTTCAACAATAGGAACTAAATAAACATAATCATTAATTCCGATCTCAAATATCCAAATAATCAGATCAATTTATCCATTTCCTCTGACAGAATTTTATACGTTTGATTACAAACAGGTACAAGTGGCAACCGCAGGACATTTTCGATGATTCCGGCTGAATGTAAAGCTGCTTTTGCACCACCAGGATTGCCCTCAATAAAAAGTGCATCAAAGATTTTTTGTAAGCGTTGGTGAAGCTGAGCGGCTGTTTTATAATCCCCATTAAGCGCAAAATGTGTCAGGTCGGCAATTGCTTTGGGAACTACGTTTGCGGCTACTGAAATTACTCCCTCACCACCTATCGCAATTATAGGTACAATCAAACTGTCATCACCGGATATAACACTGAAATTTGCAGGCTTGTCTCGCAATATTTTTGTAATCTCATTAAGATTTCCTGAGGCTTCTTTGGTGGCAATGATCTTGTCTGAGCTATGAGCCAAACGCAGGGTGGTTTCCGCACTCATGTTTACTCCTGTCCTTCCCGGCACATTGTATAATATCACAGGCAGAGGACTATTTTTGGAAATTGCCATATAGTGCTGATATATACCTTCTTGTGTAGGTTTGCTATAATACGGAACAACAGATAATATTGCTCCTGCCTTTGAAAGGTCCATACTTTTTATACTTTCAATTACAGACTGGGTATTATTGCTTCCTATACCAACAGCAATGGGGATTCTGCCATTGACCCGTTTACAGACAAAGTCAACAACTTGCTGTTTTTCGACAGTGTTTAATGTTCCTGTTTCGGCAGTGGTTCCCAATACAACCAGAAAATCAATTTGATTATCAATTTGATTGTCAACAATCTTTCCCAATCCTTCAAAATCAATTGTCAGATCGGCTTTAAACGGGGTAATTAAAGCCACCCCTGCTCCCCTAAAGTCTTTTTCCATGCTGTAATTCAACTCTTTTCATTAATATTTTCAAGATAATAAACAATTTGCTCCATCAGGTATCTGCACTGAGGTTTTTCAGTAACATCAATATTCAAATCGTAATAATTTGGTTCGATGCCTTGCCACCCTACCTTAAATATTGCTTGCGAATAAACTAAGATATACTGCAAAGCAACTGTTTTGATAATTGAAAGATCGATCAAAATATCGAAAGATTCCCGGATAAAATGCATTCCCACATTAGTTTTAGGACGACCGAACCAACCAAGATTTCGTTTGTCCAGAAATCCTGAATGGGTTTCAGTTGTCAGCAACTCCATTTCGCTGCTCGAACTGATATGAGCAATTCCTGACGATTGAATACCTCTGGCTTGTAAGGTTTTTCTGAGCAATTCATAAGTTTCAACGCTTCCATCATCTTGTGGATTCCAAAGGATTCCAACATTTTTCGAATTCTTCAGCGTTTTAATTCTTGTGCTCCGTTGCCTGTTCTGATAGGCTTTAAATAATAGCCTCGTTGCGTAATATCTTATAATTTTTTTAAACATGTTGCGCCAAAATTACAATTTAGTTTAACAGCTCATTAAGTTCCCAAAAATAGTACAAATTCATTACTTTCAATTCGTAAGTTGTAAAAGCTCATCCTCTGATATTATTGGGATTTTCAGCTTTTGCGCTTTTTCAAGTTTTGAAGGGCCAATATTCTCACCGGCAACAAGATAGTTTGTTTTCGCAGAAATAGAAGTTACGTTTTTGCCTCCATTTAATTCGATAAAAGCTTTCAATTCATCCCGTGAAAATTTTTCAAAAGTACCGGAAATAATAAGTGATAACCCTTTTAATTTTTCTGATTGACCTGCTTTTTGCTCTGTTTTAAGCTCAAAACAAAGTCCGTTATTCTTCAACCTACCGATTAATTGTTTGTTTTGATCGTTTGAGAACCAGTTTATGATGCTTTCGGCGATCTTGCTACCGATTTCCTCAACTCCGGTTAGTTCTTCAATAGTAGCTTTTTCGATTTGGTCTATGGTTTTCAACTCACGGGCAAGTTTTTTCGCAACAGTTTCACCAACATATCTGATTCCAAGTGCGAACAAAACACGTTCGAATGGGACTGTTTTTGACGTTTCAAGGCTCTCAAGAATCCGTGTCGCTGACTTTTCACCAAGCCGTTCGAGATAAATCAGATCACTTATTTTTAATTCGTACAGGTCAGCAATATTGCGTATCAGGTTATTTTGAAATAGCAACTCAATTGTTTCGGAGCCCAAACCATCTATATTCATTGCTTTTCGGGTAATAAAATGTTCAAGTTTCCCCTTAATCTGTGGAGGACATCCCGTTTCGTTAGGACAATAAAATGCTGATTCTCCTTCTTGTCTGATTAATAGTGTATTACATTCAGGACAATGTTCTATAAAACGGACAGCTTCGCTCATTGGATGACGAAATGTAAGATCAGCACTTACAATTTTAGGTATTATTTCACCACCTTTTTCAACAAACACAACATCTCCAAAATGTAGGTCAAGTCCTTTAATCACATCTGCATTGTGTAGTGTTGCCCTTTTTACTACTGTTCCAGCGAGCAAAATTGGCTGAAGATTGGCAACCGGAGTGACTGCGCCTGTTCGTCCTACCTGGTAACTAATTGAATTAAGGGTGGTACTAACCCTTTCAGCCTTGAATTTATAGGCAATTGCCCAGCGCGGCGACTTTGCAGTAAAACCCAATTCTTGCTGTAAAGCGGAGGAGTTGATTTTGATCACTACTCCATCGGTTGCAACCGGTAAATCCTTCCTTCTTACATTCCATTCGCGCAAAAAGTCAAATATTTCCTCAATATTGCGGCATTTTCGCGTGTGTTCCGAAACTTTAAATCCCCACAGAGAAGCATGTCTAAGCAGCTCGAAGTGTCCATCGTCAGGAAGATTATTCCCTAAAACATAATACAAATAGGCATCAAGTTTTCGGGATGCCACAACTGCTGAATTTTGACACTTTAATGTTCCTGATGCGGCATTTCGAGGATTTGCAAACGGTTGTTCCCCAATTTCTTCGCGTTCGCGGTTCAGCATTTCAAAAACTGCAAAAGGAAGTAAAACTTCACCCCTAATCTCAAATTCAGCAGGATAATCTCCCCGTAATTTGAGCGGAATACTCTTAATAGTTTTAACATTGGCTGTAACATCATCTCCTTTTTCTCCATCACCTCTGGTAACGGCTCTGATTAACAATCCGTTTTCGTAAGTAAGACTAATTGAGGTTCCGTCAAATTTCAGTTCACAAACATATTCGAAATTCTCATCAGTGAGTTTTCGGACTCTCTGATCAAATTCACGCACCTCTTCTTCTGTATAAGTGTTTGATAAAGAAAGCATAAGATATTTATGAGCAACTTGTTTAAATTCCTGGTTATGATCACTTCCAATTCGTTGTGTGGGAGAATCTGCATCAAAAAACTCAGGAAATTCATTTTCAAGGCCAATTAACTCAGCCATCAATTGATCAAAAGCGTAGTCATCAATTTCGGGATTATTCAGAACGTAGTAGTTATAATTGTGTTTTTCAAGTTCTTCCCTAAGATGCGATATCCGTTTTGCTGCCTCATTTGGATCCATAAAATGACGTTTTTATTACGCAATAAAAATACCAAAAAAAATCAAAGTTTTAAGAGGATATATTGCCTCCGGCTGACTGTCGGATTTTCGAATTTTCGGATTAGTGAATCGCTGATTTTTTATAACTAATAGTTCAAATTCATACAGATTATTTATATTTGCAGCGTTTTTCGGTATTACCTGTTCCTCACCGGGAGTGGGTAATGAAAAGGGAATCCGGTTCAAAACCGGAGCTGTACCCGCAGCTGTAAGTCCAATTAAAGGTTTCTGATCTAAAACCACTGTTCTGATTGTATCGGAGCGGGAAGGTTCAGAAAACAGGACAAGCCAGAAGACCTGCCGAGATTCACTACATATTTTTTGCTTTCGGGAATAATAGCAAAAGTGAACTGCAATTCATTGTTATTCATTTATCTATTGGGACAGGAAGCCGGCAAATAAATATTTTATTTATTGTGTTATGGAAAAAATTTGTCCGTGCTGTAAGAAGTCGTTTGTATGTCGAAACGATCAGATTTTGGAGTGTTGGTGTCTTTCTGAACCAATTACCTCTGATTTAAGGACGTTTCTTGCAGATAATTTTTCAGGGTGTTTATGTGCGGCATGTATTTGCGACTTACGCATGAGTTTTTATAAATCATCAACAACAAATCAATCTTGAATATGAAAAACGTTAAAAATCTGCTTAATGCGATTGTTTTATGCTTGTTTGTTTTTGCATCTTGCAGTCAAGAAACCGGAGATCAGAGTGAAATTATAACTGTTGATTTCGAGAGTTTATCACTTGGAAGTTCATCATACTGGAATGGCTCCGACAAAACTGGTGAATTTAATTCTGTCGGCATCAAATTCCAAAATAGCTTTGATGCAGCTTACAGTTCCTGGGATGCCTTTGTTTATTCTCAAAAGTCTGATATAACCACTTCAGGTTATGGAAACCAGTATAGCGTTTTCGATGGTGCAAATGGAATAAACAAATTTGCGATTTATTCAGCTTCATTAGGAAATGATGCGTATGCTTCATTTGCGACCGGTGCTGAATACACTATTAAAAGTGTAAGTGTTTGTAATTCAACTTATGCGGCCTTAACAATGAAAAATGGTGATCTCAGCTTTGCAAAAAAATTTGGCGGCGTTTCAGGTAACGACAAAGACTGGTTTAAAATTAGTGTTATTGGTTTTAATGCTGCCGGAGATTCTGTTAAATCGGTTGAATTTTTTCTCGCTGATTATCGTTTTGACGATAATTCGAAGGACTATATAGTCAATAAATGGACTACCGTTGATCTTTCTTCACTTGGTAAAATTAATAAAATGACATTGCGCTTCAAATCAACCGATAATGGTGCCTGGGGAATGAATACTCCAGCATATATCTGCTTGGATAATATTAAATATGAGATAGTTACTCAAAAATAAAATTGTAGATTATTGGTTATGCCTTTCAATATTTAAAAAAATGAAAAATGTTTGCATGTTAATTCTTGGTTAATCGGAACATTTTTCAAGCTTTTCTGTAGTATTGAATTGTATATTTCAGAATAACGTGTTTTCTTTGTAGCTTTATATATTTAGATTTAATCAACAGATTATGACAATTGCAAAAGATAAAATGGTTTCCGTCACATACGAATTGAAATTGGACGGTAAAGATGGTGATGTTTTTGAAAAAGCAGGGAAAGATAGTCCGCTTGTCTTTCTTTATGGTTCTGGTATGATGTTGCCAGCATTCGAAAGTGGTTTATCAGGAAAGAATCCTGGTGAAGCTTTTGAAATCTCAATAACTGCGGTTGATGCTTATGGCGAAGTCAATGAAGAGGCTATAGTAGATCTTCCCAAAAATATTTTTATGGTTGACGGAAAGATAGACGAACAGCTGATCTCTCCGGGAAATAGTGTTCCTATGATGTCAACAAGTGGACAGAGAATGGACGGTCTTGTGGTTTCTGTAGATGAAAATACTGTTCAGATGGACTTTAATCATCCCCTTGCTGGCGAAGATCTTCTTTTTACAGGTGAAATTCTTGAAGTTCGCGATGCAACATCCGAAGAGTTGAACGCAGCATACAGTTCAGGTTGTGGCTGTGGAAGTGGTTGTGGCGATGGAGGTTGTGATTCTGGTGGTTGCGAAAGTGACAGTTGTGGTGAACAGAAGAGTTCAGGTTGCGGCTGTTGCTAAAATTTTTATCTGATTATTTCAGATTTCGATAAAATAGCTTACTTTTATAGACCCGAAGTATAAACTTCGGGTTTGTTAATTTGTGAATATGAATACAATAGGAAGGATTTTTAGGCTTACATCGTATGGCGAATCACATGGCGGAGCTATTGGTGGAGTAATAGATGGTTGCCCTGCAGGATTAATGGTGGATGTTGATTTCGTTCAGAGCGAGCTTGATCGGCGTAAACCTGGTCAGTCACATATCACAACTCAGCGCCATGAAGATGACAAAGTTGAATTTCTTTCAGGTATCTACCAAGGACAAACAATGGGGACTCCTATCGGCTTTATAATCAGGAATAAAGATCACCATTCCGACGATTATAACAATATGAAAGATGTTTATCGTCCATCACATGCAGATTATACTTACGATCAAAAATATGGTTTTCGCGATCATCGTGGAGGTGGTCGTTCGTCAGCACGCGAAACGATTGCAAGGGTAGTGGCTGGTGCAATTGCACGGCAATTACTGGCAAGCATTGGAATAAAAATCAATGCCTGGGTATCAAGTGTTGGAGAAATTTCATTGAATAAATCTTATCAGGAAATTGATCTTTCTCTGACTGAATCGAATATTGTAAGATGTCCCGATCCTGAGACAGCTTTAAAGATGATTGACAGAATTGAAGAGGCAGGAAGAGATCATGATACAGTGGGAGGTGTGGTTAGTGGAGTTGTTACTGGTATCCCTTCCGGTTGGGGAGAACCTGTATTTAATAAACTCCACGCTGATCTGGGTCATGCAATGCTGGGAATCAATGCGGTAAAAGGATTTGAATATGGTTCAGGTTTTGCCGGAACTGAACTTTCGGGTTCGAAACACAACGATATTTTCATCAAATCAGGTGATAAGATTGCAACACTGACAAATCATTCTGGAGGAATCCAAGGGGGAATCTCTAATGGGCAGGATATCTACTGGCGTGTAGCCTTTAAGCCGATTGCTACTTTGTTAAAAGAGCAAAAGACAATTGATAAAGATGAGAATGAGACGACAATTAATCCAAAAGGGCGGCATGATCCATGTGTTTTACCAAGGGCAGTCCCAATTGTGGAAGCTATGGCAGCGATTGTCCTCGCTGATCATTTTCTACTCAACAGGTTATCGAAACTTTAAAATGTTTTTTTTATAAATCTCAATAAAAGTATCTTTATGGAAACAAAAGAAGTTGTATTCAAGGCAATTGTAGATGCCGGAAAACCGGTAAAAGGTGGTGAAATAGCCGAAACCACAGGAATTGATAAGAAAGAGATTGATAAGGCAATCAAGAAACTGGTTGCAGAGGGTAAAATCAATTCACCGGTGAGGTGTTTTTACGCTCCGGCATAATAATAAAGAGAAGGGTTTCGCCCCTTCTTTTTATATCATTACCGTTATTTAATCTTTTTTTTTGTTTAAACCTATTGCCAAATTACAAGTCCAAACAGTTTATTGTTTCAATTTGTGTTTCAAACCAACTTTTTACAAATGCATAAAATATTATTCGGGCTTTTGATCGCTATGTTTTTTTCATTCTTTTCCTGTAAAGGGGGAAAAGAAAACAATAAGGAAGGGAGTAAAGCTCCAAAAATTACCCTAACCGTTGATGGATCTATTGTTAAGTTGTCATCAAAAGATATTTCTTACTCTTATACCGGTTCTTTACTTGCAAACGAAGCAATTGATATTCGCCCTGAAATTTCTGCCAAGGTAACGAAAATTCTTTTTCAGGAAGGCGCAAATGTCAATAAGGGACAGCTTTTGGTGAAGATGTTTGATGCTGATTTACAGGCTCAATTGAAAAAAAGCAAGTTACAGATTGAGTTAAAAGCCAAAGAATTTGAACGCAAAAAAGAGCTTCTCAAACTAAATGGAATAAGCAAAGAAGAGTTCGAAATCTCAGAAAACGGACTTAACACCTTGATAGCAGAGCAGGATTTGCTGAATGCTCAGATATCAAAGACAGAACTTATTGCATCATTTAATGGTATTGTAGGCTTACGAATGGTGAGCGAAGGCTCATTTGTTACCAACACTACCGTAATAACTTCACTTCAACAATTGGATCCTATAAAGATTGAATTCTCGATACCTGAGAAATATAAAGCAAATCTTGTTGAAAATATGGAGATTAAATTCACTGTTGAAGGAAATGACAGGGTTTATTCTGCCAAAATTTACGCACTTGAGTCGAAAATTGATGCTTCAACACGATCTATAAGAATCAGAGCTCAGGCATCAAATCCCGACAGAAGTTTATTTCCAGGTTCTTTTGTTTCGATCAAACTTAATCTGTTTCCGGGTAAAGAGACGATATTTATCATTGCCCGGGCAATTGTTCCTGTAATTGATGGCGAACAGGTATTTGTTGTTAAAAACGGGAAAGTTGCTACAGCGAAAGTAATCACAGGAATACGTACCGAAACTGAAGTTGAAATACTTAAAGGTCTGCAAATAAGTGATACACTTATAATAAGTGGATTACTTCAGATTAAGGAGGGAATGCCGGTTAAAGCCAGAATTGCAAAGTAATCATCCAATCACTGAATATTTACAAAATGAATATTGCTTCTTTTAGCATCAAACGACCGGTCTTTTCATCAGTTCTATCAATTGTGATTGTCCTGTTCGGAGCTGTTGGATTTTATTTTCTGGGACTTAGAGAGTTCCCAAGCGTTGATCCGCCAATAATTACTGTTTCAACTTCTTATGTCGGTGCAAATGCAGATGTTATTTCTACTCAAATTACTGAAATTCTGGAAGAATCAATTAATGGAATTGCCGGAATAAGGACACTTACCTCTTCTTCAAGTGATGGAAGAAGCAGCATCTCTGTTGAGTTTAATATCGATGAGGATATGGAGGCCGCTGCCAATGATGTTCGTGACCGTGTTTCACGAGCAATGCGTCAGTTGCCTCAGGATTGTGATCCTCCTGTTGTTTCAAAAACAGATGCCGATTCTGATGCTATTTTAATTCTTGCAATTCAGAGCGATACACGTAGTTTGCTTGAACTCACAGACTACGGTATTAATGTTTTCAAGGAGCGGCTACAAACAATTCCGGGTGTTAGCAGTATCGGTTTTTATGGAGAAAAAAAATACGCGATGAGGCTTCAACTCGATCCCGACAGGTTAACTGCTTTCCAGATTTCTCCCAGTGATGTAAAAAGTGCCCTTTTACGCGAGAATGTTGAGTTGCCTTCAGGTCGTATTGAGGGCTACGAAAGAGAATTGACAATCAGAACATTAGGAAGACTTACCACAGAAGCAGAATTCAATAATCTGTTGATAAAAGAAGAAAATGGTGCTGTAGTCCGGCTAAAGGATATTGGTGAGGCTCGCCTTAGTGCTGAAAATCTCAGAAGCAATCTTAGGGGAAATGGAAGTGTGATGCAAATAGCTCTTTCTGTTCAGCCGCAACCGGGATCAAATCATATTGCAATTGCAGATGAGTTTTATAAACGTCTGTCACAGTTGAGAAAAGAGATCCCTGCTGATATTAAAACGCAACTGATTTCTGATAATACTATTAATATCAGGAAGGGGATTAAAGAAGTTGAAGAGACGATTTTTTTCGCTTTTGCGCTGGTAGTATTAGTCATTTTTGTATTTCTTAGGCAGTGGCGAACAACCTTAATACCCGTTTTGGCTATACCAATTTCGCTTATCGGTACTTTCTTTTTGATGTACGCCTCTGGTTTTACGATCAATCTGCTTACTTTGCTGGGTGTCGTTCTGGCCACAGGACTTGTGGTTGATGATGCCATTGTGGTCCTTGAAAATATTTATAAGAAAATTGAAAATGGTGAAAATCCTGTAATTGCGGGGCATAAAGGCTCGGAGGAGATAATATTTGCGATTATTTCAACTACTATAACTCTGGCAGCAGTTTTTCTTCCAATCATTTTTTTAGGTGGATTAACAGGAAGACTATTCAGGGAATTTGCAGTAACAGTTGCAGGATCGGTAATTATTTCTGCTTTTGTTTCCCTTACCCTTACACCAATGATGTGTTCGAGAATGTTGAAAAAATCGACATCTGAAAGTAAGGTTTACCTTTGGAGTGAAAAACTTTTCGACAGAATGACCGAAGGCTATAGCCGCTCTTTGCGGTCGTTTATTCTTCATCGTTGGATTGCTTTTCTTATTATGGCAGCTTCGTTAGTGATTATTTTTTGGATTGGTTCAAAAATTCCGTCCGAATTGGCACCTATGGAAGATAAAAGCCGTGTACGAATTAGTATGACTGCCCCTGAAGGTACTGCGTATGAGGCTATGGATATGTATGTCAAGGAAATTGCTAATTTTCTGGATACTATTCCTGAAAAGGACGCGATTATGACAGTTACCTCAAGTGGATCAAGTGGAGGTACAAATGGTGGATTTGCGAGAATTGGTTTGGTGCCGCCTTCAGAGAGAAAACGCAGTCAGCAAGAGATAGCTGAAGTTATCAACAATACACTCAGAAAATGGAATTTTGCACGTGCCTATGCTACTCAGGAACAGACAATTTCGACTACACGAAGAGGAGCAGGTTTGCCTGTTCAGTTTGTAATCCTTGCTCCAAGTTTTGCACAATTGAAGGCAGTATTACCCAAATTTTTAGATAAAGCACAGGAAAATAAAGCCTTTCAGGTAGTTGATGTGGATTTGAAATTTAATAAGCCGGAGCTTAGGGTAGAGATTGATCGTGACAGGGCAAAAGCAATGGGAGTATCGGTGAGAGATGTGGCTGAGAATTTGTCATTATATTTTAGTCAACAACGTTATGGCTATTTTATTTTACGAGATAAACAATACCAGGTTATTGGTGAGGCCACTCGCGTTAACCGCAACGATCCACGCGACCTGTCATCCATATACATACGTAATTCAAAAGGGAATCTTATCCAGCTTGATAATGTATTACGTCTTTCAAATCAAAGCAATCCACCGCAAATTTTCAGGTTTAACCGCTATGTATCCGCTACAGTTTCAGCCCAACCAGCTGTCGGCGTTACATTAGGACAGGGTATTGAAGAGATGCGGAAAATTGGAAAAGAGGTATTAGGTGAGAGTTTTGCGACTACTTTAGCGGGAACTTCGCGAGATTTTGCCGAAAGCAGTAGTAGTTTGCTCTATGCCTTTATCTTTACTCTCGTATTGATTTATTTGGTGCTGGCTGCTCAGTTTGAAAGCTATCGTGATCCTTTAATTGTAATGTTTACCGTTCCTTTAGCAATGGCAGGAGCTGTATTATCGCTTTATTTTTTTAATCAAACTCTTAATATTTTCAGCGAAATTGGAATTATTGTGCTGATCGGAATTGTAACTAAAAACGGAATTTTAATCGTTGAATTTGCAAATCAAAAAAAGAGTTTGGGATTATCTCTGAATGAAGCTGTTCTTGAAGCTGCAACATTACGTTTGCGACCCATTCTGATGACAAGTCTTGCTACAGGATTAGGCGCACTGCCAATTGCTCTGGCACTTGGAGCAGCAGCCAAAAGTCGCGTACCTATGGGAATTACAATTATAGGTGGTTTGCTCTTTTCCCTAGTTCTTACCCTATATGTGATTCCGTCTCTTTATGGATTAATCTCAGGAAAAATGAAGATAAACAGCGAAGAAGAATTACGGATGAATATCAAAGAATAATCAATAAAACTGTGTTTTCAATTAACAATGTTCTTAATATGAGACTTATAATTGCTACTGTTCTTTTGTTTTTTCTTCAGTCTTTTG
>CAILKW010000256.1 GCA_903834845.1 uncultured Bacteroidia bacterium | reverse complement strand
CCAGTCGGGATTGTTCAGTTTCAAAACAAGGCTTCGCAAAATGCAGCAGGATTTACTTGAAAATTTAAGGGGAAAGTGTTTTTACAATTTGATACTGAGAAATATCAACAAGGATAATTTTAAGCCGCTTTTTTCTAAAAAGTCAAGTCGTCCCTTTCAAGTTTTTAAACTGAACTCATATTTGGTAGTTGTTTAAAAAAAAATGTAATTTGTGCCGAAAATGTGATTATTTTCAAGCAAACTTTACATTCACTTTCTCAAAAAATCGTTAAGATGAAAAGGTCTGTTATCTTATTGTTGGTAAACATTTTACTCTTCAGTACTCTATATTCCCAGCCAAAATATTTTAGTCTGAATGACGAAACAGATCAGCCGGTTTCTTTAAGGAGTTCCGTAGCGATTAAAAACTTCGATGTTTCGATTAAAAATGCCAGGCCATTTGTACTTAACCCGATGGTACGAAACCATAACAACGTAACAGTTGGCGATACACTGCTACTGGCTTTATTTCCCGAGAAAGAATATCCGTCAGTAATTCAATCGAAGACAACCGATGTTAATGGTATCACAACGCTGACAGCCAGGCTTACCGATTTTCGCTTTGCTTATTGCTTTATATCCATTTCGAATCAGGCAGTTTTGCTTAATATAGATATACCGGAACGCAAAGAAAATTACACGACACGGTTTCACCATCAGAAAACTCAGCAGTACCTGATCCAGTTGGATGAAAACAATCTCGATATACTTAAAGACGGCAACATGTCCATCAAAAGCAAAGATAGCTTAATAAAAAGCCAGTTGCCTAAAGACATTACCAATCCTGTAAACGTTAATAATGAAAACACCACCGGGTCAAAATCAGTAAAGCTCGGCTTTACTCCTGAAGATTCAGCCCGAGTAGATATCCTGGTTCTATATACTCCCGCTGCTAAAGAATGGGCCGATACCCATCAGGGAAGCATTAACAACACCATTGGCATATCAATCGCAAATTGCAACCTTGTATCCGAAAACAGCAAGTTGGGGATTAACTTTCATCTGGTTCATTCGACTGCAGTTGAATATAATGAATCAGGTGACTCATATTCTGATCTTGATAATCTAACAGATGGAGGCATCCCCAACGTGCATGGCATTAGGGATGCTCTGGCTGCTGACGTAGTACTACTTTTAACCACAAACAATGATTTTGGAGGTATTGCATGGTTGCTGTATGATAAATATGGAATAAAAGATTATGCTTATACTGTTGTCAGGGTACAACAGGCAAGCGGATTATCTACTATACACGAAATTGGCCATAATTTTGGAGCTCACCACCCTAAACAACAGATCTATGAACCGGGTCCAACATTTTGGAGTAACTGGCCTGAAAACACATGGTCGGCTGGTTGGCGGTGGATAGGTGACGACAATAATTATTATTGCACTGTTATGGGATATCAGGATGGATGGGTTTATCCGGATGGAAATTCAAATACTTGGGTTCCATATTTTTCAGATCCTGATATCTCTTTTCAGAGACACCCTGTGGGTGACATAGCAGACGGTAACAATGCCCGTACCATCCGAGAGATGAAACATGTTGTAGCCGGTTACCGTGAAGCAATCCATCAAATAACACCAACACTTTACACAGAAAGTGTGCATACTATCACAGCCGACATGGTAGTTTCAGGAGGGTTTATTGCTGACATGGGAGATACATTGGTAACAGCCCGTGGTGTTGTTTGGAGTACAACACCTTTGCCTGACTTAAGCAATAATTATACGGTTGATGGTTCCGGTACCGGTGCTTTTACAAGTCAAATAGGCAATTTAGTGTTAAACAATATCTATTATGTGAGAGCTTATGCTACCAATAGTTTTGGTACTGCCTATGGTAACCAGGTTGCTTTTATATACAATGGTGGAGTAACCCGTGATTTTGTAACCTTATGGCAGCTTCCGGAAGAGCAAACTACACTTGAATTGGCTCTTGTTACTAGTGGAGAGGCTAATTACACCTGGGAAACCGTTCCGGCAGAACAAAATGGCTCAGGAATATTACCAAAAGTCTATGGAGTCGTACAAATTCCTGATCTTCCAGCTGGCAAAACTATCAGGCTGAGCATTTCTCCTGATAATTTAAAGAGGTTTTTTACTACTCAACCCTATAATCCTACAGTTGATATTGCTGATAAGGAAAACCTTTTAGATGTGGAACAATGGGGTACAGCCCAATGGAATAGCATGAAATTTGCATTTTCGGGCTGCAAAAATCTGAACATTTCGGCTATTGATATTCCCGACCTGTCTAAAGTCAGCAATATGAGTTATATGTTTGGATTTTGTTATGCTTTAACTGGTCCTGCAAATATAAGTAACTGGTATGTTGGTTCTGCAAATAACATGAATGCTTTATTTTGCTATGCCACAACTTTTGATCAGGATTTAAGCGGTTGGGATGTATCAAACGTAAAAGATATGACTGCAATGTTTCAGGGAGCAAGGGTTTTTAATCAGGATATCAGCAAATGGGATGTTTCCGGAGTTACCTTAATGGATCAAATGTTCAATGATACAAAAGCATTTAATCAGGATATCGGAAGCTGGGATGTCTCTAAAGTAACTTCGATGAATACAATGTTCGGATGGGCAAGCACCTTCAATCAAAACATCGGAGGGTGGAATGTGTCAAATGTTACAGGCATGTTTAGTATGTTTTATGGTGCACCTGCATTTAATCAGGATATTGGGAGTTGGGATGTGTCTAAAGTATCAAATATGTGTCAAATGTTTTGCGATGCCAGCTCCTTTAATCAGGATATTGGAAACTGGGATGTGTCTAACGTAACAACTATGGTTAGTATGTTTAATAATGATACAATATTTAATCAGGATATTAGCGGATGGGATGTCTCTAAGGTAACAAACATGTATTATATGTTTGCCTTTGCTAAATACTTTAATCAAGACATAGGTAGTTGGAACGTATCCAATGTGACCGATATGGAGGCAATGTTCTTGCTTAACAGTAATTTTAATCAGGATATAGGGGGCTGGAATGTATCCAACGTGAAAACGATGAGCAGTATGTTCCGCAGTGCCACGAACTTTAACCAGAATATTTCAGGTTGGGACGTATCAAAAGTCACCAACATGAGTGGAATGTTCAATGGTGCAAGTACATTTAACCAGGATATCGGGAATTGGAATGTCTCTTCTGTAATGGATATGAGCTCGATGTTCTGTTTTACAGATTCTTTAAATCAGGATTTAAGCAGATGGGATGTTTCTAAAGTAACAAATATGAGAGGAATGTTTTATAATGCCACCATATTTAATCAGGATATTGGAAAATGGAATACTTCCAAAGTCACAAATATGGGAAATATGTTCACGCAAACAAGTGCTTTTAATCAGGATTTAAGTGAATGGGATGTTTCATCGGTTGATAAAATGCCTTTTATGTTTGAAAAAGCAGAAGCCTTCAATCAGGATATAGGTAATTGGGATGTTTCGAAAGTAACTGATATGAGTGGAATGTTGAATTATGCTGGTGCATTTAATCAGGACATTGGGAAATGGAATTTATCTGGCTCTCCGAATATGGTCAATATGCTTGATTATTGCGCAATTGACAGTAAAAACTATTCTGCCACCTTAAAAGGCTGGAGTACAAACGTCAACACTCCTAACAGCCTTGCGTTAGGAGCAGCTGGAATGCAATATGAATGTTCTGCCGTTGATGCAAGAACGATACTTACTTCGGATAAAAACTGGACTATAAATGGTGACCGGCCAATATCAATTGTTACATTGTCTGGTGAAATTTCAGGAGAAACGAATGTAAACCCCGGACAAAAATCAGTTACTTATACAGTCCCTGAAATGGGAAATGCAATTTCTTATACCTGGACCTTGCCAACCGGGGCAACAGGTGTAAGCACCTCAAATAGTATTATAGTAGATTTTAATTCAGATGCAACTTCTGGATTTATTACTGTGGCAGGAATTGACTTTTGTGGACAGGGCACTGAAACTTCGTTATATATAATAGTAAAAAGACTGCCATTTCCAGCCGGAGTAATTGAAGGAAATACAACCGTTTGCCAGGGTCAAACATCTGTTTTATACATTTCGGGCGTCATCGATTATGCAACTTCTTATTCATGGACATTGCCAACCGGTGCAACTGGGACAAGTACCGTTAGGAGCATCATGGTTGACTTTGGAACATCTGCTGTTTCGGGTAACCTTTCGGTGAGAGGTCGTACCGAAAGTGGAGACGGAGTAGAATCATCATTGGCAATCACTGTAAATCCATTACCCGTGGATGCAGATATAATTTCAGGAATTTCTATTGTTTACCAAGGGCAGAATTCAGTAAATTATACTGTTCCATCAATTGCCAACGCAACCTCATACATCTGGACATTGCCTGATGGTGCAACAGGAACAAGTGAAACGAACAGCCTTATGGTAAATTACAGCTCATCGGCAATTTCAGGAAATATTACGGTAAAAGGACACAATGATTGTGGCAACGGGACGGCAAGTTTACTGGCAATTACGGTTAATTCTTCCATAAAACATGATATACCCCTTAACCCTGGCTGGAACATCATCTCCACCAATGTGATACCATCCAATCTTGATCTTAAAGTTATATTCCAATCGTTGATTTATACAGGAAAACTTATAAAGGTGATTGACGAAGCTGGAAAAACTATCGAAGATTTTGGTATTTTGGGCGGCTGGAAAAACCACATCGGCAACCTGAATTCTTCCAAAGGTTACAAGGTTTATGTCACAGAAGAATGTACGCTTTCTGTCGAAGGAGTACCTGTTCCACTGCCATACAATATCGACCTTATTTCTGGGTGGAATATTATTTCTTACCCATGTACAATTTCACAGAATGCAAAAGCAATTGTCCAACCGCTTATTGATGAAGACAAACTTATCAAGGTAATGGATGAAGGCGGCAAAACCATTGAAAACTACATTACTTTTGGCGATTGGATAAACAATATCGGAAACTTTATACCAGGAAAAGGCTATAAAGTTTATACAAATTCCAGCTGCACCTTAACCATTCCTGAAACTGAATACAAATGAGCTGCCTTTGTTTCCGAAGTCCTTGCTTCAACCCATTATAATAAAGTATTCGAGGGTAATGGCACCGACCATTTTAATATCCATATTGTTGATTTGCAGGCTTCCGGTTTACAGGCAGGTGATCAGATCGGTATCTTCGATGGTAAGTATTGTGTTGGTTCTGCAACTATCGGTATAGACCAGATGATGGGCTGTAGTATCAGTATTCCGGCATCGAGCAATGATAGAATGAGTGAATCAGTTAATGGTTTCTCCGACGGTCATGCGATTGACATTCAATTGTATCGAAATACCCAAACATATAAACTGAACAAGGTAGTTGTTGGCGGAAAGGATTTGTTTGAAAAGAATGGGTCGCTCTTCGTGAAAGTAAATTCCGATATATTGTCTGCCGTTCAAATTGTCAATGAGACAGAAAAGTTTGAATGTTATCCCAATCCATTTGCGTCAGAAATTACCATCGAAATCAGGAATTATATTGAAACCGATGTCACAGTTGCTATTTACAATCTTATTGGACAGCAGATTAAACAACTTTATAAGGGAACAAACAAAGGTCAGCTGATTTTAAAATGGAATGGCACAAATGATTCAGACAATCAGGTTATTCCGGGTGTTTATCTGTGCAGGATGAATGACGAGACAAAAAAAGTGGTCTTTGAAGGAGGTAAATAGTGGATTTCATATATAAAAAAATTAGAATAGACACCTAAACACAGATTGACATCGGAAAGAGTTAAATTTCAATATTATAAAGCAAAGTTCAACCACTCCGTGGTTGTTGTGAAGGGTATTGTTCACATTCCCCCGGTTCCGTAAACTACACCGGGGGCTATTTACGTTTAACCACTCTGTGGTTTTTTGTTAGGTTTCATCCATTTTTAATGGTTTTTACTTCTAAACTTCATTTTTAATAAACATAAGCACTATGTTAGATTTAAAAAATTAATAACAAGGTAAATAAGGTTGACATACATATTCATTAACACAGCTATTAAGGTTGGAAAAACAAAAATAAGGTTTTTATAACGAACAAAAACCTTATTTTCATTTTGATCTTAACCTATTCTATAACAAAATGTAACGCGCAAATATTGTGATATTTACAGATAATGTTTGTCCTTTACTATTTGCAAGTATATTTTGAACCAACAGGAACATCAAAAAGAAGAAAGCGTTTCAGGAAGAGTATGATGAGTTTGTGCACTTCTACCACGAAATGTTGAAACCATGATAAGGGAATAAGGTTGGTATGTTGGAGAATTTACTTGGTTACTAAGGTTTTTTAAAAATGCTTTTCAAGTCTAAAAACCTTATTTTAAATTCTTTAACCTTAGTAACTCAAAATACACTACCGCCCCAATAACCTTATTCCCTTATTGTTCAGGCCACACTCCAAAATCTGAATTGGATTCAACGTATTGTATTTCTAAATATAAAACACATATATTGAAGCGATTATAGAAAGTGCTTTTCTTCTGCCGTCCCAAAGTTATCTGTTTTGAGGTTCGAATCCAAATTCGAGGGTACTTAGTAGCACACTGGTTGTTATTTATCCCCAAATATAAAACCTTTTTAACCTTTTCCAAAGCCAGAAAACACAGTCCGGGTTGTGCTGTTTTATCTCAATCTGTCGGGCTGAAATATCACGAAATACACTTTTATAAGTCGTAAATATATGTAACTATTTATATTATTGTTATTTATATTACTGGTATGACTTTTGAACTACAACCTAATCTTATAAAAATTCTTATGAGTTTTGAGCTGATTATTCTTATTTGTATGCTTGCAACCTTTGCATCAGGCATCTTTCTGCTGAAAATGCCTGCCGGAGTTTCTTTGATGCTGGCAGCTGTTGTTGGTGGTTTGATAGGCGGACATGGTATTCCGGTACGTCATTTGGTTGAAGGTGGTTTTGGTTTCCTGGAGGCAATTATGATTATTTCTACTGCCATGATTTTTATGAGAGTCATGGAGGATACAGGTGCCCTTGCAGGTATAAGTAAGGGAATCCTCAAGCTTTTTCACCGAAACCCCACAATTCTGATTATCGTCATCACATTTTTTGTTATGTTTCCCGGTATGCTTACTGGGTTGTCGTCAACCTGCATCCTTACAACTGGTGCCTTGGTAGCACCAATTCTTATTGCGATTGGCATGAATAGACTTGCCTCAGGTGCTTTAATTGCAATGGCTGCCGTTTTTGGCGAAGTTGCCCCTCCAATCAGTATTCCGGTTATGATCATTGGCGGTGGAGTTGATATGCCCTATATAGGTTTTGGAATTCCATTGTTGCTCGCATCATTTCCTGCCGCTATTATTACCGCTTTGTACTTCAGATTCAGATACCTTCCTAAGTATAACATTGAACAGGTGTTAGAATATCTGAAGAAATCGGAGGACACAAAATACGGAATTAAACTATACCTCCCTCTGTTTTTCGTTATTCTTTATATGATAGGCGAAATACGCTTTCATGAGTATGTGCCTCACCTCGGTGTTCCGCTTATTTTTATGCTTGGTGCATTGATGGGATTATTAACAAAAAAAGGGGTTAAGCTGATTGAGGTTTCACGTAAAGCTCTAAGAAGCGCAATGCCTGTGATGGCAATCCTGATTGGAGTCGGAATGTTTCTTCAGATTCTTGCCCTTACAGGTGTCCGTGGCTACTTGGCTGTTACAGCACTCGGCCTCCCCGAAGGTTTCCGGTATTTTGCTGCAGGTTTGATGCCATTTATGGGTTCGGCCTATGCTTCTGCATCGGTTATCGGTGTTCCGTTGGTTTATGTATTTATTGGAAAAAGTGCACTTATAGTAACTGCCGCACTGGTTCTGATGGCTGCTTTGGGCGATCTTATGCCTCCTCCCTCACTACTTTGTGCATATTCAGCACAAATTGTTGAAGAGAAAAACCATTTCAAAATTCTCAGAATATGTTTGATTCCAATTGCTGTTTCGATGACAATAGGAATATTGATTCTGATTTATGCGCAAGAACTTTCAAATTTACTCTTATAATATTACTTCAATGTTATACTACATATATACGCTGATTCTTGCTTTCGTGACCTTTGTAATATCCATCGAATTTCTGAATGAAAAAAAATGGAAAAATCAATTGGCTATGGCTATGGTTTTATTGGTATTTGTTCTGCGCTTATTACAAATAAAGTAGAAAAAAATGATAAAGAAACATTTTTCAACAATACTAATCTTGGTAATAACTGCCGCAGCAGGAGTTATTTCTGCTCTCGAATTTAGGAAAATGCACCATCCCGAAACACTTTATCCAAGTCCGTATCTTACTAAAGCGGGGATGTTAAGTGATTATTTTGCTGATATTAAGGGGACAAACGGTGATGCTGAAATATATCTTTTCGACAGTGGTATTCCGGGAGCAACTGCACTTCTTGGCGGAGGGACTCACGCAAACGAAGCAGCTGCATTTTTGGCTCCGGTAGTGATTCTTGAGAATCTCAAAGTCACCAAAGGTCGGGTTTTTATTATTCCCAGGCTGAATAACAGTGCTTTCACTTGTACCGATCCTATGGAGGGATTTCCAGATTTCTACAACATTAAGACCAAAGAAGGAACACGTAAATTCAGACTGGGTTCCAGAGTTACCAATCCTCTTGACCAATGGCCCGACCCTTTGGTATTTGCTCAATTCCCATCAAACCAGCAATTATCAGGATTTGAAACAAGAAATCTCAACCGTGCCTATCCCGGGAGACCGGATGGTTCTCTGAATGAAAAGGTTGCATATTCTATTATTCAATTAATAAAGGAAGAAAAGGTCAACATAGCTTTTGATCTTCATGAATCATCACCCGAAGTACCAATTGTAAAT
>CAILKW010000255.1 GCA_903834845.1 uncultured Bacteroidia bacterium | reverse complement strand
ATCAATAATACCCTGATTAACACTTATGTATTTGGCCTTAGCGAATCGGCTATCAACTCGGTTTACGGTACCGGTTCTTTCGGTTTCAAAAATTATTTTTTCTTGGATGTCTCTGCTCGTAACGACTGGTCTTCAACATTATCCCCTGAAAATAACTCATTCTTCTACCCTGCAGTCAGTGGTAGTTTGGTACTCACCGATGCTTTGAAAATGCAAAGTGACAAACTGAATTTTCTAAAGTTGCGTGCATCATGGGCGCAGGCTGGAAGTTCTGGCAGCCCATATCAGTTGACCGGCACCTATTCTTTGGATCAATACCCTCATGGAGGACAACCGCTCGGTTCTTTTTCTTCTGTAATTCCTGATCCAAACCTCAAAAATGAGTTAACCACTTCGATTGAGTTTGGTATTGAAGCACGTTTCCTTAATAACAGGCTTGGCATTACTGCTGCTTATTATGATGCAAATACCAAAAACCAAATTCTTAACGTGCCTCTGCCTCCTTCAACATCGTTCACTTCGAGGCGTATCAACTCTGGTGAAATCCGCAATAAAGGGATTGAAGTAGCGCTTAGCGGCACACCAATTCACACAGATGGTGGATTTCAGTGGGATGCCACATTCAACTTTTCTAGCAACAGCAATGAAGTTGTTTCTTTGGCAGAAGGAGTATCAACCTTTCTGTTGGGTAGCGACCGGAATGTGCAAGTTATTGCAACTCCCGGGAAACCTTTTGGAACCATACTTGGAAATGGTTTCCAGTGGTTAAGGGATACAAATGGCAATCGGTTGATTGACCCTGTGTCAGGAATTCCCCTGAAATCGAATTCAAAATCATTGTATGAAATCGGTAATGCCCTTCCAAACTGGATAGGCGGATTTAATAATACATTCCGTTACAAAGGATTTGTCCTTTCCGCGTTGATTGATATAAGTCAGGGTGGTAAAATATTTTCGCAAAGCTTGCGGGAGGAATTGATCTATGGTACTATTAAGAAAACTCTTCCCGGCAGGGATGGGACCTATATTGCTGAAGGTATTGTTGGTCAGAAAAAAGCCGATGGAACATGGGAAGGTACCGGTCAGGTTAACACCAAACAAATAAGGGCTCAGGATTATTGGAATGTCATTGCACCCGACAAGGACAATGTTGTTTCTGAAGATATGCTTAATGATGCCAGTTATATAATGTTG
Source organism: uncultured Bacteroidia bacterium (assembly GCA_903834845.1). GTDB lineage: Bacteria > Bacteroidota > Bacteroidia > Bacteroidales > Prolixibacteraceae > JAAFHB01. Next base: position 19,680 of record CAILKW010000255.1, on the reverse strand, counting down.
CGTGAAATGACTTTAAACTATCAATTACCGGCTAAGTTTGTTGGAAAAACCCCTTTCCGGGTAATTAAAGCGGGGATTTACGGACGGAATTTATTTTATTTTCAACGTAAAACAGACGGTTATGCACCAGATGCTGCATCTTTTAACGTAAACAACTCATCATTAGGCCTTGAATCAACATCTTTGCCATTATTGCGAACTTTCGGAGTTAGCTTAAGTCTGGAATTATAATTAATACTTATCGTTTAAATTTTAGAAAAATGAAAAATAGCAATATAATAGCGTATCTTATTATTGGTGCGTTGCTTGTTTTGCAAGCCTGTACAAAAGATTTTGAAAAAATCAACACTCCTCCAACCTCCCTCTCAACGATGGATCCTGGACTTCTTCTTGCTAAGGCTCAGAAGGATGCAAGTTTTTCGGAAGGGTATGAATATCCAAATAACCAATATGCCTCATGGGTGCAACAATGGGCAGGTGGTGTACTGATTTCGAGTTCCCGGTACATTCAACAAACTGACGACAATGTCTGGAGTGATAATTATTCATTCATCCGTAATATTTCGCAGATTAGAAACCAGATACTTAAAGGTCGTGAAGCAGATCCTAAAGCACGTACGAAAATCGCCATAGCCCGTATTGTTGAAATTTCAATCTGGCAGCGGCTCACCGATACATTTGGTGACATCCCTTTTTCTGAATCGGCTTTAGGTGTTGATGCAATTGTTAATCAGCCAAAATTCGATAAACAGGAAAATATTTATCAAACACTTATAACAGATTTAGATGCGGCAATTTCACAGATCAATGCAACCGATGATAGTTATGGCAATGCTGATTATTATTTCAAAGGAAACACAACTTTGTGGAAGAAATATGCTTATTCCCTAAAATTAAGGCTTGGAATGCGTATTCGTTATGCCAATCCAACCTTAGCGCAGAAAACGGTAACCGAGGCTATGGGTCAAACTTTAATGACAAGTAATACCGACAATGCCGCCGTTCCTACGTACAATGATGCCACGAACAGTAATGTACACCCAGTTTTGAACCATTGGCTGGCAGGCAGTCCCGACCTGAAATATCTGGCAAATACTTTTGTTGATCAGCTTGTTAACACAAACGATCCACGTTTGCTCAGATTAGTGCAACCTACAGTTAATTCGGTCAAGGCCGGTAAACCAGCGTACAAAGGTATTGGTGTTGCACTTACGGATGCCATTCTGAAGACGATCATTAAAGATGATTATTCGACCGCTTCGCAATTGACATTCTTCAATAAAACATATAGTCCGGCAATTCCTTGTATAGCAATGTCTTATTCCGATGTTTGCTTTTATAAGGCAGAAGCAGCACTTGAAGGATGGGGAAGTACTGCAGATCAGGCTGAGGTATTTTATCAGGACGGGGTTAAAGCGGCTTTGGCACAAAATCCTTATCTTATTACAACTGTTCCAGCCAATTTTGCAGCAGAATTGTCATTTACAGGTTTGACCAAGGAGCAAAAACTTGAAAAGATTGGGACGCAGAAATGGATACAATTATTTGGCCGTTCGTTTGAAGCATTTATTGAATGGCGCCGCATGGGATATCCTAAGCTGACCCCTGGTCCAAACCTCGGTTCAACCAACGGCACTATTCCACGCCGCACGGTCTATTCCTCAAGGGAAGCATTATTGAATACAGTCAATTATAATGACGCGGTTAGCCGTTATTCAAATGGTGATTCCTATACTTCTAAGGTTTGGTGGGATAAACGATGAAACTCATATTATATGATTTATATTTAGGATATTGGGATAAATAGTTATATATAAAAAAAAATCAAACTTAAAATAATTCAAAAAGGCAGGTGATTTTTCATCTGCTTTTTTGTTGACAAATAAACCTTTGCCCGAATTAATTAGGTGTGCTTTTTTCTTTCACCGTTGCTAAATCACCTGTTCGTTGTTGACTACCTGGTCAAAATATAACTTCTGTTTTTTCGGAATAACTTTATTGATCTTCGATTTGCATAATGTTTATATTCATTTCGATTTGTGTTTTTGAAGTTCTGCTCATTTAACGTAATTCAAAATCTTTTATTGGAATTAGATTGTTTTTAGGTATCTTTGACAAGACTTAATTTAGTAATATTTTGAAATATCGTATGTTAACCGAATTTTGTGGTAATAAGTTTTATTGTATCATTTAATGTTTAAGAAGTATGAAAAAAAAACGAAAAATCTTTTTCCCGTTTGAGGATGAGATGAGACTAAGATTAAGAAAGATGAAAATTACTGTTTTACTGACTTTTCTGGTTATGGCGTCCTTTGGTAGCAGCATTTCGCTGGTTACACTTTCCATTCATTTTAACAAAGCCAACATTCATGATGTCCTTTCGAGCATTGAGAAGAAAACTGACTACAAATTTTTGTACCAGGGCAGTATTCCTGATGATTCGAAAGAGATCACAGTTGATTTCCGTGATGCCAAATTCGAAGAGGTGCTAAAATCCGTCTGTGAGCAGAGTGAATTAGATTATGAAGTGCGTGAGCTACAGATTATCTTAAAAGAAAAAGGTGTTGTTCCTAAACCATTAGTTGAACAACAGCAAAAGAAGGAAATCAAGGGTGTAGTAAAAGACAACAAAGGGCTTACTGTGCCAGGAGTGAGTGTATTAGTAAAGGGAACCACAATTGGAACTGTTACAGATTTGAATGGAAAATTTACTATTTCGGTGCCTGCTGATGCCAAAGTGATTGTTTTCTCTTTTATAGGAATGAAAACGCAGGAAATTAGTATAGGTAACCAAACAGTTATAAATACATCTCTAACCGAAGAAATTACCAGCCTTGATGAAGTTGTTGCAATAGGCTACGGAACAATGAAAAAAAGTGATATTACAGGTTCAGTCACTTCGGTAAGCTCTAAAGATTTCGTTAAAGGCGTCGCCACCAATGCACTGCAACTCCTGTCGGGTAAAGCTGCAGGTGTTAATATCAGTCAGGCAAATGCAGAACCGGGAGGAACTTTAAATATTAATGTCCGTGGGGCTGGTTCGATCAACAGCAGCAACAACGTACTTGTTGTAATTGATGGATTGCCGGGTGGTAATACTGCAAATCTTAACCCATCGGATATTGAAAGTATTGAAATATTGAAAGATGCCTCGGCAGCGGCGATTTATGGAACAAGAGCTGCAAATGGCGTAGTATTGATAACAACTAAAAAAGGAAAAGAAGGTACTACTCAGGTCTCATACAATACTTATGCAGCATTTCAATCTCCATCCTATAAGTTTGATTTATTGGATGCTACCCAATATCTCCAAATGATTAACGACATTAGCAAAGATGCAGGTAAAACAATACCTTATACAACAGATCAAATTGCCTCAGCAGGGAAAGGGACAGATTGGCAGAACGAATTGTTGAGAAATGCCTTTGCAACAAATCACCAATTATCAGTCAGCGGTGGCACCAAACAATCGAAATACTACACATCTTTTGGATATCTGGATCAGGATGGCATTATGGTCAGTTCCGGAATTAAAAAGTATAATGTACTTGTTAACCTCGAACTTAATCCAAGTGACAAATTCAAATTCGGGATAAACTTAAACGGAAGTTTGAATATTAAGGACAAAATAGCAAACGAAAGTAACAGTGGAGGAGAGAATGCCGATCCTTTGAATGCAGCGCTGATGTTTGATCCCAGACTAACGCCCAATAAAAATGCAAATGGCGAGTACGACAAAAACCCAAGTATTGCATTGGACAATCCTGTTGCACTTGCTTATGGATATGATTTTCGCGAGCAAAACAACCGCATTTATGGTAATACTTTCGGTGAATACAAAATCGCCAATGGGCTTAAAGCAACAGTCAGGCTCGGCGGGGATTTGTACAATACGCGGAATGATGATTATTCGGATCGGACTACACAAAAAGGAAAAGCAAGTGGTGGTATAGGAAATGTTTACAGTAATAATTCAAAATATTGGTTAGCTGAAGGGTTGATTAATTATGAGAAAACCATTGGGCAACACCATGTATCAGTGATGGTAGGATCAACCTGGGAGAGATTCGAAAACCTTTACCAAAGATCTTATGCTACCGGATTTTTGTCGGATGTAACAAACACAAACTTACTTCAAAGTGGAAATGCCTTAACCTTTCAGGTCAATTCTGCCAAAACAGTATATAAACTGCAATCATATATCGGAAGAGCCAACTACACTTATAAGGATAAATATTTGGTGACTGCCACTATCAGGCGTGACGGCACCTCCCGCTTTTCAGATGCAAACAAATATGCCATCTTTCCATCATTAGCTGCCGGATGGAGAATCACAGAGGAGCCTTTTATGAAAAATATTCCTGAAATAAGCAATCTAAAGTTAAAATTCGGGTATGGCCGTATGGGAAATGAAGGAATAGGCAATTTTGAAACAATTTCAACATTTGTCGCCGGTGGAAACACTGTGCTGGGAGGTACGATTTTGAGTGGTGCGCAGCCTGCCAGGATTCCTAATGCTGATTTAACATGGGAAACAACAGAGGAGTTTAACTATGGAATTGATTTTGTGCTTTTTGACAACCGTATTTCAGGTAATGTCGAGTATTATACAAAGAATTCAATTGACCAGTTGTTTAGTAAACCGGTACCAATGTCAACCGGATTTTCAACTATCCGCACCAATTTTGGTACTGTCAGGAATTCAGGAATTGACTTGTCGTTAACAACCCGAAATTTAACAGGTAAATTGCAGTGGACATCAAGTCTGACTTTTTCTACTTTGAAAAATGAAGTAGTTGAATTACCTTCATACGTTGGAGATATAATCACCGGTGGGATTGTTGCCAATATTCCGGGGTTTGCTTTGGTAAGGCAGGGTTACCCAATGAGGGCTTTCTATGGTTATGAAGTAACCGGTATTTTTCAGGTTGGTGATGATATTACCAAATCTGCCCAACCAACTGCAAAACCAGGTGAACCAATTTTTCTCGATTATGATAAAAATGGAAAGATTGATGCCAGTGACCGTGTTATATTGGGTAGCCCGTTTCCTGATATTTCCTACAGTTTCAACAACTCTTTTTCATATAAGAATTTTAATCTTGAAATATATCTGCTTGGTGTTCATGGAATTGAAACCTTCAATGCTAACGTGCTCGAATCAATGTTCCCGATTAACTTCGACCGGAATATCATGACAGAACACTATGTGAACCGATGGACTGCTGCTAATCCAAATACTGGGTATCCTTCAGGAGTGAATTCTGCTGTTTATTTTGCTAATGGCAAAATGATTAACTCATTCACGGTACAAGATGCCTCGTTCGTACGTCTGAAAAACATTACTCTTAGTTATAATGTCCCACTTGGTAAATTCAAGGTGTTTAAATCTGTATTGCTTTCTTTATCAGGCGAAAACCTGGTGACTTTCACTAAATTTGATGGTTTTGACCCCGAAGCGAATCAAACAGATGATGGTACGTCTATTGCAAAAAGCAGTTATAATAATTATCCGCTTGCAAGGGTTTTCAGAATTGGAGCAAATATTACTTTTTAGCATTTTAATTTAAACAAGAAACTAAAAATGAAAAATAGAATTTTACACAATATAGTCGGTTTTGCAACCATGGCTCTCTTTTTATCATCGTGCAGCGATTTTCTGAAAGAAGAGGTTTACACCCAGTATGATCCTGCTACATTTTTGCAGACAGAAGAAGGCATTAACAGTGTTTTGGTCGCATCGTACAGCAACATGCAGGTTAATGCAAGTATGCGCGACCGAATGTACACTTTGAACGAATTTCCTGGGGATATTATGTGGGAGTGGGGCGGAAGTTATGAATCAACAGCCGTCTTGTTCATGGGATATTCATGGGATTCGCAGTCCACAATGTTTTCAACTCCCTGGCAACAGTATTACGAAAGTATCCGAAATGCCAATTCATTGCTGGATAATATTGATAACGTAACTTCAATATCAGCAGATAAGGTAAAACAATACAAAGCAGAAGCCAGGTTTATCCGTGCTGCTGATTATTATTACTTATGGGAATATTTTGGTCCAGTTCCTATTATTACCACGGCTTCTATACTGAATATGGAGCCTTTGCGGGCTACAGATGACGAGTTTAATACCTTTATTTCACAGGAACTTCAGGCAGCAGCAACTGATTTGCCATTAACTCAAAGTTTATGGGGAAAAGCTACAAAAGGGGCAGCTCTTGCGCTGCTGGGGAAGTTCTATTTGAATACCCGTCAATGGCAAAAATCTGCTGACATCAACAAACAGGTTATTGATCTAAATAAATATAAATTGTTTAGCGGCGACTTAAAAAATATGTTTGCAGTTCAGAATGAAGTAAACGAAGAGGTTATTTTGACCAGTCCTGCCTTAACAACACTTCATGGGAATGTTTATATGCCGCATGCATTTCCCCCTAATTATCCGATACAATCCAACTGGCTGAATTATGGTGCAATGTTTTGCGTTTACAACGATTGGGTAAAAACTTATGATGTAAACGATAAACGTCTGGGATGGTTTCTGTTTACCTATACTGAAACTAACGGAAAGATACACAATCTTCTCGATTCAAAAGATGCTGGGAAAGCAGTCCGCTGCTTTAAATATGTTCCTGACCCCAATGCCGTATCCGAAAGCCATGGTAACGATGTGCCAATGATCCGTTATGCTGAAGTATTGCTAAACCGTTCAGAAGCTCTGAACGAGGTAAGTGGCCCTACCCAGGAATCCGTCGATTTGCTGAATTTGGTCAGGAAAAGAGCAGGTGCTCCTGAATATACACTTGTAACGTTAACCTCAAAAGATGTTATGCGTGACGCTTTGTTAAACGAACGCGGATGGGAATTCGTTGCTGAAGGAGTGCGAAGGATGGACTTAGTTCGTCAGGGAAAATTGATCACGAAAGCACTTGCAAGAGGTGTATCGGGTGCGAAAGATTATATGACCCGTTTTCCAATCCCACTGAATGAAATCAAAGCCAATCCAAAATTGGTACAGAATACAGGTTATTAAGATTTTTGTTATCGGGCTATCTTATTTTTAAGAGATAGCCCGATAGCGCCTATTGGTATATTTTTTTTACACTAAAATCATTTGTGAAATTATGGGAAAAAATCTCCTTCTTACCACTCTTGGACTGATTCCTGCTATCAGTTATTGCACCGAAACTATTCAGAATAAAGCAGATAAACCCAATATTGTAATAATATTGATTGACGATTTGGGATGGAAAGATGTCGGTTTCATGGGGAGCAAATATTATGAAACACCAAATTTGGATAAACTCGCCTCACAAGGGATGGTTTTTACCAATGCCTATGCTGCAGCAGCCAATTGTGCCCCAAGTCGGGCCTGCCTGATGAGCGGACAATGGACTCCAAGGCATGGAATTTACACTGTAGATAATTCAGATCGTGGGAAAAGTAAAGATCGTAAACTAATCCCAACCACTAACATAGTGACCTTAGATATTAATATTCAGGTTATTCCCGAGATTTTAAAACAAAATGGCTATGTAACCTGTCACGCCGGTAAATGGCATTTATCCGATGACCCACTCCAACGCGGGTTTGATGTCAATATTGGAGGTTGCCATGCAGGAAACCCAGGAAGCTATTATCCTCCCTATACAAATGTGCCTCTTGTGGCTCCTTACAAAGACTATTACCTGACTAATCTGATCATGGACAAAACCCTTGATTTTCTAAAGTTGGTAAAAAACAAACCTTTTTTCCTGAATTACGCGCCTTATGCTGTCCATACACCCATACAGCCTTTAAAAAACTTACTTGCAAAATACAAAATAAAGGCAGAATGGAATGGACAGAATAATGCCGAATACGCTACCATGGTTGAAAATGTTGATACACAAATTGGCAGATTGATCGAAGCACTGACTGAATCGGGTGAAATAGAAAATACACTTATCATCTTCACATCAGACAATGGCGGAGTTTATAACATAACTAAACAATGGCCATTACGTGCAGGCAAAGGTTCTGCCTACGAAGGTGGAATCAGGGAACCAATGATTGTTTTTTGGAAAGGTAAAATATCAGGCGGAACCAAGTCTGATATTCCGGTTTCAAGCCTCGACTTTTTCCCAACTATTCTCGAAGTTGCTGAGATTGAGAAACCTGCAAATATAATACTTGACGGGCAGAGTATTTTACCGCTACTGACAGGTAAAAAGAAGTTCAAAGAAAGGCCATTGTTTTGGCATTTTCCTATTTATCTCGAAGGTGGCAACAAGGAAACACAGGATACTATTTTCAGGACACGACCAGGTTCTACTATCCGATCAGGAGACTGGAAACTTATTCAATATTTCGAAAATAATGATCTGGAATTGTATAATCTGAAGAAAGACATTGGAGAAAAGCATAATCTGGCAAATGTTAATCGGGATAAAACCAATGAATTACTCGGATTGCTTGAGAAATGGAGGCAAGAAACCAAGGCACCGGTTCCCTACGAATTAAATCCTAATTTTATTAAGAAATAATCTATTAACGCCATATTAGGTTGTTTAAATTATTGTCCATCTTCTTGTTCTGTATATAATTTTATTTATAAGTCTAATAGCATTTACTATATTTATGCTATTTGGCTTTATGGGTGGAGTCTGATCCTTTTCGCTGATTTGATTTTCTGACCTTAAAAACATTCTGTCATTCCTTGAATTACTTTATTGATATTCGATTCGTATGAAGTTTATATTCATTTTGTTTTTTGTTTTTTGAATCATGTTTATTTCATGTAATTTTAAATTATTTTAATTGAAATACATTGTTTTTGGGTATCTTTGGCGAGACTAAACTTGGTAATATCCTTAATTATTGCGAGATGACCGGATTTGGTGGTAATGGTAGAAAAGCAGGTGAGTTTTGCAACAACCTCCTGTTTAGTGTTAATTATTATTTGTGTATTATTTAATGTTTTAAAAAGTATGAAAAAAAAAACGAGAAATCTTATTTCCATTTGGGGATGAGATGAAACTGAGATTCAGAAAGATGAAACTTATTGTCTTGATGACATTTCTGGTTATGGCTTCTTATGGTAACAGCTTTTCGGAGAATACCTTTTTTAACGAGAGGTTGATTGATTCTGGTCTGTCTGATCAACAGCAGCCACAGAAAAAAACGATTTCAGGTGCAGTACGCGATTCAAAAGGACAGCCATTACCAGGAGTAACGGTTTTGTTGAAAGGTACCACAACGGGCATTACAACGGATAATGCCGGAAAATTTCAATTGTCAGTTCCTCTTGATGCCAATATTCTTGTCTTTTCATTTGTAGGGATGAAATTACAGGAAGTTGCTATTTACGGAAAAAACACGATAAGTATTACAATGGAGGAAGAAACGATTGGAGTTGATGAAGTTGTTGTGGTGGGTTACGGTACACAAAAAAAAGTGACAATAGTTGGTGCAATTACCACAATTTCAACACAAGATCTTAAACAAAGCCCGACTACCAATTTGTCTAATGCTTTAGCAGGTAGAATGTCAGGTATGATGGTAACTCAGTATAGTGGCGGGGAACCTGGTGTTGACCGGAGCTCTGTTATTGTTCGTGGTATGTCCACCCTCGGTAACAAAAACCCTATTGTAATCGTTGATGGTATTGAGCGTGATTTCCAATATCTTAATCCAGATGAGGTAGAAACTTTTACACTTTTAAAGGATGCTTCGGCAACGGCAGTTTATGGTGTAAGAGGGGCCAACGGGGTTATTTTGGTAACTACCAGAAGAGGGAAGGTAATGGAAAAGGCTAATGTAACCTTTAAAGCCGCTACCGGTATTTCGGCTCCTATTAAATTTCCTCAATATCTCGGATCTGCAGATTATGCGATGCTTTATAACGAAGCCAATTTAAATGATAATCCACTTACTACTAAGGCACTATTCAGTAAGGCACAGATTGATAATTACAGAATTGCAAAAGGAGATAACTCTGATGGATTAGGTTATGATGTCAATCTTTTTGATTATGCCTTCAAACCAAGTATGCAACAAGATTATAGCCTGAATATTCAAGGCGGAACAAAAACGGCCAAGTATTTTGTTTTGGTGGGTTATATGAACCAAAATGGCAACTATCAACATACTAATGAAGGTCCAAATAATACCAATGCAGTCTTTAAAAGATATAATTTCAGGTCAAATATTGATATAAATATTACAGATAATTTCTATGTAAAATTGAATTTGGGTGGGCGTATTCAGAATAGAATAGCTCCCGGTACTACCGCTGCAAGGCTAATTACGATTGCAAATACGCAACCTTCAATTTACCCTGTGATAAATGAGAAAAATGACAATCCGGCAAATGCACTTTATAATTCGAAACACCCTGAGGGATTACTTTTCGGAACGGCCTTGTATCGTTATAATATTCTGGGAGAATTAGCTTATTCAGGGTTTCAGAATTATTATGATACATATATGGAAGGAAGCTTTGCCATGGGTCACAAGCTCGATTTCATAACAAAGGGGTTGAGCTTTGAGGCTCAGTATTCTTATGATATTTATGCAGGGAATATGATTGATAGATCAATCCCACATGAAACAGAAGGTTATAGGGAATATGGCGGATATGCAACATTCGGACCATCTGTTGGAGTGGATGTGTTAATGAATGGAGGTCATTACACCGGAGCTTATACTTCGCCACGACGAACAGATAATAACACTATGAATAACGGTGTTAGCAATTCAGCACCTCAACGTAAAAATGACGTACAAGCCACATTAAATTATTCAAGAGCTTTCGGACCTCATAACATTTCAGCTCTTTTCTTAATTCGTCAATCGGTTCGCGTTTATAACAACGATATTCCTTATGCAACTCAGGGAACAGCTTTGCGCGCAACCTATAATTATGCAGAAAAATATCTTTTTGAAGTAAATGCTGCTTACAACGGTTCTGAAAACTTTGCCAAAGGTCACAAATATGGCCTCTTTCCCGCGGCTGCCATAGGGTGGCTTGTCAGTAACGAAGGGTTTATGAAAAATATTTCTGTTTTTGATTATCTAAAAATTAGGGGGTCTTTTGGAATAGTTGGTAACGATCAACTTCCGGGCAACAGGTTTGGGTATCTTCAATTTTATACGGTAAACAGTGACACCTACAATTTAGGTATGACACAAGCTTCAAGTGTTCCCGCCGGAGTGTATGAGGGAGCCCTCGCAAACCCATTGTTAACCTGGGAGACATCAAAAAAAGCAAATTTCGGATTTGATGCCAGGATACTAAAAAACAGGTTAAGCCTTACTGCCGATATTTTCTATGAACGTCGTAGCCACATTTTGAATATTCCGGGACAGAATTATGCAAAAAACATTTCTGCAGTTGTTGGACTAAGTGCACCTCAATTAAATATTGGAATAGTTGATAATAAGGGAATTGATCTTGAGATTGGATGGAATGATAAAATCGGAAAAAATTTCACCTATTACATTCGTCCCAACTTCTCTTTTGCACGTAATAAAATCATTTTTCTGGATGAAGTAGAACATATTGCCCCGAACGGCAAGCCTGTCCCTTCTGCTTACCGTACAGGTACACGTATTGGGGAACAGTTTCTTTATGAATTTGATCACTTTATAAAAGATCAGGCAGAAGCCGACGCTTTAAATACTGCATCCTTCCAGCCGTGGAGTAATAAATTAATACCTGGAGATGTTGTTTATAAGGATCAAAATGGAGATGGAAAAATTACTGATCAGGAAGACAGGATTGCAATGGGTAATCCCCGAAATCCCGAAATACAATTTGGTATTCCAATGGGTGTTTCTTATAAAGGGTTTGATGCAAGTTTTTTATTACAGGGAGCTGCCTTAGTAAGCGTTGAACTAACGGATGCTGCAGCCTGGGATTTTCCAACTTATGGTCAGGATATTATTGGCAGGGTTAAGGATTTACACTTAGATCGTTGGAAACCAGCTACATCTGCTACCGCAACTTACCCGGCACTGCATTATGGACCCTATCCAAATAATAAAAACTCTCTTAGCTCACTCTTTTTTGCTGATGCTTCCTATATAAGGTTAAAGAGTTTGGAGATTGGTTATTCAATCCCATCGAATATCTTGAAGACATTTGGTTTTTCAAAGACACGTTTTTATGTTCAGGGCTTAAACCTTGTAACATTGGATAAATTAAAAAAATTCGATGTTGACCCTGAAACAAACACAGGTGGCGACTGGTATCCTATTCAGCGAGTTTTTAGTATTGGTGTTGATGTAACATTTTAATTGATTTAGTTATGAAAAACAAAGTATATTTTTCCTGTACATCCTTACTCACTTTTGCTTTTTTATTTATCTCTTGCGGCAAAGTTCTTGACAGAGTTCCGGATAGTCAAATTACTGAAGAGGTTGCATTTGCCACTTGGGATAAGGTGAACAGCATGGCAAATAAGTTGTATCGCGATATGCGTGATCGTGATAAAGGGATTGTAGGATTAACGGATTTTTCAATATCAGGTATTACTGACGAATGTAAAGGAACTAAAGTTGAAACAGCCATCCCCGACCAGTTTAATTTTGGAACCTTTGGCCCGTCTATTGGTATGGTTGGGCCAGGTAAAACACTTGGAATTTATTGGGGTGATTTCTATAATTCTATTCGTAAAACAAATGTATTTATTACAGGAGTCGAAAAATACAAATCTCCTGATAATCCACTTACAGCCGGTGATTTAAAAAACCGTGTTGCAGAGGCTCATTTCATTCGTGCTTACCTTCATTTCTTGGCAACACGTTGGTATGGCGATGTTGTTTATATGGATTATGTTGTGGATTTAGCTGGTGATTTGAAATTTGCCCGTCAATCATGGCCTGATTTTGTTAAGAAAATAATGGTTGATCTTGATTTTGCAATTGCAAATTTACCGGCTCGACATATTGATAATGAATATGGCCGAGCAGATAAGGGTGCTGCTATGGCATTGAAAGCCATTATTCTTTACATGAATGCAAGTCCTTTATACAATGGTGGAAAATTACCGGGTAGCGATACGCGTGTTGGTAAAGATTCTTATGCTTCTTATGATAAAGAAAAATGGAAACTCGCTGCCGATGCAGCAAAGGCAGTTATGGATCTTCAAAACAGCGGAGCACCACGTTACAGTCTTTATCAAGGGATGGGTAGCAATTTTCAAGCTGAAAGCAATAATATGGTATATGCCAGAATCAAGCAGATTTACATTGATGCTGTTGCTATTCAAAATGAGTGGATTTTAGTACAACCAAATTGCAAGGCAGAATCCTGGCAGGGTGACCATATTCCGCCTTCTTATGGCGGTGCGGCTCGTTTGCAACCATTACAAGAGCAAGTAGATGAATATGAATTTGTTGGCAATGATGGTTATGGATATGCCACCTATGATCCTCTGGCAAAATCGAAGGGTTTTGATGAAAACTTACCATACCAGAAGCGCGACCCCCGCTTTTATTCAGACGTAATGTATCATGGATGTACTTATCAAAATAAAATCATCAACACAGCTTCAGGCACTGATAAACTTGGGGCAAGTAACGCAACATCAACAGGTTATTACCTTCGTAAATTCTTTCATGAAGACTGGAAACGGAGCGGTACATGGCCTTTACACTTTCCAATGTTGCGTCTTCCCGAAATTCAATTAATCTATGCCGAGGCAATGAATAAATATTATGGTCCAAGCCAGGAGGTTTACACTGTATTAAATACTCTTCGTGCCCGTTCATTTATGGTTCCGGTTCCTCCAGGATTAGATGCTGCAGCACTTCACAAATACATACAAAGAGAACGACGGGTTGAGTTTTTCTATGAAAACAAGCGTTATTTCTACGCACGTTGGAATCTGGAGCCGGATTCTCAAAGTGAACTTGCACAGGAAACAGCAGCCAAAGCTTCTTCTACTCCCGATTTGGTTTGGCCTTACCCGCGAACACAGAGAGTTGCGCACGGTATGATACCAGTTGCAGATGCCACCGGAACTTATATTGTTAGTGGTGTGACTTATAAGATGCAGCGTTTCAAACTTGAAGACAGAGTTTTTACATCGAAAAATTATTACTGGCCTTTACTCATAAGCGAAATCACAAATTGCCCATCATTAATTCAAAGTCCTAATTGGTAATTACCATTAAAATATTGGAGAGACCGACTAATGTTTAATAGTCGGTCTTTTTTTTTCAAAAATAAAACACCATGAACAAATTGTTTTATAAACAATGGCTTATCGCGAAACACAAGTAAAAGAAAAATATAGGAATGTCAGTTCTTCAAATAGTATAGGCGGCTTTTAAAATTTTCTTTATCCCATACTTTTTTCTGAAAAGTCTTTGATTCTCATTTTGTCGCCTGAACTAACGAATATGTAAGACACACCTTTACTCCCTTTCCAGAAAAGTGACGGTTTAACATATTGTTAATTGTTTTGGGTACCATTTTGACACACAAATAAAGTAATTTTAATATTTTAATCCGATATATTCATTACTTTTGTAATAATAGGATGTAGAAGATATTTAAAAAATACCTTCCCCCGTCAGCAGTTTTTTAAAAATAAAAATCAAAAGCTGAAAATTATTATAATCGAATACAAAAAAAAATCACTATGAAAAAACTGTTTTATTGCCTCATCATCGGATGGTTTTCCCTGCCTTTTTCTATGTTTGCACAGCAGGTCGAAAAAAGGGAAAAGTTTGACATTTCAAAGGATAAAGTGTTGTACACCATTGGTTATGCCCATCTCGACACTGAATGGAACTGGGAATATCCCACTACAATCAATGAATACATCAAAAACACTATGGAGGACAACTTCAAACTCCTCGAAAAATATCCTGATTATGTATTCAACTTTACCGGATCGCGTAGGTACAATATGATGAAAGAGTACTACCCTGAATCCTATAAAAAAGTTGGTGAATATATAAAACAAGGTCGCTGGTTTGTTTCCGGTTCTTCTGTTGATGAGGGAGAAGTAAATATCTCTTCTTCAGAATCTGTTATACGTCAGGTGCTTTATGGTAACCTCTTCTTCAAAAGAGAATTTAAAAAAGAGAGTTTTGATTATATGCTTCCCGACTGTTTTGGCTTTGTGGCAACTTTGCCATCTGTATGGAGTCATACAGGCCTTCTTGGTTTCTCAACACAAAAACTCACCTGGCGTTCTACAAATGGGGTTCCATTCAATGTTGGAGTTTGGGAAGGCCCCGATGGAAAGGGCTTATTATCTGCATTGAATGCCACCAGCTATACAAGTAATGTAGTTGAAAGATTAGACAAGGACAAAGAATGGACTAACAGAATGACAAGTAACATCAATAAATATGGTGTATCTTTCGATTTTCGTTACTATGGCACCGGTGATGTCGGGGGAGCCCCAAGAGAACGAGATGTTGAAAACGCTGTAAATAGTCTTAAACATAACGATGGCAATTTCAAAGTTGTATTAACGCCGTCAGATCAGATGTTTAAAGACATTACTCCCGAACTTCGCGATAAACTCCCAACTTTCGCTGGTGACCTCCTTCTTACGGAACATAGCGCTGGGTCAATGACCTCGCAATCTTTTATGAAGCGTGCCAACAGGAAGAACGAACAATTGGCAAAATCGGCTGAACAACTTGCTTCTGTTGCAGATTGGCTTGGCGGAGCTTCATATCCAATGAATAAAATTAATAATGCCTGGGACCTTGTCCTCGGTAGTCAGTTTCACGATATTCTTCCGGGTACAAGTACTGTATTAGCTTATAACTATGCTTGGAACGATGAATTTATTGCTATGAATTGTTTCTCGGAAGTAATGAAAAATTCAATCAGTACAATTGCACGCGGACTTAATACTCAGGTTGATGGAAAAGCGATTGTTGTTTATAATCCGGTGGCAATTGCGCGTGAAGATGTTGTTACGGCCGAACTCATTTATGCTAAATTGCCTTCTTATGTCAAAGTATTTGACCAAAATGGTAATATAGCTGCTTCACAGATCATTTCATCAAAAGGGAACAAGCTTAAAATTATTTTTCTTGCTAAACTGCCTTCGGTCGGGCTTGCAGTCTTTGATGTTCGCGAAACTACCGAAACCCCTGCTGCTTCGACAATGATTGCAACAACCGAGTCACTTGAAAACAGTTATTTCAAAGTAATGATTGATGCTAATGGCGATATATCAAGTATTTACGATAAAATGGCATTAAAAGAGGTTCTGTCTAAACCTGTATCACTCCAATTTCAACAGGAACGCCCGTCTCAGTGGCCCGCTTGGAATATGGACTGGAACGACCGCAAAAATCCACCGATAGATTTTATGAATAAAGAGGTAACTGTAAAGGTCGTTGAACAGGGAGCTGTGCGTGTTGCTATAGAAGTAAACAAGAAAGGAATGAACTCAGAAATAACCCAAATTATTAGTCTTGCGGCAGGGGAAGCAGGAAAACGGATTGAAGTAAGCAATAAAATTGACTGGCAGTCGAAAGAAGTGAGTCTTAAAGCTGCATTCCCGACAACGGTCACAAACGAATTTGCTACTTATGGACTAAATACGGCTGCTATTCAGCGGACTAACAATAATGATGTGAAATTTGAAGTTCCAGGACGCCAGTGGATTGATATTACCGACAGGCCAAACAATTATGGAGTTTCAATTTTGGAAGATTGTAAATATGGTTCGGATAAACCTGACAATAACACTTTACGTTTGACTCTGATGTACACTCCCAAGGCAAATTCGTATGTTTATCAGGGTACGCAGGATTGGGGAATTCATGATTTCAAATATGGAATTTATGCCCATTCCGGTGATTGGGTTTACGCTATGACTCCTTGGCAAGGTAGTTTTTTGAACGCGCCACTACTCGCATTTGAAACATCAAAGCATGGTGGTACAATTGGCAAAGAAATTTCTCTTCTGAATATAAATACCCATAAAGTTGACGCGATGGCCTTCAAAAAAGCAGAAGAGAGCGATTATTATATAGTACGCTTTAGCGAATTGTATGGCAAAGATGCTAAAGGTGTATCAGTCAAATTCCCGGGTAAAATTATTGATGCTTACGAAATTAATGGCCAGGAAAAGAAAATTGGTTCAGTAGATTTCACAAATGGTTTGTTGAATTTCGATATGACAAAATTCCTTATACGAAGTTTTGCAGTTAAATTTGAAAAGCCGGGTGAAATACTTCCAAAACCTGTTCAACAAAACATCGAAATCCCTTATAACGAAGATGTTATTAGTTTCGACAATAGCAGGACTGATGGTAACATGATAAATGGCCTAACACTTCCTGCGGAGTTATTTCCATCGGAAATTATAAGCGAGGATATAAGGTTTAAAACTGGTAATACAAGTGACGGAAAGAACAATGTGGTGGCTGCAAAAGGGCAAAAAATAAATTTACCTTCAGGTGATTTCAATAAAATCTACATCCTTGCTACTGCAAATCAGGATACCCAAAGTAATCTGAAAATTGGAAATCAGACTGTTAATTTTAGCGTACAGGATTGGACAGGATGGGTGGGTCAACATTATGGTCGTAAACTTTATTTTAATGATTTAAAAGTTGCTGAAATTACCAATGCCTTTTCAAAACGGGACAATATTGCATGGTATGTTTCACATCATCATTCACCTAAGGCCAATGATGCTTACCAGTATAGCTATCTGTACAAATATGAATTCAATATACCCAAAGGAACCAAGTCTGTGACGTTACCACAGAATGACAAAATAAAAATATTTGCTATCACAGTAGCAAAAAATACCAATGATATTACTCTTTTACAGCCACTTTATGATGACTTCAAAAATAGTAAACCTGTTCAATTGAGGGTAAAAGAATATATCACTGCTGACCTTCAACCTTTGAAGTCTGTTCAGAAGCCATTATTTAACAGGGATATAGAACAGAGAACTCTTACCAATCCACGTTTCAAATCTTATTTAAAGAGTCTTGGACTTGATACAGTTATTGTTAAAACGCCACCTTCTGTATCGGATTTTGCAGATATTAGTTCAGGAAATAAAGTAAGTGCAGTGTATTATGCCACAGGTAAGTCGGCCGCAGGAAAGGATTATCTGAATGTTAAATTGGATATAGCCCAAATTCTTGATACACAGAATGGAAAATTGTCAGATACTTTATGGTTCGATAATGGAGAAGGGCGATATGTTATTGACTTACAGAAATCTGTATCAATTGACAGAATCAATTTTTACCTTGACCAATACAGAAGGCGAGGAAGCCAAATATTCAGTGTATGGGCTTCCGAAAACAGTATTGATTTCAGCGGCGATCCTAAACTAAAAGGTTGGCAGTATGCCGGCGTTTATGGTGCTTCAGGAAGAGGTGGAATGGGTTCATCGGGTTCTTCTTTTCAGTTTGAAAATAATCTGAAATGCCGCTACTTGATGTTTTTGACCGATGGAAAATGGCATGGAAACGATTACATTAAACAAGTGGATGTATTTATAAAATAGTTACATTCAGTAAATTATGAGTTGCTTTAAAAAAATATTTATTATCTATCCGACAGTTTTATTTTTAGTTACAGCTTTTCAAGCACAATCTGGAAACAATGATTTGCTTCGGGCCAAAACTACATTGAAACAAATTTTCAGCTTATATAATGCTGGCCATGACCATCTTTTGAATGAGACATACCCTTATAAATCTGAAAACAAAGTGAGTTATCTTGCCTCTGCCGATACTATAACAAATCGGCGTGTGGCTTATCTGTGGCCTACTTCCGGTATATTTTCAGGAGTAAATGCTCTGCTCAAATCAAGCGGAGAAAAGGAATACTTCCAATTATTGGAAACTACGGTTATACCTGGTCTTGAGCAATATTTCGATTCGTTGCGTAAACCCGCCTGTTACCAGTCGTATATTACCTCTTCAGGTAAATCAGACCGATATTATGACGACAATGTTTGGTTGGCACTTGATTTTTGCGAATCCTACATATTGACCGGTAAACCGTTATTCCTGAAAAAGTCCATTGATACATGGAAGTTTATCATCAGTGGATGGGATGATCAACTTGGTGGCGGTATTTATTGGTGTGAGCAAAAGAAGCAGTCGAAGAATACATGTTCCAACGCGCCCGCTTCAGTGTTAGCATTTAAACTGTTTGAAGCAACCAAGGATAGTTTTTACTTCAACTGGGGCCTTCGAATTTACAATTGGACGAGAACAAATTTGCAGGATTCAACAGATTATTTGTATTTCGACAATAAAAGCCTGTCAGGAAAGATAAGCCGTAGGAAATATACCTACAACAGTGGACAAATGTTACAATCATCAGCATTGCTGTACAAACTGACGGGTAAAAAAGAATATCTGGTAGAAGCACAAAACATTGCCAAGTCAGCGATTAATTATTTTACGGAAGAGTTTACAACAGCAGAAGGCAATAAAATCAGGTTATTCAAAAATACGGGTAATTGGTTTAATGCTATTTTGTTACGAGGATATTTGGAGGTTTACAGGCTTGATGGAAATGCAAAATATATCTCAATATTCAGGGATAATATGAATCAATTGTGGAATCATGTTCGAGATATAAACGGTTTATTCAGTAAGGACTGGAAAGGTGACAAGAGCGATGAATACTTATGGCTGCTTGATCAGGCAAGTTTGGTTGAGATATGGGCTTCT
>CAILKW010000254.1 GCA_903834845.1 uncultured Bacteroidia bacterium | reverse complement strand
TTATCTGCATACAGATTACCGTTTTTTGCTTTTTAATAGTTTGGGAATTTTAATTCAGATTTCGCTTTTTTATCTTTCAATCAAATATATTACATTAATAAAGGGATGGATTCCGATTTTATTCATTCCTTTATTATATCTATTTACAGGCGGTTTTTCATGGATTTTTGCATTAATGCTGACAATATATTATGTTTTTAGAAAAGATAATATAAAATGGGCCAAAATTATTGGGTTGTGGGTTTTGAGCTTAGTAACTTTCATTTTATCGAAAGAATTTCTATTTTTTCAATCTGATGTGACACTGCTTTTATTTCCTTTTTCGGAACTTAGTACAGGATCGCAACAGATACTTTTCCTTAGTATTGTCGGTATTATTTCAATACTTCCGGCAATTGCAAGTATTAGCTTCAGTTTACCACAAAAACTAAAATTTTCAGAGGTTTCTGTATGGATCTTAACAACAATAGTTTTATCTATTTTCCAAGTTGTTTTAGCATTTAAACGATACGATCTGAAGGATTCAAGATACTTTTATGTAGAGAAATTGTTTTATCAGAATAAATTCGATGATGTAATCAGGTACAATACTACAAACCCGCCTACTAATTTATTGACGATATTTTTGAATAATATTGCCCTCAGCGAGACAAATAAACTAAACGATTTACTTTTCAGTTTCCCGCAAAATCCGGATGGCAGTACACTTTTTCTCAAATGGGAGATGGTTGGAGAGATACTTAAAAGGGGTGGATATTTTTATTACACAATAGGTATGATTAATGAAGCTCATCGCTGGGCATTCGAGAATATGGTCATGAAAGGACTTACTCCTGAAGGGTTAGAAATGTTAATCAGAACCGAATTGATTTATGGGAATTATGAAGTAGCATCTAAATACATCGCTGTTTTAAAGCAGACACTTTTTTATACCGATGAAGCCAAAGTATTTGAAAAGCTGCTGTTTAACGATGTTGCTGTTAACTCAGACAATGATCTTGGAGAAAAGAGAAAAGAGATGATAAAATCAGATTTTTTTACAATAACCGATGATCCATACATCAATATTGAAAGAATTATGGATAAGGATTCAATAAACAAAAAGGCATTTGAATATAAGGTAGCATTTATGTTACTCAAGAAAGATTTTCGTGGTATTGCGAATGCGCTTCCTCAGTTTGACAGATACGGTTATACAACATTACCTGTACATGTTGAAGAGGCAGCATTAGCCCTTTCAGTAATGAATAAGGGTATCCTTCCTAACCTTGGGAAAATGAAGATAAGTAAAAATACGGAATTCAGATGGGATCAATACCTTACAATATTTCAACAATACAAGACAGACCCGAGGTCGGCTGAACCAGCTTTAAGAAAGCAATTTGGAAATACCTTCTGGTATCATGCGTTTTACAGATAGGTTAAGTAGAGACGTTGCATGGCAACGTCTCTACATCATCATCATAATCAATTATAACCCGGATTTTGTACTAACTGTGGTGCTTTATTCATTTCATCACGAGAAAGCGGAACCCAATAGAATTTTTTATCGGTAAACATTCTGTCATCAGCCTTATCGGCTTTGTTGTAGATCCATTTGTGTAAACCGGTATCGTAATGCTCAATCCTCATGCTATAGATAGGCTCAATAACCTGCTCCATAATCATCCAGCGGCGGATATCAAAGAAACGATGACCTTCTGCGAAGAACTCAATATTTCTTTCGTCGCGAACAAATTGACGGGCAGTAGCCTGATCTGTAGTTACCCTGCTGGGCAGACCGGCACGTTTTCTAACCAAGTTCATTGCATCAATACCTTTCTGGAGATCTGCGCCACCAAGTTCGATACAAGCTTCAGCATAATTCATTAAAATTTCAGCATACCTGAATTCCACCCATGTATTGGTATTTCTGAAATACTGGCCTGCAGTTGATGGGTCCAATAGTTTTTTGATGTAATAGTGAGTTTTAGTTCCATTCCAAGACTCAATAAGACTTGCTCTGGTATCAAGACCACTTTTATAAGGTGGTGCAGTATTTGGAACTGCTGTACTTTCGGTAGTGTAATAATAACCAGTCTGTACTTTATTTTCAGGTTCAAGTCCTGCTGCATCCGAAGGTCTTGCCTGCCAGGGTGCTCCGTCAAATAGAACACAGGCATAAAAGCGCGGCTCGCGACCTACAAAAGGATTACGTTGCGGTTCAGCAGCCAATTGAGCGGCAGTGGCAGTCCGCAAATCCAAATTTCCAGGGTTGTATTTGTCCCATTGGAATTTAGTGCCATCAGCCATTTCAAACCTTCTAACCGCAGGTTCTGTAGGGTTATTGTTTCCCCAATTGTGATAACCATTCGGCCCGTACCAAATATTTGCGTTATTGACATTTCCTCCGGTAAGGGGGAATTGAATACCCCAAATGGTCTCGCTATTCCAAGCAGCTTTTTGGTTGAAAATACCGCCATAATTATCAGCATATTTCTGAACATCGGCAGCAGAAAGAGGAGAAGGTGGTTCGGTTGTAGTTCCCACAAGAGAGTAAGCTCCATAAGTGCCATCCATAACAGCTTTTGCAGCATCACGAGCGGCAGTTAAAAGAGCAGTTTGACTGCCTGAAGAAAAAGAAACCAGTGTATTTGAAGCCTGTTCTGTCCAGCCACCATTAGTCAATTTACTTCCGCAGAATAGAAGTAATCTTGCTTTTAAGGCAGCAGCGGCACCACGAGTTGCACGCCCCTGTTCTACTGATGCAGGAATATTATCAATAGCAAGCTGAATATCTTTCAATATAAAATCCTTAGTCTCTGTTATCGTTGACCTTTTTGCAGTACTGAAATCCTCACCCAACTTATAGGGTTTATCAGTTATTATAGCTCCACCGTAAACCATTAAAATAGTGGCATATTCAAAAGCCCTGATAAAATAAGCCTCACCTTTCATCTGCTTTACCAACGCTGCCTCTGTTGTAATCGGAACTTTATCAATAGCGTCAAGAATTCTGTTTATATTCTGAATATTCTGGTAAAGATTATTCCAACGAAGGTAACCCCCATAACCATCATTTACAAAAAACCCGAGTTGGTCAGGACTCATTGTCCCTTTTAGCATTACATAGTTTGCAGGACGGTGGATACAGAGTAGTTGGTCGGTACCGGAAGACAGAAGGTCTTCGCGAGCACCCAAAATACCTGCATCAGTATTTCCGCCCATTCTGTCGTAACATTTTCCGAGGTAAGCATTCACAACATTAATATCCGAAAATACAAGTTGTTCATTAAATGTATCAACAGCCTTTCTGTCAAGTACATTTTCTTTGCAGGCTGCCAAACTAAGCAGCAGGATTGCTATTGCCGTTATATTTAAAAATATTTTTTTCATATCTAACTGTTTATAAGTTATACAAAATTATTAGAAAGTAATATTAGCGCCAATTGCAAATGTTTTCATGGTTGGATATACACCCGGATTGTTAGTTTCGGGATCCCATTTTTTAGTGGCGGTGTAGAGCAATGCAAGGTTGTTGCCAGTAAAATAGATACTTGCCTTAGAAATTCCCCATTTTGAGTAGATTTTTGTAGGAATTGCGTAATTTATTACCATATTTTTCAAGCGGCAATAGGCAGTATTATCCATCCAGTAAGTACTTCTGCGAACATCCGGAGACCAGTAAAGGTCGTCACGGTTATATGCTCTTGCAATGTTCGTTACAGTGTTGGTTGGAGTCCAGCGATTGTCAAATTGCCATTGATAGTAGTTACCTGCTTCACCGCGACGATTGTCGTATTGGCTGTTTTTCAGGAATTCACCCTGACCCTGAATCTGCAATGAAAATGTGAATGCTTTATAACCCAATGAGATATTACCACCATAGAAAACTTCAGGAGCATCAACTTTGTCAATTAAAATCTGGTCATCACCTGTAATCTGGCCATCACCCGATACATCCCTGAAAATTACATCACCTGCTTGTGCACCTGTGACATGCGGTGTTGCATTTACCTGTGCCATATCTTTGTAGATTCCAATAGCATCGTACATCAACCAAGCACCATAAGAATGACCTGTTAACTGTTGCCATGGTTGTGCCTTTTTAGGTTCATCAATTTTAACGATATTGTTGTGGTTAAAGCTGTAATTTGCAGTAACATCAAGTCGAAGATCTTTGTTGAAGACTTTATGATAACCTGCTTCAAGTTCAAATCCGCGATTGTCAACTACTCCAATATTTTCAGCAGGAAGAGTCAATCCTGTAAAGTTCGCAACAGAAGCATCTTTGACAGCAAGGATATTTTCTCTTCTGTTATAGAAAAATTCAGCATTCAAATGGAACATATCTTCCTTGAATTTTGAATCGAACCCGAGATTATAGGTTTTCTGTGTTTCCCATTTAATTAATTGATTAGCAACGCTTGGTGGGCCAACAACTGTCTGTATCGCACCGCCAGTGCCAAATGTCATACCCGTACCAATACCGTATTTATCCATAAACTGGAAAGGAGATGTAGGATCCATACCCATCATACCGAATGATGCCCTAAGTTTAAAATAATTAACAAAGGACAGGTTTGCTTTCCAGAATTCTTCTTCAGAAGCACGCCATCCAAGCAACAAACCGGGAAAATAGCCATAACGTTGGGCAGTAGGAAACTTTAGCGAACCGTCAGCACGGAATACTATTTCAGCAAGGTATTTCCCTTTAAAGTCGTAAGTAGCACGGCCAAGCCATGATTTACGCGCATAAACTGAAGCAGATCCTGTAATATTCTGGTCTTTGGCATTACCAGCATCCATAGTTTGAATAACCGGTGAAATATAATATTTACGATAGGCATAAAAATAGTTCCAGTCGCTTGTATATTGTTCAAAACCGGCAAACAAAGTAATGCTGTGGTCACCTATTTTTTTGAAATAATTAGCATTAATCAAGATTGTCTGGTTGAGAGTTCTATCATACCTTTCGTTGTTTTCCGCTGATGAAAGCCCTCTCAAAGTAGGAGTTAATGGCATTGAGGTAATGAATCCGTCTGCACCCCTTGTTGCTGTAGCCCAGTTTGGATAGTACAAAGTCCATGGTTGATAGAATGCCTTGTTGTAATAGTTAGTCAGGTCGTAGTTGAAACTACCAGTGAATGATAACCCTTTAACGAAAGGAACAGTAATTGTCGCGTTAAATGTGCTTAACATTCTGTATGTTTTCTGGTCATTTTTTCCTGCACTGAAGGTAGAAGTTTCAACAGGGTTATCACCGTACTCAATATCAGGGCCTGGTTCTCCTGTTGGCCAAAAAGACCAGTTTGTAGGAACCAAACGTGTTGATTGTCCAACAATAGCATCAGCACTCTTATAAGGATAAATCCTGTTGGTTATAAAACCGGCAAGTTCAACACCTGTTTTTAACCATTCTGTAACCGGCATTTCCAGTTTAGTCCTTACATTGTACTGTTTATACTTGGTAGAAGATGCTTTATACATGGCATCATCAGTCTTGTAACCGAAAGAAACATAGTATTTCATTCCGTTTGAACCTCCATCAAGGGTGATATTGTGTCTTGTAGTAGTAGTCCAATTTTTAATAAGGTCACTGTACCAATCGGTGTTGGGATGTTCCCATGGATCTTTCCCATTAGCGAATAGTTCGATATCTTTGTCGGAATATCTGCGGGCTTTTCCCTGTGCTACCTGATATTCGGAAAGCATAGTTGCATATTCAGCAGCATCGGTAACCGTAGGCATCAAGGTAGGAGTCATAAAGCCTTGATAAACCTGATAATTCAAGCGTGGTTTACCATCCTTTCCCGATTTTGTTGTAATTAGAATAACACCATTTGCAGCTTGAGCTCCATAAATTGCTGCAGAAGCATCTTTCAAAACAGAAAGACTGGCTACGTCAGCAGGGTCAATTTCGTCCATCGAACGTCCTGGTACACCATCGATTACAACCAGAGGCGCGGTTTCAGCCCTGTTTGACATACGGCTACCATCGGAGTTTACAGTACTTCTACCACGAACCATAATACGTGGGCTTCCCTGACCTGGCTCACCTGTTGTCTGAATAACAGTCGTTCCCGGGATAAGTCCTGAAATGGCATTGGAAACGTTCATGGCAGGAATTGCCTGAAGTTTTTCACCATCAACAGATGCAACAGCTCCGACAACATTACCTCGCTTTTGAGTACCATAACCAACAACAACTACTTCATCAAGGTCACTTACATCTGCAGCCATAGTAACATTAACTACACTTTTTCCGCCGACTGCAATCTCCTGCGACTTCAATCCTATAAAAGAAAATTGCAAAATTGCATTTTCAGGAACATTGGGCAAAGAATAGTTCCCATCAATGTCAGTAACAATACCTGCGGAAGTTCCTTTTACCAATACAGCGGCACCCGGTACAGAAGCTCCGGTCTGATCTGTAACTTTTCCTGTTACTTTTTTACTTTGTTGGGCTACAGAATCAATAAGACCCGTAAAACAAATTATTACAATGACGAATTTAATAATCAGAAGAATTTTCATAAACGGGAGTTTTAAAGAATACCTTCCCTCATCTTTTTTGTTTTTTTTCATATAATTGATAAATGTTTAATAGCATATCCCGGATTAACGATAAACACGTTTTGTTTATTCCAAGATGCTGATAAATAAATAAATAAGCAATTCTTAGGGCAGATTTGATTTTTTGCCAAATCTGCAATTTTCGTTTGTTTTTCTTAATTCATAGGCAGCAATTATTAATAGTTAATAAAAGAATATTTTTTTTACAGGTCAAACATACTCTAATTATTTAACAAATCCAAATAGTTTTTAAATTAATTTATAAATTAAAATTTACTTGAATGTTCAATATAAGGAATAAATCCTCACTAAAGTTCAGTTATTTCGATGACAGCACTTTTTAAATAACTGTTATTTGGCATTTTGCTAATTTCCTCTATACGGTAATTTAATTTAGGATTTAAACCCATTAAACGGATTGGACTAAACTGATTAAATTCGGTTGAATGAAGCGAATACGAAAAAAGTATAGATTTACTTTTATATTCACTGTTGTACATAAGCACGGCCATCTCTTCTTGGTATGGCGAAACAAATCGGTACAAGTTACCTTTCCAAATAAGATACTTTAATCTGTTATAATCAAAGTAGTAATTTGATTACCATCGCGAACGTTTTTTTTCATCGGCAAACAACAACTCAAGTGATGGATTACCATCGTTATGAAGCATTTTAATTGCAGGCTCGAATAAATTGTCGGTTCCAGAAGGAATGTATGCCTTATGCTTATTGGGCAGGTAGCTATATTCCTTAACGCCGTCGAGTTTAACACCCAAATAAACCTGATAGAGTTTTTGGTTTTTACCAACCGAAAAAACTAAGTCAGTATTATCAGTCTAAATTACAATTTGTTTCTGCGTTTCAGACAATCGTGAACCCTGAGTCTGAACACTAAATACCAAACAGATGCATATTAAAACACAAATAAACTTTTTCATAGTTAACCCACCTGTGACATAATTGCAACATAGTTTTTACCATACTTTTTAGCACATTTGGGACAAGTAGTGTACCACATAAGAAGTCGTTTTTTATCGAAACCTTTTGATTTCAAAATTTGCTCAAAATCTTTGATCCATTTACCGGTATTATTGTAAGATCCTTCATAAACTTTGCAGTAAAAATTTCCACTAAAAGCGACATTTTCAACACCTTGTATTTCTTTATCAACGGCAAGATATATGTCCATATTCCAGGAAGATGTATGTTCCGACAGGCAAAGCCAGTCAGGCGAAACCATTTCTGCTTTTGTAAGAACTTTATTAAGCCTTACCATCACCTTACCAAAATTGATAGGCATGTATAAAATTGTACATACGCGATCCTTAATAAATCTTTTATTCTCCCACACAAATACCTTGTCATCCCACAGGGAAGGATCGAACTCCGGGCAACACACTAAATTTGTTTCTGATAACGATGCCATAATTACCTCCTTTTTTTAAAAAATTTGCAGTAAAAATATAAAAAAAATGTAAGAAAATATCTTATAGAATTACTTTTTATCACTCAGACAATCCATGTATAACAACTTTTTGGCTGAGGCTACAATAATGATTTTTGTTGTCTTAAATCTATTATTTGCAGTATATTGCGATAATTGAGCAGTAGAAGTTTGGACTGCCTGATTAATTGCAACTTCCTCTTTTGCAGCTGTTTGAATCTCAATTGCTTTTATGTATTTCAACTCAATAATAAAATCAAATTTTACATATTGAGTAAATCTCCTGTCCGGTTCAAGGCAAATATCTGCGTATCCTTTGTTTTTTTCTTTTTCGCTGATTACATCATAAAGGTTTGTCAGATTCAACCAGGCTAAAAGAAAAGTTTTCAAACCTTCTTCATGGAAAACAAAATCGCGAATTGAAACGGCTTCATAAAATTTATCAATAATGTATTGGAAGGCTGGTTTCCAATCACCTGTTTTAGCCATTTTCTCGAATGACTGTTTAAGAAAATTATTATTGATTTTTAGAGTAAAAGCATCAACTAAGGCTTTCTGCATATACTCCCATAATAACCTGCGAATTAATTTATTCGGTATTGTAAAAGTATAGTCATTCGTTGGTGAAATATCTTTAATTGTTAATAGTCCAAGATAAAATAATAATGAAACAAATTTCTCTTCATCAATTAACTCATTGTGAGCAAAACTTCTTACTAATGTACTTATAGTTTGATTAGTTTCAACAATTTCTTTAAGAATATTAAAATTACCATTGAGTTTTTCTCCCTGCATAATCAAAAAACGCAATTTACCATAATCTGTGCGCAAATTCTCGTCAATCAAATTCAGTGGAATCCTCTTCAGTGCCAGATTTTCTTTTAAAAAATACAAAATTGAAATTGAATTGAATATATTATTTTCAATTAGATTTTCATCAAAACAGTAATTATCGTACCACTCAGATAACATAGGCAAAAGCGGTTCGTACTGATTAGGAAGATAATATTCAATAAGTCCCTTTAGTTCTTCTCTGTTAAAACCCACCATTGAGGCAAAATCGGGATATAGCGAAATATTATCACCAATGTTAAATCCACTGGTTACATCGGCCATAACCAATGGAGATACACCGGAAATAAAGAGTCTGTCTATTTCCCTGCTGTCGGTTAAGCCTTTGATAAGGGTGAAAAAATTGCGTAAAAATCCACCTGCATGAGTAATTTTTTGATAAATTTCTTCACTATACTCTATCAATACATTATTTGCAAAATTATCGTATTCATCAATGATCATGTAAAATGAGACATGTTTCTTTTTCATTTCGTTATGAAAGACAAGCATCATATCTCCCGGATCGACATAGCTTTTTATTTCTTTTGAAATTTCTTCGTCCAAATTGTACCTTAATTTGTACTTTGAGATAAAAACATCCATCTCACCCCAAATATTCAGGCAAAAACCTTGTTTGAGTTGTTCTAAAGTACCCTGTGTCTTAACCATTGAAAAATTAAACCGTAACACAGGATATGAATTTCTTAATGGAGTAGGATTTTGACCAATGTAGGTATCGCCAAACAACCTTTCGAATTGATCTGCACCATTTATATCATAATAGTGTTCAAGTATTGAGATAAGCAGGCTTTTTCCGAAACGGCGGGGACGGAGAAAAAACAAATACGGAGAACCCATATCCTCCATTA
>CAILKW010000253.1 GCA_903834845.1 uncultured Bacteroidia bacterium | reverse complement strand
CTTTTTTTGTATAATAGATACGCCAGGGATACTGTTCCCGTCTCCATCTCTGACTGTTCCTTTTACTGTTGTTTGTGCCAAAGTTAAAGTGTACGACACAACTAATAAAGTTAATAATATGAGAACTTTAATATTCATAGTAAGACGATTAATATGACTAAATGTTTTGTATTACCAGAGCTTCTGTTTCGAAAAACTGACTCCATTTATAATCGTCCGAAGATATTAAAAATTGTAAAAATAAATTTTTATTTGGTATTTTTTGTTGGTGGATTATTGCTTATGTGTAAAATGTGAACTAAATCCTGGTTTCTGTAGTTTCCAACTTAGTTTTGAAAGTGCAATTATTCCCATTTAGGATCACATTATCAAAGTGAGATATTGAAAATGTTCTCAAAATCTTTTTTTGTCTTATCAGACTGCCTCCGCTCACTGACCTGTCTTTCATCAAATTCAGAAAATATTCTTTCTATTTTGTCGGAATCGTTCTATCGCAAAATACAAGGAAGAAACGTTATTTGGCCATATTTTCAATTTTTTTCGATATCGTTTGTCTTTTGTTGGCAAATTGGTCAGAGATCCTTACTTCTTTTATTTCGATTTCATCTATATCTTAAAATTTTCAATGGAATCTTGAACTGTATGAAATTTTCATTCCTCTGCCTTGCTAATTCCTGTTAGAAATTCTTCTTCACTTAGTGAAGTTTTGGTTAGTAGCCACTTTTGAGAATTATCCTCCTTTCTCTCACTTATTACTGGTGACTTCATATTGAATTTTATTTTGTACGGTAAAGACAAAGATATAAAATTGGATCAAACCCAATAATTTGAAAAACCGCCTCTGATTGGCATTGCTTTGCGGCGCATGGATCATTGGCTTATCAGAAAATTTCAAACAAGCTCCAACCTTTCTTGCAACGCAATGCATGACAAGATTTTTTTAGAAATTAAGTTTTAAAAAGATGAACGAGGTAAAGAAAGGCAAATCACGAATTTAATATGCGATATGTAATTCAATGATAATGGATTATATGGAATTGCTAATTCACATACCTAACAAGAATAACCCGACGGAATTTTGGGATTCCATCGGGCTTGAACATTTTCAAAAGGGAATAATAGACTTAATAAAATTTACTTATTTGAATTGCCGAGTAGGATTACCTTCACAAATGAAAATTCATTCCTACCAAAAAACCAGATTTTTTCATTTCTAATTTATAATTACCATAAGAATTACTTGCACTTGTGAGCATATTTGTTAAACCTGCATTGTAAGAGGCATTTAAACTAATAAGATTGGATATTTTATATTCTGCTCCAAGGCATAAACCAGGATTAAAATATCTGGAAATTGATTTATCGTCAAAAACGACTTTACCATCATACAAAAGCCACAAAATATCGAAATTTAACCCACCCAGGAGTGATAAATCTTTATTAATGTTATACTGTGCCAGAATTGGAATCCTGCCAAATAAGTAAAAGGATGGGTCGCTTTTAAATACAGTACCTTCAAGTGTTGCAATGACTCCCGTCCGGAATCCCCAATTTTTTTTGTAAAAAGAATTATATAAATAACCAAAATAGGCACCCGCTTCAGCATCTGACTTGCTATAGGTGTTTACTCTACTTCCAGACATTGTATGTTTAAAACTTGTGCTGTTTATACCTAAGACTAATGCTGTATTGTTCTGCTTAACAAAGCTTTGAGTAAGCACCTGGTTTTCGGGTTGTACTGATGATGGTTGGCTTAATTGCTGACCAGTGACTTGTTTGGTAGGCTGACCTCCTTCTGGAGCGGGATCATTTGTGCTCCCAATCATTTTGCATTTCTGGACCCCTTCGTTGCCAGCTACCAGGTCTTTTTGCTCCAGGGCAATCCCCGCAGTTGCAAAGCCCATCCTTGGTTTCACCTCGATATAGTATTTTTTATCGGGTTCCGTGGTTAGGATAAGGTCGTTTTCATTCTCGCCATGACCCGTAAAAACATATTTGCCAGGATCGAGGGTACAGAGATAGAATTTCTTTGGAAAAAAACTTCCCAACATCTTATTGTTGAGCGAAACATTAAGCCCAACCAAAAATCCGAAAGCTGAGACACGGTAAACATACACAAGCGATTTGCCTGGAGGAGGTGCTTGGTTTTTGGCATTTTGGCTGACATCCGTTGCAATAGTATTGGAAACCGCACAGGAACCCATCATGAAAAGTAAAATAGCCAAACTAATAACGATAGATAGATTTTTTTTCATGTTGTATTTGTTTAATTGAGGTTAATTTTCAGAGCCAGTGTTGGATAATATTTACCATCAGGTGTATAATTTAAGCTTGGGTAAAAACTAAGTGCTGAGGTATTTTTAAATAACAGTTTTTCCCTCGGCATCATCAATCCTATCAAACCACCAACTACCACGCCGCCAAGGGTCAAGGTCAATGTCAAAGAGGATTCGTCAACATTGCTTGTTACGCCACTTGTTTTGGCCTCGTTTAAGCCTTGAAGTGACCCGATAAACGCACCGACACCACCGCTTAGGGCTCCCAAAAGTACGAAACTACCTTTTCTGGTAACTTTATAAACATCCGATGTTTTTTGGTTGATTATATTCTCCTGACCATCAGAAAAGGAAAATAAACCATTGGACAATTTCAGGTTTTTAAATGCGACAACCTTCCCATCTTTGAGGGTAATTTTACCCTTGCTCACCGATGTACCATTGTTGAGCTGATTAACTTCCTGAGCCGAAGTCCTAACACCAAAAAACAGAAACAAAACAATTAAATAAAAAGCTTTTTTCATAATAATAATGGATTGTAATTAATTAATAAACAGTAATATATTTACTTTAGCCCTGACAGGGCCATTCAAATTAGTATTGACCGATTAATAAAATCGATTCTTCATATTCCTCTTCTGTAACAAACCATTAAAGAGTTAATTAATTTTTGGAACCTATTTCATTTTTGCTTACTATTAAGTTCCTTAATCCATGGGAGTGCCATAACTATTGCCCATGTATCAGGTAACCATTCACTTATCTGGATAGTCATTTGATCTTTACCTTTTGAAGGTTCCAAAGATTCAAGCAATGTTACAGACACTTTGCCTTTATCCTCTATTCCTGACATACGATATTCACTTCCTGGTCTTAATACTACATTCCCTCCGGATCCAGAAACTGATTTATCAACATTTATATATTTAGTCTCATAAAGGGAAAGTATTAGTTCATAGGATCTTCCATCTGTACTTAAATTAACATGCGATACCATTTGCATTGCTCCTTCACTGGTAAACCCGGTCATTTCCATACCAACGGAAAGATTTCCTTTGACATTAACCGATTTGCCTGTTTTTCCCCTTACTACATTCATTATCTGGCCTAAATTCCGAACTGATGGTTCATTAACACTTTGTTTCTTTATTAAATCAAGTGTTGATAAAAGACTTGTCCCGAAAGCAGAGAAATAGGCAGTTTGAACAACAGTTTTTCCATCCTTATCGGCAACTTCAACATTTGCACCATGTTCAAGTAAGAGCCTTGTTGATGTGGTATCACATTTTTTCACTGTGATGTGCAAGGGTGATAACCCATCTTTGTTTATTTCGTTAACATCCGATCCATCATTAATTGCTTTAATAAGCACTTTCTGGTCACCGGTTGCCAGTGCTTCGTGAATAGCCGGACCTTTGCACCCAACAATCACCATACTTGTAAAAAGAATGCAGGTCAGGAATCTAATCAAATTGTGTAATTTGGTGTTCATTTTTCTGAGTATAAAGTTAATGCCTATTTTTTCAAAGACCTTCAAGGTTTCAAAAACCTTGAAGGTCTCTTGTTTAGTTAATATTGATCTCCAATATTGTTTCAGCTGTATTGTTCGCTGCATCGGTACAGGTAACTTTAAAGTTGTATTTACCTGTGGCTACTATTGTTGTAGCTGTGTTGGCTGGAATGATAATATCACTAAGAACGATCTCCTGTTGTTTTACCCCGGAGCCAAGGCTTGTTGCCGTTTTGACATAGCTGAACGCCACCACAGTGGGGACAATCTTTAAAACCATCCCACCGGTAACCACTTTGCTAACCGCAATATCATAGTTTTTCAGCTCCTTGTTATCGCTAAAAGTTGCCTGGAAAGCAATCGTATTCCCGGCTATATATCCTTTCCCTGCTGTGGGTTGCACAATCGTAATGGTGGGCTTGGTGGTATCCGGGATAACCACCGGATCAGGAACAACACTGCTTTTTTTCTTGCAACTTGAACAGACAGCTATTAGTAAACAAATAATAATCAGGTTTTTAAATATAATTTTCATAGTTATTTTTTTAAAATACAAACATTATAATAGAATTTCCCTACCATTTACAGATCTCTTTTCGAGAAAAATTCCATTTGTCTTATTTTGTAATGATTACATGGTCAATAAAGCCATGGCCACCCCACCCTGCTGAGCCCCAATCTGTTGGCCAAAAATACCATTTGATTTTATGCGTTCCAGTTGTAATGTTGATTAGATGTTGCTGCCAACCACCACCATTATTATACAATTTTTTAACTTCTACACCATCAATATAAACAGATATATAATTCCCAACATTAAAGGCGTAATAAAAACTGATTTGACAATCTGAAACAAAAGTATAAGTGAATTCGGATGAACTAGAAGTACGATCTAAAGACGTCAAGGAAAACCCACTTTCGAAAGCAGATTCATTTTTTACTTTCCAATCTCCAGTCCAGCCTGACGGTAATAGTCCAGTTTCAAAACTCTGAAAATATGCAGCATCTGAAGTTTTGTAAGTTTTCTGGTCGCCATATCCAGTCCCTATCTCATTTGTTGCATAAGCCTTTAAATAATAGGTGGTACCAGGCCTTGCACTTGTAATTGCTGCACTGAATGAAAGGGTTGCAGCCGGGCTAATAGTTTTAAAATCAGCAATAGTCGGGTTGGGTGATTCGCTCCAGCATATTCCCCTTTCTGATATGGTGCCATTTCCTGCTGTGGTAATTGTACCTCCCGAAACACCACCCATTGCTGAAATATCTGTAATGGTTTTGGTGGTAAGTGCAGGTAATATTTTTGCTGTAACGATGGTAATTTGGCTACCATAGCTTGTTCCGGCACTATTAGTGGCGTATGCTCTTGCATAATAGGTACCTGAAGCAAGCCCGGAAATCTGGCTTGGGTAAAGCCCTGTTCCTGTACCATCGGTTGTTTTGCTATCGGCAATGGTTGGGTTTTGGCTAATGCTCCAGCATACTCCACGTGCTGATATTTCTGCACCACCGGTTGCAGTTACATTCCCCCCGATTGTTGCTGCACTTGAAGTGATATTTGTTGGTACAGTGGTTGTGACAATTGGGATAACAACTGTTAAAACGGACTGAACTGTCACTTGATTTCCATAGTTGGTAGCGATGCTATTTGTGGCATATGCCCTCACATAATAGTTTGTACCGGCAATTAAACCTGTCATGGAACTTGAGTAAAACCCCAAACCAGTGCCATCCGAAGTTTTTGTATCGGCAATTGTAGGATTCTGTGTAGTACTCCAACAGATACCGCGAGCAGTTACATTAATCCCGCCACTTGCCACAATATTGCCTCCGCAGGTTGCCGAATTGGCTGAAACATTGCTTGCTGCATTGGTAAATACCAACGGCATAAACTGGGTATTGTTGATTGTGATCCCTTTGGAAGTCGTCCCTAAATTTCCTTGGGTGTCCTTCACTTCGAGGGTAATGTTTTTACTACCTTCCGTAATGTAAGCATTTGTAGCTGTTTTTGTAGTGCTCCATGAAGTAAAAGTCCCTCCGTCTTCCCAACGCCAACGAACTTGTAAAGCGGTAATCAAGTCGGCATCATCAATACTGGCAGAAGCGTCAACTGAAATGGTCTGATTGGTTGGAGCCAACAAATGCGAGGTTGTAAATACTGCTACCGGGTTCACAGTAACAAAATCATTTACGGGTTTCCATTGAGGAAGACCGGTTACCAATTTAAGAACTTGTCCATCTGTTCCTTTAGATAACAAAAGCCAGCTTGTCCCATTGTGGTAAAGGATATCGCCCGATTTAGGCGTTGCAGCTGTTGCAAGCATATTGGGTTTATTGGTCAGGTCGTTGTAGCTGCCAGAGGTTGCAACAGTCGAGAATACTGGAAGGTTGGTTAGGTTCGTATAACTACCTGAAAATAAGGTCGGTTTATTGGTCAAGTCGTTATAGCTTCCGCTGAATCCATTACCTGATTTTGCGGCATAAAGTGCATAAGGAACTGCGAGCAACTGACTTGTACCGATTTCGGAATAAGTTCCACTGTTATTAGCATCCAATTCGATTTTTACAAAATAACTGTCATTTCCCCAGTTGATGGTAGAAAATGTTCCGGAAAGGACTGTTCCTTTACCGATTTCAAAAGTAACCAAGCCAAAGGTATTGGTTTGCACTGTATGTTTTTCGGAATAGACAGAAGTACCGGTTGTACTTGTCTGTAAAATCGAAATACGGAAACCTACGCTCTGGCTTGCGATAATTTGTCCAGAATTATTGCGAACTACAGCTTGGTATTTAAACGCATTAGGAGTTTGAGCTGAACCTGTACTAAAAAACAGACATAAACAAAAAATGATAGATAATAACTTTTTCATTTGTTAATTCGATTTAAGGATTAATTGATTTTGAGTATTTTAAATGATTTTAATAATTTTTTATTTGCCGAATAGACGTTCAAAAAATACGCAGTGCCTACATATCCAGTCAAATTGATTTTGGTACTTACCGAAGTAATTTTTTCATTTTGTAAATACCTTCCGTTTAAATCATAAAGCTGATAATAAAGCTTTTGGTTGTCCTGCAACTGTATTTCCAAATTCACATAATCAGTTGCAGGATTTGGATACAGGTTAATTTTTATCAGGTTTTCGGTATTGTCAACGAAAGTATTAATGTCCCAATTGCCTTGTTGGATTCCTTGGGTAAGTTTATTACCTGTGTTTGAAATTGTTTCGGTAATAACCTCACCTATTGTCCAGCTAAGCTTATTGTTGGCATTAGTATCGTAATTACCGGCAGCAGTAATCACATCAGGTTTAATACTTTGGCAATACACGGTGGTACTACCAAAAAACATAATTAAAAAAATAAGGATTCTTTTCATACTTTAAATTTTTTATTTTTAAATGAACCGATGTTTGCCCAAATCTATGTTTAAATTATATGATATTTTTCGAAATCCTACAATTGGTAGTGATTTTCCAACAACCGGTTACGTTTTTCCAATAATCGGTAAATTGAGGCAACGATTTTGGGCGTTTTTCTACACTAAAATGGAATGGAATATGCCTTTTTTCCCTTCAAAACGCGCAAAATACTGCATAAAACCTGACATCGATTTTTTTAACCTCTTTTGCCATACAGTTGTCTTCTATTGATTAATATAATCAACTCTTTTTGTGTAATGTAATTATTGGGTCTTAGTGAAATGTGTTGTAGGTTTATTAATTTTTCCCATGATAAGATAAAATATTTTTCATGACGGACAATCCTTCTGCCGTTTTTTTATATCCTCGTATAGTCGTTGGCTCGTGAAGATGTGGGTTTATTTCATTTGGTATTGTAAAGAATATTGTTGTGCCGGATTCTTTTGCCGAGTCCAGATGGATTTCTCCTCCAAGAAGGGTTAAAATCCCGTTGACAATTGATAGTCCCAATCCGCTACCTTCTGAAATTCGGCGTATTGACGTATCACCTTGGACAAATATCTTGAATATTTGTCCTTTATCCTCAGGTGCAATTCCAATACCTGTATCTTTTACAAAAAATTCAACTTTAGAAGGTTTTATAGATAATCCGATTGAAATTTCACCCTTATGAGTGAATTTTACGGCATTATCCATTAAATGGTGCAACACTTTTTGTAACAATACAATATCGGTATGAATTGTTAATTCATTATGATTGAGAGAATTTAATAAATTTAAAGTGAGATTTTTGGCCTTACATTGTTTCCTGAATTTGTTTGCTACCTCGTGAATCAGTTTCGTCACACTAATCAGCTCGTTATTGACTTCCAAATTTCCCGAAACTATTAATGCCATATCAACATAATCGTTTATCGTATTTACAAGACGATCGCCTGAATCCTGCATCATGTCAACAAATTCCTGTTTTTCATCCGGAGGAAGATCCATCATGGCAAGCAAGGAGGCAGAACCCAAAATGCCGTTCAGCGGGGTACGTATTTCATGTGAAATGATGCGTAGGAAAGAAGATTTCAGTCTGTCACTGGTTTCAGCTTTTTCTTTTGCAATAATCAATTCATTATTAGTTTTGTGGAGTTCAGAGGTACGTTCTTCCACTTTCTGTTCTAAAATTTCGTTCTGTTTTTCCGATTGTTGGAGCAGATAACTTGTGAACAGCAGGTTTTTAATGCGTAAAGCAACTTCAATCAGATCGAAAGGTTTGGTTAAAAAATCACTTGCACCTTCCGAAAGAGCCCGTTTTTTAGACTCGGCTGTAGCATCTGCCGTAAGTACCAGAATAGGCAGATATTTATTGTCAGGCACAAATAGTTTCAGCTGTCTCATTACATCAAACCCATTCATATAAGGCATTGCCAAATCGAGTAAAATCAAATCGGGTTTGAAACTTGCATAAAGTGATACAGTTTCTCTTGGATCACTTGTAGTTACAATATTTGAATAACCTTGTAGTTCGAGAAGCTCTTTTAAAAGTAAAAGATTGCTTTCCTGATCATCAACAACAAGGATGTTTGCATTTTGTAAATTTGACTCTATCATGACTTAATTCAATTTTAAAGGATTATGCCTGCAAAGTGGACACTCTTTCAGCTTATTTTAGTATTTATCAGTTAAATAAACCCGACAGATTTGGAAAATCCATCGGGTTTAAGAAACAGTTGGGTTTAGAATTTCTTGTTAAATAATAGTCCTAAAAAGCATGTTCGTTTAACCTGCTCAGAGTACTCTTAAAATATATTTTTGCAATAAAAATTTACACAAAACAAAATTACATCGTGGATAACCCCACAATAATAATCTAAATAATACCCATATTTTTCGAAATCTTATAGTTGGTAGCGTTTTTCCAACAGTTGGTTGTGATTTTCCAACAATTGGTTTTCACGGTGAGAAAGTAAAGGGTTGTAGTAAGGAAATTATTAACAAAAGTGGAGGCCAATTATTGTGATTCCGCCATAAAATCAGATCTTGTTTTTATACAAATTCAGAAAATCTTGTTTATGGCTTCTGCTTAATGAACATTTTAAATTACCAGTCAAAATGATTTCTTCGGTATTTGTATATTTTTTTACATGATCAATGTTGATAATATAAGAGTTATGTACCCTCATAAATTGCTGCTGATCAAAAATATCATCATAGTACTTTAGGTTGTGGGAACTCGACAAACAGGTACCATCTGCTAAAAACACCTTGGTGCAGTACCCGTTAGCCTGGAACATCACCATATCATTGGTCTTAACAACTGTAAAACCGGATGCAGTGGAAATCACAAAATCTCTGTTTTGCTTTTTGGGGGAAGCAAAACTCTCCAACAGGTCTAACAGCATGGAAAATGAATCAGTTTTTTTCAATTCACTTTCAACTTTTCCGACTGCTTCAATAAGTTCAGATACTTTAATGGGTTTCATCAGATAATCAACAGCAGCAAACCGGAAAGCATCAACGGCATACTCGGAATAGGCTGTGACAAATACAACTTTAAAACTAATCGTTTCAAACATCCTTAACAAATCGAACCCACTT
>CAILKW010000252.1 GCA_903834845.1 uncultured Bacteroidia bacterium | reverse complement strand
AGCAATTAGCTATGGAACACACAAAACATTAAGCACAAATCGTCATTATGGTAGGATTATTAATTTTAGTACGGATACGGCACAAGTAATGTCTGGGCAGATTGCCTATGGTTCGAGTAAAGCAGCTATCGAAGCTCTAACTCGTTCAATTGCAATGGAAGTCGGATATCTTGGTATAACAGTTAACACAATTGCACCTGGACCAACCCAAACTGGTTGGATGAATGATGAATTAATAGAGAGTGTTTTACCTCAAATTCCAATAGCAAGAATAGGTAAACCTCAGGATATTGCTGATACTGTCTTATTTCTAACGTCAGATAAGGCTTCTTGGGTTACAGGACAGATAATTAAAGTTTCAGGCGGACACGGAATATAATTAAATTTCGCAACAAAAAACATTTTGCAAAAGACAAAAACCAGTATCAAACTATTAATAGAGATAAGTTTAAATCG
The DNA here is from genome assembly GCA_903834845.1 of uncultured Bacteroidia bacterium. Lineage (GTDB taxonomy): Bacteria > Bacteroidota > Bacteroidia > Bacteroidales > Prolixibacteraceae > JAAFHB01. The sequence continues at coordinate 3,413 of CAILKW010000252.1, read as the reverse complement.
TAAAATATATAGATAAATGCTTGATTGACAGATGAAAAATGCATCGAACATACAATATGCGATAATTGTGGGCTTTTGTGGTAGGTTGAAACATTGTGCAAGAAAGAAACATTTGTGCAACTTTGAAACGATAGTGCGTTGAAATCCCGCAATATACGCATATTGTTTTTCGTTATAGTGTATTAAAAAACCCTACAAAAACTAAAGTCTTTACAATGGCAAAACAACAAATCGAGACAGTTAGAGAATTTATTTACTTATCATACTCGAATTTGGCAATGGCTCATACTGCTGTTGTCAAGGAACAAGAGAAATACGGAGCGTTTAACTACATGATTAGAGCCAGATTATTCAAAGGACTTAATGGAATGGATGAATTTCAGAGGTCGGTTCTTACCATTAATGATAATAAGACGCTATTTGAAACTGACCTTCAATTATTGTGATGAACACGGACTTTTAGACAAGAATATTGAGGAGTTGAAAGACTTGGTATTGCCCTTTAAAATAGACTTATTGCCCATAAATTTTCCGAATCCTAATGTGTTGACATTAAACATAAAGGAGAAATCATAACGACTGCTAAATGCAAACTACCTGGAAGTCGGGTTTCGGTGCTTCGTTGAAAGGCATTTAATATCATAAAAAGCAACTCTTCGTAGTAAATTCATTAGGTAAACTCCCGCCCTTGAGTGATGTGCTGTGATGCAGAACAACGGCAAAACAAGGTTCTGAATACTTTAATTGTTATATTGGAAGCCAGTTGAGTGGTTGAAACAACTGCTTTCTTTGCTGAAGGGAACGTTTATACACCTTCAATGAAAAGTAATAAAGAGATATGGCTTTGTGCGTTTATCAAAGGATTCCGATTATAAGTAACAGGTATGAATATGGGAGCTGTAAGAAAGTGAATCGCTGAAGAGACTGCATGGATAGTGAAAGGCTCACTCGAAGTGAAGCTGTCACTAACAAAGACCTTAAAAAAAGAGTTATATAGTAGGTTACAACCTTATTTTTGATTTCCAATCTCAATATTTTTGCAATAAGGCAAGCATCTTACGATCAAGTTTTTGACCATACCAATCTTCATATTCTATGTCTTTTCTTCCGGAATTAATAACCCCAAAATCACCTCTGAAATTCCATAAAGCATATCCGATCTTGTTTTCGGTAAGGATACTTATAACATCTTCAAACCAAGCAAGAAAAACTGCATGAGGAGTTTCACGCCAACATCCACACTCGCCACAGTGAACACCAACACCCGACTTTACTAATTCAATCCACGGTTTATAGAATTTCTCAAGTGATTCTCTTCCAAAATGCTTATTATCAATTGTTCCAGGCCACGCAGGCATAGGAGCTGTATCGGGATTTTTAAAAACCCAGGGAGCACGATAATGCGAGACATAATGAGGGAAATATCCACGACAGCTCTGGGCAATATCCAGATCGGCAATTTCAGGGATAACATTTGATCCTCCATCATTTCCATCGGCTACAACAAGTCGTTTACGATTGTGTTTACGGATCACTTCGGCAGTCTCTTTAACCACTTTACGATAGATTGCACCCGGAACAGTAGTTCTGGAACCAAACTGGTCATTCATATCCTCGCGCATAGTTGGCTCATTGACGAGATCAAAGCTTAGGTCTTTGTGTGAAATATTTTTTAGCCGTTTTGCCCACATCTCCCAATGAAACTTAAAAGCCTCTTGTGCAGCTTCGTCTTTCCATAGGTTATATGGTTCGTTAAAACCCGCATTGATGCAATATCCCGGGGCGCGGTGAAGGTCAAGGCTAACATGAAGTTTGTATTTATTGGCCATTTCAACCAATTGCTCAACCTCGTCAACTACTTTCTCATCAATGTTTAACACATCTTCGGGAGTAATATCTTTGGTTCTGTCAAACTTAATATAGCGGGGATAAGCCATAGGAATTCGGACAAAGTCAAAACCCCAGTCCGACATCCAACGAAAGTCATCTTCGGTTGTTGCAGATGAAGATTTCCCTTTTGGTGGCATGGGACTAAAATAGTCGAGCAGGTTGAAGCCACGCCAGCGGGGTAACGGGTTCGATGCTCCTGCCATACCGTTGGTGGCTATGGAGAGTTTACCTGTCATTCCAACAAGAGTAGTTGCTGCTCCGGCAGTTTTTAAAAAAGAGCGTCTATCAATTTTATTGATTTCCATAAGATTATGAGTGAATTAATTTGAAGATTTGGAAAATATGAAATTAAAGAAACTGTGATGTTGAGAATGAACAAAGATAGGTAGTAGTTTTGTATTTTTGTCGAAATTTTAAAATTATGGGGAAAATGAATTGGAAACCCGGGAACATGGTCTATCCATTACCGGCAGCCCTGATTAGTTGTGGTGATATAAACGGAAAAATGAACCTTCTGACAGTCTCATGGTTGGGAACTCTTTGTACATATCCACCAATGTGCTATATATCAGTACGTCCGGAGCGATATTCCTACGAAATGATTAAGCAAACCGGAGAATTTGTGATTAATCTTACCACTGCCGACATGGCAAAAGCAACCGATTGGTGTGGCGTAAAGTCGGGGCGTGATCACGATAAATTTAAAGAAAGTGGTCTCACTCCTTTGCCTGCAACCATCGTAAAGTGTCCGATAGTAGCTGAGTCTCCGATTTCTATTGAGTGTAAAGTAATAGAGATTAAACCTTTAGGTTCGCATGATATGTTTATTGCCGAAGTTTTAAATATTATTGCTGACGACAGGTATATTGACCCCGAAACAGATGCTTTTAATCTTGCAGCCTCGGGAATTATGGCCTACTCTCACGGAACTTATTATCCGCTCGGAAAAAGAATCGGTAAATTTGGTTGGAGCGTAATGAAGGATAAAACAAAAAACCACTCTAAACATTAAAATAGACTTTGGGGTTTGTTAAGTTTGATTCAGGCAAATCCTTAATTTTTATAAATATATGAAACACAATTTTTTAATAGGACTATTGTTATTATCAGGTATGACAGAATGTAATTTGCAAAAAGAAGAAAAAGAGACCAATCCACTATTAGCCGAGTGGAATACGCCATATCAGACACCGCCATTTAATTTGATTAAGCCTGAACACTTTATTCCTGCAATCGAAAAAGCTTTGAAAGATGGTAAAAATGAAGTAGATGCGATTATCAATAACCCTGATAAGCCCACTTTTGAAAACACGATTGTTGCACTCGAAGTTTCGTGCAAAAAGCTTGAACGAGCCACCAGTGTGCTTTTTAATTTAAACTCGGCAGAGACGGATGATACAATACAGGCCATCACCCGTGAAGTTTCTCCAAAACTTTCGGAGTTTTCAAATTATATATCACTGAACGATAAGCTTTTCGGAAAGGTTAAAGAGATTTTCAAACATAAAGATGAATTGAATCTT
>CAILKW010000251.1 GCA_903834845.1 uncultured Bacteroidia bacterium | reverse complement strand
TGCAGGGTCCTTGCCACAAAGGCGATATGCAATTCGAGATGCCTTTATGTTCGGATTACTTCCCACTTCAGCAAGCTCATCCGTATTTACAATTGTTCCGCAAACCGCTTCAACCTCCTCCCATAATTCGCAGTTTTCTTCAGAAATCACCACATTGCATTCAATACAACCCAAAATTAATTCGGGTAATTTTTCTTTAATATCCTGATTAATAAGAATTTCCTTCATAACACTTTTGCTGTTTTCAAAGGTTTGTTTCCTTTCTAAAATTATCATTACTTTTGGAAAAAACGAATAAAGTGAAAATTCCATTTATTGACATTCACACACACAATCGAGAGAATCATGAAGAGGTTATAACAGTTCAAAGCCTCTTTCTCCAGAATATTGAATTACAAAATGAAATAACAACTTTATTTTCAGCAGGTATTCATCCGTGGCATGCTACAAAATTCACAATCGTCGAGGTTAGTTCAATGCTTGAAAAATTAGAAAAAGATAAAGGTTTAATCGCTATTGGTGAAACCGGATTGGACAGATTCTGTAAGGTAGATTTTCAACAGCAGAAACTTATATTCGAATTGCATCTTGAATTTGCAGAAAAGTATCGCAAACCGATTATCATTCACGCGGTAAAAACATTGAATGACCTGATTATTTACCTTAAACGAGCAAAAGTTCCGTTTATTTTTCATGGATATCAGGGAAGTACAGATATTACAAAACAACTAATCAATTTTGGGTGCTACTTTTCATTGGGAAAATCAGTTCTTTCAATAACTCCTCGTTTCCTCGAAGCAATTCAAATTATTCCGCCAACCTCACTCTTTCTTGAAACAGATGATTCAAATACCGATATCAGAGAAATATATCTCGAAGTATCCAAAATACGTGGTATTTCTTTGGAAGAACTTAAAATTCAAATCACTGAAAATTTTACGAGGTTGTTTGAACTGCCTTATTACACAAAGAGTTAAACCTCATTAAAAAGAAAATAGCCGAAATCTTTCTTTTTTTTCGAATTAATGTTGAATTTGAGGAAAAAATGATATTACTTTACACCAAACCGAAATTCTGAATAACAATGAACAAACAAAAGAGATTTGCAGTAATACTCTCGGGGTGCGGAGTATTTGATGGTGCCGAAATTCACGAGGCAACCCTTACCTTACTTGCCATTGCCAAAGCAGGCGGTAGTTATGAGTGTTTTGCTCCTGACAAGGAACAAACTCAGGTGATAAATCACTTGACAGGAAAGCTTATGAATGAGGAGCGAAATGTTTTGGTTGAATCGGCTCGGATAACCAGAGGAAAAATCAAGCCGCTTAATCTATATGAACCTGAAAAATTTGATGCGGTAATACTTCCAGGCGGATTTGGTGTGGCTAAAAATCTTTGTACTCTGGCTTTCGAGGGAAGTGATTGCACTGTTGATCCTGAAGTTGAACTCGCAATCATTGCCTCAGTCGAAGCATCCATACCAATTGGTGCAATGTGTATCACCCCTGCTTTAATCGCCAAAGTACTTCCCGGTGCTGAAGTGACAATTGGGAATGACACTGAAACGGCAAAAACGATTGTTAAAATGGGAGGCATTCACCATATAACTGATCATGAGGAGGTTATAATCGATAAAAAATATAAATTAGTTACTTCGCCGTGTTATATGCTTGATGCTCATATCCTTCAAATTGCTGAAGGAACACAAAATATTGTAAATGCATTAATTAAACTCATGTGATATAAAAGGCTGCATAAAAATGCAGCCTTTTTTTATACTTTTTTCTTAGAATTCATTAAAACTGGTATCGAACACTTAAAGCAACATTGCTTCGGAAAGCATCCCCATGATTGATCAAACCAATTTCAGGTCTGGCATCAAATGAGACCTGAATTCCAATTGGAAACGAATATTCTATTCCAATATCTCCGGCTACCGAAAGAAAAACTCCTCCATTATCTGTGGTGTTGTAGTCTTTATCCCAACTCCATGAACCAATTCGCCCGCCAGCACCTGCATACCAGTTAAATCCACTATTAATATTCCATACCCACTGATATATTCCGGCCAAACCCCAGGAATTGTAATAACTACTTGAATGCATCCCAAGATCAAATTCAAGGCGATTCATATCCGACAACCTATGCTGGTAAGAAACTTCCGTTCCAACCCCATCCCCACTGCCTAATCTCAAACCAATTGCATGCTTTGTAATTTGTGCATAAGTTGTGTTGGCAAATACAATAAGTACTAAAGCAAAAAATAATCTTCTCATTGTTTACATTTTTAAATTAATCATTATACTATTGATATTCAATTAAAATCAGATGTGATTGAAAATTGAACCTAAAACTTCGTCAAAAATAACGCAAATACGGTTAATTCACACACCAAACGATTAAAAATAACCGAAGTACTTTTTATTTTGGAGAATCCACACACTTTAAGTTACAGATTATCAATCACATCACCGTCCATAATGCCATCCATAGTGGAATCGCCAACAAACAAAAGATATATGAAATCAGCATCAGACTTCCACTTTTTTGGGCATCTCCTCCATAGTTCTTTATCTGGATTAAAATCGCGATGGCAGGCGGTGAAACAGCCTGAATAAGAATAACATCGCTTAATAATGAATTCGAATCGTTAAGGTGCATAATCATCATTACAAAAACAGTAACCAATGGTATGAAAAGGAACTTAACGCCGATTACACGTATTGTATCCGAAAAAGAAGGCCATATTTTTAAGGATATTCCTCCCAAAACAGCTCCAAGAATAAAATTTGCCAATGGAACGGTTGCTGTACCGGTCAAATCAATTGCGTTTATTACAGTTTTGGGAATATAATGATGCAGACCGCTTAGTACAAAAATTATTGCCAGCAAATTTGCAATAAATGGAGGAGTTACAAACTGTTTCCACGAAAATTCGATCATACGGCCGCCAGTACTAAGATATTTGCCAACACTCCAAAGTATAGGATTGAGACCCATTATGATTAAAAATGTATAAAGCGCGTATAGATCAAACTGATCCGGGTAAATTGCCTGGCCGAGCGGCAAAGCCAGATAACCTGCATTTTGCATACTTGCAATAGGCAATAAACTTCGTTTGGAAGAAAGGTCGCGAAAAAAAAAGATGACTGCGAAAAAAATTCCGATCAGAATCAATCCAATTCCAACTAATGGCAAAACCCACCATAAAGGAAAATTCTGAGGGTCAAGCGTACCAATGATTTTCGAAAAAATCATCGATGGCAGAAGTACATTTATCACGATTAAGGTGAGACCTTTAACATCACTCGATTTAAATACATGCTTGCGAACCAAAATTGCCCCGGCTAAGGCTATGAGCAATACTTGAACAAGTGCCAGTGCATTACTGGTGAGGGTAGTAAAAAAAATTTCAGACATATCATTTTTTGTAAAAAAGACGACCAGTAATCAGCAATCCGGCAAACACAAACACAGCAAAAACCATACTGCTGACCGCAAGTTGCATCCCTCCCGAGATTACATGACCACTCGTACAACCACCAGCCATCCTTGCTCCAAAAATAAGGATAAACCCGCCAAAGGCAGCCCAAAAAATACGGCTACCGGCACTGTTTCCTTTATACCGTTCCCAGTTATTGTGTATTAAACGAATCTTAAAATCTTTTCTTATAAGAGACATCACCAATCCAGCCAAAAATGTACCTCCCAGAAAAATTACTTCCCAACTGCCTGATTTTATACTATTTGTATAATATTCATTTTCAGTATTGCCAGTTAACAGATTTGCAAGATAAGGGAAAGCTGTTGATGCGCCGATTTGTCTATCCATTCCAATTTTTAAAAAGACAATGCAGTTGAGAACAGCAAGAGTTACCCCGGCAAAAATCCATGTACGATCTGCCACCTTTTCAATTTTATGAACAATAAAAGCAATAGCTATAAACAATGTACCGAACAAAAATACAAGCCAATAGAATAATAACGGGTTTGACCCAGTGTATGAAAAGAGCGAAAAAGTACCAAGATCGGGACCCAAAAAACCATTAATCGCAGGCAAAGCAAAAGTGTAAACCAAACCGCCAAGCAAAGCACCAATCAGACCAGCCGCTGCATCAAGCGAACCTTCGCCGAGAGAGATAAGCATTGTTCCGGGACAATAACCCAGAATAGCCATTCCAGCACCAAAAATAAAACCACCGAATACTACACCACCAAGTATCAGCGGCTTAGTATGATAGGAAGCAAAGCCCAACCCAATTTCGATATTCAACAAAATTGCTCCTACACCAATTGCTAATGCAATTGCTTTAGCCACTTTGTAATCTTTTAGCATCGCCATACCACTGATGGTATCATAACGATTAAGTTTTGCACTTTGCAAAATAGCACCAAAAAGAAAACCATAGAATAAAATCATAAATGTCATTGAGCTCCTCCTAATCTTAAATAATCAGTTAATCGGGCCAAATTTAGGAATAAAAAGATGTAATATCTGTTTATAGGTTGAAAAATGCAAAACAACAAGCCTAAAGAGGATTCGATAATAATATTGTCAAAAAACAAAAAAGGTTTGGATTTGTTAAACTTACAAAGACAAATGCAGTAACAACTGCAATATTATTCAATAAATATAAATGTAAATGACACAATATCAACAAACAAAAGCAAATCAACATATTGATTTACCCAATGAAGAAAAAACCTTCCTTCAATTGTTGGAGGAATTTAAAGCCTGTATGAAAAGGGCTTTTCACGAAAAAAATAATATAGATCAGTTTTGCAGCACACGAGGATTACCACCTGATGTTTTGAAGGAATTGATGTCTGTCAATCCTTTATCACTCTGTATTCCAAAACAATACGGGGGATTTGGCGGAAATGTAAAGGAAAATATTGCCTTTGCATCAGCAGCCTCTTATGAATCGCTTGCACTCTCATTAACTTTGGGAATCAACAATGGTCTATTTATCCAACCGGTTTCTAAATACGGTCAGGAATCAGCAAAATACAAAGTGTTTGAACAATTTCTGCACAACAGCAGTATGGGTGGATTGATGATAACGGAGCCTGATTTCGGTAGCGATGCCCTTAATATGAATACTTCATTTACAGAAAAGGATGGTATCTATCATCTTCAAGGGAAGAAACACTGGGCAGGCCTTACCGGAATGGCTGACTTCTGGTTACTGACAGCAAGACAAAAAACTGAATCCGGCAGTCTGATGCGCGATATTGATATGTTTATCTGCGATGTACATGCCCCGGAACAAAAAATCGTTGTAGAAGAGTATTTCGAGAATCTCGGACTTTATCAAATTCCTTACGGAAGAAATTATATAGATGTTTATATTCCTGAAAAACAAAGGCTTATACCTCGTACAACAGGCGTTCAGATGTTGCTTGACCTTCTTCACCGAAGTAGATTTCAATTTCCGGGGATGGGACTTGGTTTTATCAAACGGATATTAGACGAAGCCCTCAATCATACAAAGTCTCGTTTGGTTGGCAACAGAAAATTGTTCGATTACGATCAGGTTCAACACCGCCTCACAAGGTTACAAGCAAATTTCACAATTTGCTCAGCTTTTTGCCTTAGATCCAGCGAGATAGCGGGAACCGAAAACGATTTGTCAGTACTCGGTCTGGAAGCCAACATAATAAAAAGTGTTACTTCCGACATTATGCAGGATTCAGCTCAGTCCTTGCTTCAATTAGTTGGAGCCAAAGGTTATAAACTAAACCATATTGCAGGTCACTCCGTTGTTGACAGCCGCCCTTTCCAGATTTTTGAAGGATCGAATGATATTCTTTACCATCAGATTGCCGAGTCAGTTCTGAAACTAATGAAAACGGCAAAAGAGAAAAATTTTTATCAGTTTTTAAAAGGATATGCTACCCGTGCAACTGAACGAATTAAGGGATTAGTGAATTTCGATATTGAAACCCCTATTATTCAGCGAAAACTTGTTGAATTCGGCCAGATTATAAGCCGGGTAGTTGGTATGGATATTGTTTTATACATCGAAGAGAAAGGATTCCGCAAAGACTTAATAACTAACACACTGATTGTTTTAAATCAAGAAATTTCAACACTTTTAAATACTTTTCATTCTGAAAATAACACTCATGCAGTTGTTGAATATGAGGATAATAGTTTCTGGCTCGATTTTTCGGTCTAAGAATACTCTTTTTGAGTAATTTCTCACAGGCCGACAACTTTAAAATATTTCGTTACGGTAAGGTACAATCCATTATCATGTCTTTCAAAGTCTCGTCTTCAATAGAAAAGGTTGATCATTTATTGAAAACAGTGATTTTGGAATAATTTTAAAAATATATGAAACAATAATGCAACAACTTCCACTGTTGAATATGCACTTTTGTTGAGTAAATTTGAACATAAAAATGATTGTATATGAAAGAAATATTAAGAATTAAAGTTTCGGAAAACAAATTATTTGCGTGCTTTTTTATGATGATAATGTTTTGTTTGGGATTTGGTTTATTCGCCCAAACTGTCAGAAAACCACTTTATACCGATCCGCTACTACCTGTTGAAAACCGCGTAAAAGACCTTATTTCAATTCTTTCAGTTGAAGAAAAGGCAATGCTTCTTGATCATAAAAGTCCTGATCTGGAAAGGCTGAATATCTTATCCGACAAATGGAATCAATGTCTTCATGGCGTTGTTTGGAATAGACCAACAACAATGTTCCCAATTCCTACTGCAATGGGTGCCACATGGGATCCTGTTCTTATAAATGAAGTCGCCACTGCCATTTCTGATGAAGCTCGTGCAATTTACAATGGATGGCATAACGATACAAATTTTGAAGGAGAAAAAAAAGGATTGATCTATCGTGCGCCTGTTATTAACATTAGTCGGAATCCATACTGGGGTCGTATTAATGAAATCTATAGCGAAGATCCTTACCTAACCGGTCGTATTGGTGTAGCTTATGTAAAAGGGCTTCAGGGCAATGACCCTAAATATCTCAAACTTGTTTCAACATTGAAGCATTATGCTGTTAATAATGTTGAGACAGACAGACAAAAGTTAAATGCTAAAGTAGGTGAAAGGTGGTTGTTTGAATACTGGCTTCCCCATTTCCGCGACTGTATTATTGAAGGACAGGCTCAATCGGTAATGGCTTCATATAATGCTATTAACGGCGTTCCAAATAATATTAATAAATATCTGCTAACAGATATTCTTAAATCACAATGGGGTTTTGAAGGCTTTGTTGTTTCAGATCTTGGCGGAGTAAAAAGTATGGTTCAGGGTCACGAAGCTGGAAAAATGACATTTGAGGATGCTGTTGCACAATCATTAATAGCAGGTTGTGATTTCTCGGATAAAGAATACAGAGAAAATATTCCCAAAGCTGTGTCAATGGGTATTCTTCCTGTTGAACGCCTTGATGATGCAGTTTATCGAGTCATGCGGGATCGTTTTCGTCTGGGGGAATTCGATCCGCCAACGATGGTTCCTTACAGTAAAATACCCATGAGCGTAATTTGTAGTCCTGAACATAGACAACTATCTCTCAAGGTAGCCCAAAAATCGATTGTCCTGCTAAAAAATACAGGCAATTTCCTGCCCCTTGATAAAAACAAAATTAAGACAATTGCAGTTATTGGTCCACATGCCAATATTTTTACTGCAGGAGGGTATAGCGGAAAAGCAATAAATCCCGTTACTCCTTTCCAGGGAATAATGAATCGCGCAGCAAACGGAACAGAGATCTTATTTGCAGTGGGAGGTGAAATCTCCGCCATCCAAAAACAAGGAACACAGGCATCAACACCTTTTAACAGAGAGGCTGAGCTTCGAAATGCAATTGAAATAGCCAAAAAAGCCGATGTTGTAGTTTTATATGTAGGGACTAATCTTGCTATCGAAGCCGAAGGACGTGATCGCAATACACTTGTGCTGCCTGGAAACCAACAGGAACTGGTGGAAGCTGTTATGGCAGTAAATCCAAAAACCGTAGTAGTTGAAATGAATGCCGGTCCACTCGCTGTCTCATGGATAAAGAAAAATGTGCCTGCTATATTAGAGGCTTGGTGGTGCGGTGAAGAAGGCGGGAATGCAATTGCGGATGTACTATTTGGAAATGTTAATCCCGGTGCGAAAATGCCTTTAACGGTTTATTCATCCGATGAGCAAGTGCCCCCTCAGGAAGAGTATGATATATCGAAAGGGTTTACTTATATGTACATGAAAGAAGCTCCTCTTTTCCCATTTGGCCACGGTCTTAGTTATACAAAATTCAAATACTCGGATATAAAAATATCATCAGCAAAAGTAGGTACAGACGGACAAGTGACTATAAGCGTAAACATTAAAAACACAGGATTAAGAGAGGGAGACGAGGTAGTACAACTCTATGTTCATGATGTAAAATACACTGTCATACGACCTGTTAAAGAACTTCGTGCATTTGAAAGAATAAGTTTGAAAGCTGGTGATAATAAAACTGTTATAATGACAATTCCCGTAGAAAAATTGTCATTTTATGATGAAAAAACTCATCGGTTTGTAGTTGAAACAGGTACATTTGAAGTGCTTGTTGGCAGTTCTTCTGAAGATATTCGTCTAAAGGGTAAGATTGATGTTGTTAACTTATAATTGATATGAAAAAAATACTATTATTTGCATTGATTTTATTTGGAGTCACTGGTTTTGGCCAGAAAAAAACTGAGTTATCTGTTTCAAATTCGATTCGTAATCTAAATGTGAACAGCTGGGTAGCAACCGATGCAATAGGCAGAAAATTACCTGAATACGAAGAATGTGGTCCGGTAAAAAAAGATCGCTTTGTTGGGATGTTCTATTTTATGACCCATGTAAATCCAGGTGGGAAAGGTCCTTTTGATGTAAGCAAAATCATGAAAGAAAACCCTGAAAACCCACAGTGGGGAAATGGTTCTCATTTTTGGGGCGAACCCGAAACAGGCTATTATCTTTCGTATGAAAAGTGGATGATCAGGCGACATGCACAACTACTTTCTGATGCAGGGGTGGATGTAATCATATTTGACGTAACCAACGACAGTACTTTCCCTGAGGTCTATATCCCTGTTTGTGAAGTATTCCGCGAGATGAGATCAATAGGAGAAAGAACTCCTTTCATTGCTTTTCTTGGAAGTGAAATATCGGTCAATAAATTGTGGAACGAATTATATATGAAAGGATTATTTTCTGATCTTTGGTTTAAATGGAAAGGTAAACCACTACTTCTTTTTGGCCAGCATGAAATCCCTTCAAGAAAGAAAAATAACGATGTGGTTTTTCCCGAAGAGATCCGAAAATTCTTTTCAATCCGTCAAAGCTGGGCCTGGACTTCGTTGCCATGGTACCAAAGTTGCCCTTACGGTAAAGACAAATGGCCTTGGGTAGATCATTATCCCCAGGCTGTCAATTGGCACGAATCTCCCGATAAAGCTGAAATGATTCCTGTAGCTGTTGGTCAACATCCTTTATCGAACATTGGCAGGAGTTTTCACAATTTCAGCCAGCCACAGACTGATAAATATGATCTGACACCTTTTACCGATCAAGGTCTTTGTTTCGAAGAGCAATGGAGTCGGGCACTTGAAGTTGATCCTGAATTTGTATTCGTTACCGGATGGAATGAATGGAGCGCAGGAGCACAGGTAATGGGTTCAGAAATAAATAAGTCGCTTCAAAAATGGAATTTTTATCCCGGGGCTCATCTGGGAAAAGCAGGCAAAGAATTAAAGACCGGCGACCATTATTTTATAGATCAATATAATCAGGAGTTTAGTCGCGATATTGAACCAATGACGGGAGGCCATACTGACAATTACTATTACCAGTTAATGGCAAATATCCGTAAATACAAAGGAATGGAAAAACCAATAAAGGCCGGGCCTCAGGTTTCAATTGACTTACGCGGTGATTTTAAGCAATGGAGCAAAGTTGAACAGGTCTATTATGATCATATTGGAGATACAGAGCACAGAAATAGTCCCGGACAGGGACAAGCCGGACCATACATTAATATTACCGGTCGAAATGACATTGTCTGCACCAAAGTTGCCTTCGATGCTTCCTCTGTTTATTTTTATGCTGAAACACGTGACAATCTTACTCCATCAACAGATTCAAATTGGATGCTTCTTTTTATTGATACAGATCAAAATAAACAAACCGGTTGGGAAGGATATGACATTGTTTTCAATACCAGTATAGCAGACAATAAAACGACATCTATAACCTGGTTAAATAAAGATGGATCTTTTGGGAAATCATCTCCCGTGGCTTATAGGGTTAGCAAAAATAAACTGATGATCAAGGCTAAACGATCAGACATCAGTAAAAATGAAAAGCTGGCCTTTGATTTTCACTGGGCTGACAATATTGGAAAGATCGGCAACATCAACGAATTCTTCTTAAACGGAGATAATGCACCGGAACGAAGGGCGAACTATCGGTTTCAGGAATAAAATCATTAAACATGAATAGACAGAAGATATTTTTACTGGCGGTTATTATTTTTATTGCTCCGTTTATGTCGTTGTCTGCCAGTACCAAAGACAGGCAATTAGACGTTTTGTCACCTGCAGTTTTTTCGTTAATAAAAATTGAAGGTATTATTGGACAGAAAATTGACAGCTGCATTGTAAATGGGGTAATGGCCAAAGATTTTGAGTTATACTCACTTCCATTCAAAAATAAATTGGATAACGGAGGCGGTTTTACCGGTGAATTTTGGGGTAAGTGGTTCACCTCTGCGGCACTTGCTTACGGTTATCAGCCAACTCAGGCTCATAAAAATATTTTGGACAAATCAATATTTGACCTTCTGAAAACTCAGGATGCTGACGGGAGACTCAGCAGTTATTCAAGAGAAAACGATTTCGGATTCTGGGATATTTGGGGAAGAAAATATGCAATTCTAGGAATAATTGCATATTACGATCAAACAGGAGATAAGGAAGCATTGAAGGCAGTCTGTCATTCCATTGATGCCTTGATAGAAATAGCAGGACCTGGTAAGAAAAAGCTGACTGAAACAGGTCTCAGAATCCTCGGAGCATTATCTTCATGCTCCATACTTGAACCGGTGGTGCTGGTTTATGAGCGGACAGGAAATAAAAAGTATCTTGATTTTGCGCAATATATGGTTAAACTGTGGAGCGAGCCTAATAATTACAATCCAAAAGGAATTCGATTGATCGAAGAGGCACTGGCTGGCACCGCTCCGATACATATTGCAGCTCCAAAAGGCTATGAGATGATGTCGTGTTACGAGGGTTTGTGTGAATTGTACAGGGTTACCGGAGATTCTAAATTATTTAAAGCGGTTGTGAAATTTGGGGAAAGTGTTCTTAAAAAGGAAATTATGATCGTTGGTTCTGGATCCAGCTGTGAACTATGGTGCGATGGAGCAAAACGTCAGACTGAAATCCTTGAGCAACCTATGGAAACCTGTGTTACAGTTACATGGATGAAATTATGTTATCAACTGCTACGACTTACAGGTAATCCGGTTTGGGGCGATCAGCTTGAAATTTCGCTATATAATTCACTTATGGGAGCTATGGCAGCCCAAGGTAAATGGTGGGCTTATTTTTCTCCACTTATCGGTGAACGAATGCCTTCACCAATGCAAGTGCCAGTTTGCCAGTCGAGTTGTTGCGTTGCTAACGGTCCGAGAGGTATGCTGATTACACCTGCCTGGTCAGTGATGAAAGGAAAGTACGGGCCGGTAATAAATCTGTATAGCAGGGGAAAATGGTCACAGAAACTCGAAAACGGAACGGAACTAACAATAAATCAGGAAACTGATTATCCCGAAAATAAAGAGATTCTTATCAATATCAATTTGCCTAAATCATCCCGTTTTACAATCAGTCTTCGTATTCCAATCTGGAATGTGAATTCCACACTTTCTGTAAATGATGAAATAATAAAAATTGTGCCCGGGACTTATGCCCACATTGAAAGGGAATGGAAGGATGGGGATAAAATTAGAATGGATATGGATCTTAGAGGGCGAATTATACGTGCAACAGGGAATGTCAATAATTTGGCGGTTATGCGCGGCCCAATAGTGTTGGCTCTTGATAACCGGATGGTTAAAGCCGAAAATTATAATCTCTGGCTTCTACCCACAGACACCAAATGGAATTATCAGAATGAACTTGGCGGATTGAAATTTGTTTTGCCGGAACCAACCAAATCAGCTGATTCTCAGCCACAATATATCGAACTTACCCCAACAAAATCAAAACCCAACAATGTGTGGATGGCTTTTGAAGTTCCTTTTCTTTACAAATACACTCACTTCTTCGATCATCAACAGAAAAATCTGGTTATGTGCGATTATGCATCGGCTGGTAACCAATATGCCGAAAATAACCTGTTCAGAGTTTGGATACCACAACCACTTTTCATGAATGACATTTTCCCTGAAAATACATGGCGAATTCTTTACAGAGAAGGAAGTACCAGACCCATAATACCTTACAAATAAAACATAAATCCGAATTCAAACCTACATTTAAAAGAATAGTTATGGCTAAAAAAAAAATATTAATATTTGTAATTTTACTTGGATTAATGTCTTTTGCCCGTCCTGAAAAAGAGTTCAGGGTGTTTCAGTTCCCTCAAAATCAGATTCCCCGGATTGATGGCGATTTTTCAGATTGGAGTATTGTGCCTGAATCATGCACTATTGGTTTGGATGAACTGAAAAATACCAAATTTGGTGAAGGCGAAAATCAGAATCCGGAGGATTTTGACCTAAAAGTAAAAGTAGGATGGGTGAAAGATCTGAACCGACTGTATTTTTATATTGATGCCTACGATAACTACTGGGATTTCAGCGATCCCTCCCTTCGTCAGGATATTTTTGAGCTGGTAATTGATGGCGATATCTCAGGAGGCCCTTTTATTAATACGGAGAACACTAACAATAACAAAATTCCGAAAAACGAGCTATACTTTAAAGGACATGGTACTCATGCTCAAAATTACCACATATTCACACCAGTAAAAGACAAAGACTGGGCAATGCCCTGGGGAAATACTCCCTGGATTAAGGAGTTCCCTTATTCAAATTCAGCATACAAATACAACTTTAAACCCGGTGAAAGCGGCAGATTACAAATGGAATTTTACATAACTCCTTTTGACTATGCTTCATTTGACGGCCCGGAAAATTCTGTAATCTCCAAATTAAAGGAAAACGAAATAATAGGCATTTCATGGTCAATGTTAGATTTTGACGGAAAGGCCTGTGAATCATTTATGAATCTTTCGCACGACTTCAGGATGATCAACGATGCTTCATATTTATGTGCTTTTCGCCTTATGCCGCTTGAAGATTCTTTCAAAAAGCCGATTGAGGCAAACTGGAAATTTATTACTGAAAATCGGGAGCAGCGAATTGTCAGATTTTATGACAATTCGATTGGCGAAATCACAAAATGGCATTGGAATTTTGGTGATGGTAAAACTTCTGAAGAGAAAAATCCTGTGCATCAATACAACCGCGGCGGTGAATGGGTTGTTATTCTCACAGTTGAAGGCCCGGCTGGCAAATCGGTAAGGTCAAAAGTATGGGATGTGGTTACTCAGTAAAACTAATAAATTCAAACATATAATCTAAATCCATTTATTACTTATCACATAATCAAAAAATTAGCTTTTTTATGAAAATATACGCACTTATACTTTGGCTGCTCATTGCCGGATTCATTTCAAAAGCTGCCGAAATTGAAAATCTCCGTTGCGAATACATGATTAATCCTCTTGGCGTTGATGCCTCTTCACCTCGCCTAAGCTGGGTAATTGTATCCTCAAAACGCGGGGATCTTCAACAGGCAAGTCAGATTATAGTTTCTTCAACACCTGAAAATCTGGCAAAGGATTTTGGTGATTTGTGGGATACAGGGAAACTTCTATCTGATCAATCAATACAAGTTGAATATCATGGTAAACTTTTGCAGTCAGAGACTAAATACTATTGGAAAGTAAGGATTTGGGATGTTGATGGCAAACCTTCAAAATGGAGTAAACCTGCCTTTTGGTCAATGGGTTTATTAACAAACAAAGATTGGAATAATGCTCAATGGATCGCATATAAGGACGGCGAACTATGGAAGAGAGAATGGAAACAGCATAAAGATGCTGAATTGTCAAATCTTCCCATTCTAAAATGGCCTAATAGCTCTTGGCCGTGGAAAACAGGAAAGGACAGTACAATTTTTACTTTGTATGAAATGGCAAATCCCAAATATGATTCGTCACCCCTTTTTAGAAAGGAATTTTCGGTAACCAAAAGGGTTCAATCGGCATTTTTGTATATATGTGGATTAGGTTACTATGAAGCATTTTTGAACGGAAACAAGGTAGGCGATCATGTGCTTGACCCCGCCTGGACAAATTATGAACAACGCTCAATGTATGTTACTTATGACGTTACTAACCAACTCAGTCAAGGTAATAATGCAATTGGAGTGATGTTGGGCAGAGGCCAGTATAACCCACTCTGCAACGATATCTGGGGACTGAGTGTATCGGCATGGATTGACCAGCCAAAAGTTATTGCTAAACTGCATATTGAGTTCTCTGATGGTTCCGATACAGATCTGATAACCGACAATAGCTGGAAAACGTCAGGTGGCCCTGTAGTCTATGATGATACCCGGCATGGCGAATTGTATGATGCCCGACTGGAACAGAAAGGATGGTCATCTCCATTATTTAGTGAAAATAAATGGAATAATGCGTCAGTTGTGAAATGGAACGCCAGACTTGAGTCACAGATGATGCCACCAATTCGTTGTTTTGCTCCAATTGCTCCCATAAAAACTTTCAATAAAGGTAAAGGAATAACAGTCTATGATATAGGAAAAAACATTGCAGGATGGGCTCGTGTGAAAATCAGTGGAAAATCGGGTGATCGGGTTCTTGTCGAATATTGCGAAACTCCATCAGATAATGAATTGATACCGAACCTCACTCCATCAAGATTTCATCACAATATCAAAGACAAACAATATGCTTCTTTTTACGACAAGGGAGTTAATATTCGTCAGCAAAACGGTTATATTCTCAAAGGAGAAGGAAAGGAAACATTTGAGTGCCGCTTTTCATACAAAGGATTTAGGTTTATCAGAGTTACTTCTGACGAAAGTGTTATCGTTGAAAAGGTTGAAGGTGTTCCTGTTCACACAGATGTTGAGATTGCAGGTGATTTTACATGCTCAAATCCTGTAATCAATCAGACTCAAAAAAATTCGGTGAACAGTCTTTTTAACAATTACCACAGCATTGCAACAGATTGTCCTCATCGTGAAAAACAGGGGTGGACTGCCGATAATTATATGTCGGCAAATGCAGCAATGTACAATTTTAATATAGCCTCATTCTACTCAAAATGGTTGACCGATTTAGCAGGCACACAAAGTGAAGTAGGCGGTCTGGGAACGGTAGCCCCGGCTTCTAATTATGACAAAAACGCATCAACGGTATGGCCTGCAGCAATTGTTTATATTCCGTGGGACCTATATGGCTTTTATGCCGACAGTTTACCAATGAAAAAAAACTATGATGTAATGAACCGTTTTGCAAAAAGCAGTCTGTTGCGACAGGTAAAAGGAAAACCTGAAATTATTAACGATGTTCTGGGTGATTGGGTTGCCCCGTTAATGGAGATTAATGATTCCATCAGAAACAATACAATGGCACCACCCGAAGGGTTTACTCTGTATGGAACTGCCTCGCACTATCTGATTGTAAAACGTTTATCCGATATTAATGTGACACTCGGAATGAAGAAAGAGGCTTTGGAAATGGCTGATTGGGCTAAACGAATAGCAACGAATTTTAATCAGGAATT
Organism: uncultured Bacteroidia bacterium; assembly: GCA_903834845.1. Taxonomy (GTDB): domain Bacteria; phylum Bacteroidota; class Bacteroidia; order Bacteroidales; family Prolixibacteraceae; genus JAAFHB01. The sequence goes on along the minus strand of CAILKW010000251.1, from coordinate 3,136 downwards.
TTTCGATGAAAAATCCGCTACATATCATGGCGATAAACCCACAAAATACAGACAATCAGCAAATATTGTTCCGCTTGAATACGGATTGGTATCGAAAGAAAAGCAAGACATTGTTTTAGCTAACTTGATTAATGACATTCATTCAAAAGGTGACAGGTTAAGCACCGGTTTTATAGGTACGTCAGCTTTGATGGAATATTTGCCTCAGGCAGATCCTGAATTAGCTTTCAAAATAGCCACTCAAAAAAACTATCCCGGATGGGGATATATGATTGAGCAGGGAGCCAATTCAATGTGGGAAGGCTGGGACGGATACGATTCCAGAAACCATACCCCATTTTGCCTTATAAGCGGCTATTTTTACAAATATCTGGCTGGAATTCAAATTGATTTCTCTGCTCCCGGCTTTAAGAATATCATAATCAATCCTTCAATTGTAGGTGACCTAAACTTTGTAAATGCCTATCATGATTCAATGTATGGTCGGATCAAAAGCAACTGGAAACTTGAAAACAAAAAACTAACTATGGACATATCAATTCCTGTAAACACCACCGCCACAATATATGTGACATCAAAGTCAGGTACAGAAATAATAGAATCTTCGCAACCTGCCAGCAAAGCAAACGGTGTAGAGTTTTTACGTGTACTTGATGGCAAATCAGTCTTCAAAGTTGGTTCCGGCAATTATAAATTCCAATCAATCATAAATTAGTCTTGAGTAAACATTTAAAATAAATACCAAATGAAAAACAAACTTCTATTTCTGATGGGGATGTTGTGGATTCCTTTTCTGTTTTCCAATTCTTTCGCTCAATCGGCAGATCAGACTGATATACAAACGGGTATAAAGCCGAACTACAAAAGAACCAATTATGCAAATCAATCCGTTTTACTTAAAAACGACCAGATTCAGCTTCAGATGTTCAGGCGTATCGGTGGCTGGGGCTGGGGCGAAATCTCCACTCCTTCAGGTAAATTAATGGCAATTCTCGATCATCTTGGAGAAATAATGCTTCGCGATCAGGATATTCCAATGCGTTTTGAAGCTCAGGATGTAATACGCAAAACCGGAGAAACAGGTGAGAGCTTGGTTTTTAATGTAAAATCAGTGATAGCCCGCAATAACCTTAAAGGAACTTCTTTTGAAGAATGGATGAGCTATCCGTTTACCGAATCTGCTATAACCGGAGAAGTGACACTTACACTGTCAAAAGACAAACCATTGATATACCTACAATACCGACTCAAAGCCACCGGAAATTACTATGCACGCTACATTCGCGGCCCATGGCTTAAAGTCGGTGAGGCTTCCTTTGGTACCAAAAAGGATGATAGCATGATTCCGGGAGTTGATTGGGTGATGAATGAAGAGTGGTCGAGCGGAATAGACTGGTTTAAAGATCCTTGGGCATTACGATCTGTGCCTCATCCCTACAAAGTGACTGCCCCGTTAATGGCTCTTAGCTACGAAGGAACAGGAATAGGTTTGTCATGGAATCCAAATCAGGTGGCTACCCGCTGGTTTAGTTACCGTACTCAAAGACCACAACCGGTTTTTGCTACACCAAATTTTATTGACCGGATGAATAACAACTTAATGGGACTGATGATCCCTGATGCATCGGCTGAAGGGCGTGAGAATGAAGTATATGCTTCACTGCCTATTGAGCTTAAAATTGGACAGATGATAAATTTCGATGCAGAAATCTGGTTAAGTAAAGGTAGAAGCCTTGAAGTAATGCTCGATTGGGTAAAACGGCATGGTTTGCCTAAACCTTCTAAACCAAAATGGAGTTATAGCGAAACCCTTGATAAAATCGCAAATGCACACAATACAAATCTTTGGCACGAAGGGGAAGGCTTTGGTATTAAGCAAAGAGAAGGAGATAAAATTCGTCCCAATGTTCCAGCCTTTTTAGATCGGTATCTTAATGAAAATAAAGGGACAGCACTTGCCAAAGAGCTGCAGAAAAAAGTAGATTGGTGTCGGGCACAAACAAATGTCAGAAAAAATAATAAACCCGATGAAGTAGCCGGGCTGACAAAAAATGGCGATGATCTTATAAATATTCAGCGTGCTGACGGTTCCTTTTATTTTGATCCCGATGGACGGCATTATGGCAAGGATGACTTCAGGGTTGCTACCTCTTTTATTGAACCGATGGGACTTGCCTTTGACGATGCACTCGACATTGTAGTAGTACCTGCGCTTGCCTTGCTTGATATTGGCCGTGAAACAGGATTGGATAAATATAATGTGGCAGCAAAAAAAGCACTCGAATATTGTATGAAAATGGAGAGACCCGAAGGAGGCGATTTTTGGGAAACCCCTCTTCACGCTCCAAATCTCTTTGCAGCCGGACATGCTGCAATTGCTTATTATGAGGCATATAAAGCCTTTGGCGATGTGCGTTATCAGGAAAAGGCAATACATTGGATACGAACCATTCTTCCGTTTACACATCTCTGGGAACCAAACGATGTTAATATGTTATATAATACCAAACCAGTTCTCAGTTCAAGTGACTGGTATTTTGCCAATTGGGTTCGAGATCACGTACAATGGGAAGTACTTTCAGTGTTTTCAGCATCTGCCAGCCGTGGAATTCGATGGGATAAGATTGATCCCGAAATAGACTGGAAGCGTTTTCACGAAGGAATCACAAATGCAGCCATACGATGGATAAACGTTCATACAGATGACAATTGGCGTCCTCATAATATACCCACCACTTATGAAAGCTATCAGAAAGGAGATTTTGACTACTGTTATCCCGATACTCACAACAGCACTACAGGCAATTACGGCGGAATGTTTATCCAACCTGACCCAATAGCGGTGAATATTTATTCGGTTATTGATAATTCAAAACAGAAATAATACTAATGAAATTATAAAAATATAAACAAAAAATTAAATTCAGAAAAATGGAAACTAAAAACAAACAATGGTTGGAAAAATTCCTTATCTTTTTGATATTCATAACTTTTTCGGGTATTGCCAATTCGCAGGCAGATTGGAAAAACGATTTTAAATTTCAGCAACTGAAAAACCGTCCCGATCTGGAAGTCAGGTATTCAAACGGAGATCGCGATGCTTTTGAAATAGTGGCTGCCGATTATCAGCTTACAG
>CAILKW010000250.1 GCA_903834845.1 uncultured Bacteroidia bacterium | reverse complement strand
TCTTTTTGCCGGTTCTGATGACGATATTGTTAAAGCCAATATTATTTACGGTTATTATAATTATCTGGCTCCATTGGCCGAACGTATTGAACAACCCACATCTGAAAATTATCATTCCTGGTTTAGTTTTAATCGTGCAATGCCCGAACTTTTCAAACCGTGGTTTCGTACAGAAGGGAACGTTTCATTTGATAACTCACTGCTTAGTTTACCTGTTTTCGAGCTGGCATGCCGAATTGCTCAGAATTTCGGACTGAATAAAATAAAAGGAGAATTGGTTTATCTTGAGGCTTTCCTCGATCTTGTGCTTCAGTATGGCAGAGATGATGCCGGAGGAACAGCTGGTTTTCTCGATTGGTGGAAAACCTCCGGAAGTGATAAAACAATTGCTCTTTCCGAAGGTCAGAAAGCCATTTCAATCCATACCATTCATAAATCCAAAGGTCTTGAGTTTCATACGGTTTTTGTACCATTTTGCGATTGGGAAATTGTCCCGCAAGGAAATAAAGCTCCTTATCTTTGGTGCCATCCTGAAGTTGCTCCATTCAATATGATGGATCTTGTACTTGTTCGATATGGAACAGGTCTGAAACAAACACTTTTTTCTGATTCCTATTTTAAAGAAATGCTGTACAGTTCAGTTGATAACCTTAATCTGCTCTATGTTGCACTTACAAGGGCAGTTAATTCATTGTTTATTTTTGCTCCTTATACCCCAAAATTGAATAATTCGACAAAAAACATAGCAACGTTAATTCAAAGTGTTATTGAGAATTCTCCGATGCTTGATTCTATTGACAGAGAGAAATATATTAATCTTACCGAATTCTATAATTCTGAAAATAAAATACTTGAAATAGGAGAGATTAAGAAAGTATTGTATTCGGAACAATTAGAAGTTTCAAAAAATATGGTGATGGATGGTTTGATACTCGCTGAAAAAGGTGACAGGTTAAAACTGAGAATTCACAGTGACAGATATTTTGATTTGTACGATACTCAAAAATCAGAGCGTGTTGGTCATGGTAAATTATTGCATGAATTGTTTGAAAAGATAGGTACTGTTTCTGATGTTACACCCGCACTGAAACGGATGGTTTCTGAAGGCAAAATTGATAAGGTAATTAGTGATGAATACCAACAAATAATAGGTAGCTTGTTAAATCAGGATCCATTTCTGTCGTGGTTTGGCGGCGAATGGAAAGTTATGAATGAGCGTGACATTTTACGTGGTGATGAAAAACGGCATCGTCCTGATCGTGTCATGATTAAAGGGAGCGAGCTTGTAGTTATAGACTATAAAACAGGGTTAAAATCGGATAAGGATTTTGATCAGGTGCATGGATACCTTACGGATTTCAGTAAGATGGGATTCATTCAGCCCAAAGGTTATCTTTGGTATTTGGCAGATAATCAATTAATTGAAGTTAATTAAAAATTTTATTGTGAGAAAGATACAAAATCCATATACAAAAACTGGAAATGAAGCATACCAGTGCTTTGCATGTTCGCCAAATAACGAAATTGGTCTTCACCTCGAATTTTGGGAAGTGGGAGAGGAGGTGATTTCCAAATGGATGCCACGCGCTTCACTCCAAGGTTTTATGAATGTGCTGCATGGCGGGATTCAGGCCACGCTGCTTGATGAGATTGCAAGCTGGATTGTTCAGACACGCTGTAAAACAGTAGGTGTTACCGCCTCAATGGAAGTATTTTATCGTCGTCCGGTTCTTATCAGTGCGGGTGAGATTACCTTGCGAGCTAGAGTTAAAGAGGTAGGAAGCAGAATTGCAGTCATTGAAACCGAACTATTCGGAAACGATGGAAAGCTTTGTGCATCAGCGGTTGTAAAATACTTCCTGTTCAGTGCTGAAAAAGCCAAAGAAGAGTATTTCTATCCGGGTGCGGATGCCTTCTGAAATGGAAAATGATTTTTTATTTATTTCCCAACCGTTAGTATAAACGTCACCAGAACAGGGACAAGTATAGTCAGGATAATACCGCTGAAGAGTGATATAATAGCATAATCTCTTCCTGAATACTTACTGATTACAGGCAAAGTGGTATCCATTGAAGTTGCTCCGCCTGAGGCAATTCCTGAGAGCTTTCCAAAGTACTTTACAAATATGGGAGTAAATAGAAGGGTTGAAATTTCTCTGAGTATGTTGGATAGTAATGCAACAACACCAAGAGCTTCGCTGTGTAATTCGGAAATGAAAATACTTGACAGACTGTAATACCCGAAACCTGCACCAACTGCAAGAACTTCGCGAAGACTGAGTGTAGGGAGCAATAGTGAACATATTGCAACGCCAATAAAGGTTCCTGCTATTATTCCTACTGGAACAAGAAATATTTTGATGTTAATGGCACGAATAACCTGCCACGATTTGTGGTCAGCTCCTATTCCTATTCCGGCCAAAAACATGAGTACATAGAGCGCGTAGCTGCTCCAATCGGCAGAAATAAGCTTTTCAGGAAGTTTTCCCGAAACACCCGCGAACAATCCAACCACAAAGAACGCGAGAATGATTAGTGTTCCCTTCATTTTAAATGGAAAAAAGTTTTATAAATAATCCAACAAAATGCCACGCTTCCTGCAATAGCTCCAATTGTGATTATAAGAGCTTGCAATCCAATATTATATAGATTATCAATGATTTTGTCATTCGATCCGACTGAAATCCCTAAAAGAAGAAGGAGGATGTAAATGGCCACATTAAGCAACTTTTCATTGATTTTCAGAATAATGGGGTTTTTCCCAAGCGCAAGTCCAAGAAGTATTCCTGCCAGCATCAAAATCAGGATAATTGTCATAATAATAGAATATTAACGTTTTTTTCTGGTATTCACTTTGCAAAAATAGAATAACAAGATGAGATGTTGGTTGTTTTTTCAATTTGAAATGCTGTAAAATGTTTTTTTAAATTTAACAATGTTTTTATTCGTTAAAAGGTAAATTTGCCCGATTAATTTTAAAACATGAATTCAATTTTTAAACCAAAGCTTTTCGTTGCATTAAATCAGGGTTACAATTGGCAGCTTTTTCGGAAAGACCTGTATGCCGGTATTATAGTCGGAATTGTTGCTTTGCCTTTGGCTATTGCTTTTGCAGTTGCTTCGGGTGTCTCGCCGGACAAGGGACTGGTTACCGCTGTAATTGCAGGATTCATTATTTCTGTTTTGGGTGGTAGTCGCTTCCAGATAGGTGGACCAACAGGTGCTTTCATCGTTATTGTTTATGGTATTGTTCAAAAATATGGACTTGATGGCTTAATGATTTCGACAATATTAGCAGGTTTGATGTTGATAGGGTTCGGAATTCTCAGATTAGGGGCTGTTATTAAATATATTCCTCATCCATTGGTTGTTGGTTTTACAAGTGGCATAGCATTAATTATATTTTCCAGCCAGATAAAGGACGCTTTTGGTCTTCAAATTGATCTTATGCCGGCCGAATTTACCGGGAAATGGATAGCTTACTTTTCCAGCTTTGGGCAAATAAACTATTACGCGTTGATAATAACGCTTGTAACCATTGTTTTAGCTGTCTATGGAGGTAAAATTATAAAAAAAATACCGGGGTCATTTTTTGCAATTGTTCTTGTTACGCTGATAGTTACCTTATTGAAATTACCGGTTCCTACAATTCAGACTGTTTTTGGCGATATTCCCAATACTCTAAGTTTTCAAATACCTCATCTTGAATGGGGTGCACTCAGGGATTATATTCAACCTGCCTTTACAATTGCAATTGTGGGAGCCATAGAATCCTTGCTGTCGGCTGTTGTTGCCGATGGGATGTCAAGCGGGAATCATCGCTCAAACACCGAATTGGTAGCTCAGGGAATAG
>CAILKW010000249.1 GCA_903834845.1 uncultured Bacteroidia bacterium | reverse complement strand
TTAATACCAGTAACAATAGAAGAAAGGTATTTATAAAGGTTATAATGTGTGACCTGTACCAGAGTGCCAATACCAGAACAAGAAAACTTTGGCAAATCAGCAATAAAAATGAATCGGGAAAATTATAAATACCAAAAACAGTTACACTTATGGCAACAAATCCAAACAGTGCAAAAAGAGCAGGAGAATATTTCCAGGGAGAATAAAACCTAAGGATTATAGAATACACAATACAGTAAATGGATATTATTGTGAAAAATAAAACATAAGCATTTGGAAAATGTTTTAATACCAACACAAGCATCAAAATGGAATAGGATATTCCTGCAAGAAGGATTATAGAAAGTATTGCATTTTCAGGATACGATTCTTTCGGTTTCTTAAATGCTACCAGAGAATAAATGGCTGTTGTTATTGAAAAATAAATAAATGTGTAGTGAAAAGTTAAATCATCGGGGGTTTTAATCAAGGACACCTGATTTTTAACCAACCAGATCACATTAAGGATAAAACCAATAATAAGTATAAAAACCGGCGTTTTCCACCAGTTGTATTTCCAGAATGAATAAACCACCATGCCTGCAGTTACACTCGAAATCAAAAAGAATGACATTGTTTGATTAGAGACAAAAGCTGTAATCAGTGCCATGGTAAAAGCTTGTCCTGCCAAAACCGATGATTGTTTTTTAACTGCAAAATAGATCTGAATCACAATAATTATCAGCAAGAGAGATGTTGCAAAAAGCTGATTTGTGAGGAATGGTTTGTCGTTATAATAATGTAGTCGCAGAATGATATAGTACAAGATGATATAACCGAAAAGATTAAACATAAATGAAAGATACGTAAAATTTTTACGTGAGTAATGCGACATAACGAAAACTCCCGCCACACTTATTACACCAACAAGCATTGAAATAACTGGTTTGCCTGCATCGTTAAAGTATTTCCAAAGAAATGCAATTGCAAAAAACAATACAATATTTCCAAGCCATGCCAAACCATATTCACCAACTTTGGTTTCAAAGAGTGAGCTTATCGAAATATTCAGATCGGAGAATTCCGATTCCTCTTCTTCGGTTTCTTTTTCGCCAAGAGGCTGTTCTGGCTTAATTTGTACATTACCTGTCTCCAAAAGTTTAATCCGCTCTTCAAGAGAATCTAAACGCGACAGGATTTTTTGGAAATCTTCACTTTTTACATCATCTGAATTCACGACTAACTCCTCCTATAATTCGTGATCTACATCAATCTTTTTCCACGGTGGGAACAACCACAACAAGAATGACAGAATAAGAAAGGGAACAATTAACCAGAAAGCAGCCATTAAATAACCTTCCGCGCCGATGAGTCCTATTTTAAAGCTTGTATATCCGTAAAAACTCTTCGAAAACAATTGTCCGCCAATAACCACATTCCAACGCATAAAGAAAATCCCAACAAGAATAAGGGCTGCAACAACAAGATAAATTGTTTTGCGAATTTGTTCTTTAGGCAGATAAAACTGCAATGTTCCTAAAGTAATCAATGGCACTATCGTCCCAAGCAATCCCTGCATAATAAACAAAGTGAAGAATAGCTTTCCAAAAACTAATGAATGTAAGACTTCAAACGATTCTTCTGCCTCGTAAATACGGTGAATCTGATCGAGTCCTTCAAGGGCAAAATCAATTATCAGAAAATAGAACAGGTACTTTGCTATCATATCAAGACATTTCATATCAATAGATTGCTTACGAATTTTAGATAAGATAATGTAGATAAGCATGACTAAAGCAATACCTGAAACCATAGCTGAAAACAGAAAGATAACCGGCATAAGAACTGTTGACCACCACGGATTTGCTTTTATTGAACCAAAAATAAAGCCAACATATCCGTGAAGCAAAAAGGCCGATGGCACTCCAATAACTGTAACGATATACCCAAGTTTATCATCAAGAGCTACTGCTTTTGGCGAAATGTCGGTTGTCCAAAGGGAAAGAGTTTTGTAGATGAATCGCTTAAATCCTTTTGATTCCTCAGCCCACAAAACCATGTCCCTACGATAGTCAAACCAAAT
>CAILKW010000248.1 GCA_903834845.1 uncultured Bacteroidia bacterium | reverse complement strand
ACTCATTATCAGTATTGAGCCAGATAATCCGGCACTTGCGCAGAAACTCAAGATGCTTGCCAATAATTACGACTATGATCACTTGCAACTAATTCTTAATCAAAAAGGAGAAGTAAAATGAAAAATGACAACGTATCATTTCAAAAAATTCCCAATATTCTTATAGTTGATGATATACCGGCAAATCTTAAAGTATTGGGCGACATACTTAAAGGCGATGGGTATAAAGTGCGTCCTGTTCCCAATGGAATGTTGGCTTTACAAGTAGCCGAAAAAGAGAAGCCGGATCTTATCCTTCTTGACATTATGATGCCCGACATGGACGGATATGAAGTTTGTCGGCGGCTAAAGGAAAACAAGGATCTTAGTGGCATTCCGGTTATTTTCATAAGTGCACTAAACGAAACTGACGATATCGTAAAAGCTTTAACATCAGGAGGTGCCGATTATATTACCAAACCTTTTAAGGCTGAAGAGGTAAAAGCACGTGTTGCCACACATCTTAAAATTTACCACCAAAGCAAAGAGCTTATCGAGCTTAATGCAAATAAAGACAAGTTCTTTTCTATTATAGCTCACGATCTACGTGGTCCTCTGGGGGGCTTTATGGGGTTAACCGAAATGATGGCTGGTGATGTCCAATATTTTACAGATCATGAAAAAAAGAATCTTTTGCTGGATCTGAGTCGTTCGGCACGTAATATTTTCAATTTACTCGAAAATCTGCTCGAGTGGTCACAAATGAAACGTGGTAATACTACTTTTGAACCTCAAATACTTATCTTAATGGATGTTGTTTCAGACTGTGTAAAAATAGTTACAGAGACGGCAAGGAAAAAGTCTATAAATATTATTGTTAATATTCCTGTTAGATCTGAAGTTTTTGCCGATACTAATATGCTGCAAACGGTAATGCGAAACCTGATTTCAAATGCAATTAAATTTACCCGGCGTGGTGGTACGATAACCGTTTCGGCCAAACCTGCAACTTTTGGTAAAGTTGAGATTTCAGTTAAAGATACCGGTATTGGAATTAAACCCGAAATGATTGAAAATCTTTTTCGACCGGATGTAAGCTCAAATCGTAAAGGCACAGAAGATGAGGCAAGTACTGGTTTGGGATTACTTCTTTGCAAGGAGTTTATTGATAAACACGGCGGCAAAATTTGGGTAGAAAGCAATCCTGAGGGAATACCGGGAGAACAAGGTTCAATATTTTATTTTACCATTCAGGGCAACATTGAACTGGTAGCAGAAACCGTTTTACCAATTCTTCCTCCGGTTGTTTTCGAAGAGCATAATACTAAACTCTCAAGTTTGGGTCTTAAAATATTAATTGCCGAAGATGACTATGGATCAGCAAAATTAATTGAATATGAGGTCAAATCTTATGGAAAACAAATTTTAAACGTTACAACTGGAGTTGAAGCGGTTGAGGCCTGTCTCAATAATCCCGATATTGATTTGATTCTTATGGATGTTCAAATGCCTGATATGGATGGTTATGAAGCCACCCGACTGATAAGGCAATTCAACTCCAAAGTTGTCATTATAGCACAAACTGCTTATGCACTGCCCGAGGAACGCAAAAATGCATTGGCAGCCGGTTGTAATGATTATATCGCCAAGCCAATATTAAAAGATTTGTTACTGGAAATGATTAGTAACCAATTTAATAATTGATTTATATAATATTATTAAGGAGATAGAAATGGATTATCAGGAAAAAACTAAAGACGAACTTATAATAGAGTTAGGGGAAATTAAGCAGAAGTACGATTCTTTAAAAACAACTTTTGAAAAAAGCCTTGCTGCAAAAGAAAATGAAAAGCTTATACTCGAAAAACTAATTGATGCATCCGAGGATTTTATTCAATTTCGTGATGCTACCCCCGATTATAATAAAATTTCGCAAATCATTCTTGATATTTCAGGAGCCAAATATGTGTCTTTTAATATTTTCGACGATAATGGGCTTGACTTTACAACTGTTGCCTTAGTGGGAATTACCGAAAATTTTAAAAAGGGAATCGCTTTGCTTGGATTCAATGTTATAGGTACACATTGGAAACATGACCCATTTCGGGCCGAAAAGACCAAACAACAAAACATCACACGCTTCGGACATTTGTATGAGCTTACCGGAAATGTAATATCAAAAAATGCTGTTTTTCTGGTTGAAATAACCTTCGGTTTGGGGGAAGTTTTCATTGTGAAAATTGTTAAAGAGGATAAGGTTTTAGGTGATTTCACTTTGCTTTTTAAAAAAGGTGAAACCCTGAAAAACAGTAAATTCGTTGACTTGTTTGCACACCAGACAGGTATGTTATTAGACCGGATTAAATCTATCAATGCAGTGCGGAACAGCGAAATCAGACATAGTTCAATGATTTCCAATATTTCAGACGTGATAGGATTAATAGATGCAGAGGGCATTATTAAATATAAAAGTGCCAATATTGAAAAATATTTTGGGTGGCAGCCCCAAGACCTTATCGGAGCTAACTGTTGGCTATTAGTTCATCCAGGTGACCTGCTGAGAATTCAAAAAGAATTCATTTCTCTCCTCGAAAAGGAAAACTCGGTATCAACGGTGGAGTACCGTTTTAAATGTAAAGACGGAAGTTTCAAACCTATACAACTTAATGCCACCAACCTTATCAACGACGCAATTATCAAAGGCGTATTGCTAAATTTCCACGACATAACTGCACGCCAACAGGCACAGCAGGAGCTTGAAAACTCCCTCTCTTTCCTTAAGGCCACACTCGAATCAACTGCCGATGGGATTTTAGTTGTTAACCTGAAAGGAAGTATTATCAGATACAACCAGAAATTCGCCGACTTATGGCATATCACCGAAGATATTCAATCCCAAAATGTTGATCAACCTTTTCTCAATTATATTTTACATCAGATAGTTCAGCCTGAGGTGTTTCAATCTAAAGTTAACGAATTGCAGGGTAAACCTGAAGAAGTTAGTCTCAGTATTCTTAATTTTTCTGACGGCCATGTTTTCAAATGCTATTCTCAACCGCATAGTATCCGAGATCAGATAGTAGGAAGAGTATGGTCATTCAGGGACATTACCAGTCACAAACAGGCAGAAGATGCGATACGATTAAGTGAAGAAAAATACCGGATGCTTTTCAATACTAACAAAGATAGTATTGCAATATTTCGTCTCAATCCCGATGGAACTCCATCCAACTTTATTGAATTGAATGATGCCACCACTGATATTTTCAGGCGCACAAGAGAAGAACTTATGTCAATGAATATTAAAGATTTGGAAGTTGGCGTGTCGGAGGAGGTCAGAAAATTTAAAATTGAAAACCTGCAATCCGAAGGAAGTGTTGATTTTGAAACTGTCGTTAGAGATAAAGAAGGCAATAATGTGTATCTCGAAGTGAAGGCTGTATTGATAAATTATCAGAATCAACCTGCGGTGATGAATATTTCAAGAGATATTTCGCGGCGGCTACAATCTGAAAATTTGTTGGCCCAAACCCATCAAAATTACGAGACCTTTTTTAACGCAATAGATGAATTTCTTTTTGTTCTTGATGAACATGGGAATATAATTCATACCAATTCCACTGTTCTCAACAGGCTTGGTTATACAAGCGAAGAACTTAATGGAATTTCTGTCCTCATGGTTCATCCTTCAGAACGCCGTGATGAAGCAGGTCGCATAGTTGGTGAAATGTTAAATGGAACAGCCGATTTTTGTCCTGTACCTCTTGTCACAAAGTCAGGGGTTCAAATTCCGGTAGAAACAAGGGTAAAAACAGGTATTTGGGACGGAAAGCCGGTTATCTTTGGCGTTACAAAAGATATTTCACGGATCCAATTATCAGAAGAAAAATTCTCCAAGGTATTTTATCTTAATCCTTCACCTTGCGGGTTAAGCGATATAGTTACAGGGAAATATATCGAAGTAAACGAGGCGTTTTACACATTATTCGGCTTTGATAAAAAAGAAGTAATTGGAAAATCAGTATCCGAATTAGGCATTTTAAAAAATGAAGAAAGGCAAAATATTGCATCAAGATTAGATAAAAACGGGAAAGGAATTAACATAGAGGCCGATTTGAGAGCAAAAAACGGCGACACCAAGCATGTTTTGATATCTGCGGAGAATATCTATTTGCAAGATAAAATATTCCGGTTTACTGTTGTCAATGACATTACCGACCGTAAAAAGGCAGAAAAAGCATTGCAAGTGAGCGAGGCGAAATACCGCAATATTTTCGAAAATGTACAGGACGTTTTCTACCAAATAGATCTTGCAGGAATAATCCTCGAAATAAGTCCGTCAGTAAAGCATTTTTCAGAATTCAATAGGGACGAACTAATTGGCACTCAAGTCTCCGACATGTATTATGACCTTGCTGACAGAGATATCTTTCTTAATGCGTTGAAGAAAAAAGGCGAGTTAAGTGGTCATGAGTTAAGGATTAAGACAAAAACCGATATAATAAAATGGGTTTCAATTAATGCCCGTTTAATTTTGGATTCTGAAGGCAGGCCAAATCATGTTGATGGTGTAATAAGAGATATTACCGAACAAAAGCATATTCAGGAGGCACTTCGTGAAAGCGAAGAAAAACACCGGAATCTTTTTGAAGGTGCGAGTGATGCTATATTCATCCATAATGCAAATTCTCCACTGATGTTGGCAGTTAACGAGCTTGCCTGTGAGAGACTTGGCTACACAAATGCAGAGTTGATGGCAATGCCAACCGGTGGAGTTGACACATCGGAACAAAGCCTGCTGATGCCCGAAAGAGTTGCCAAAGTTATGCTGCAAGGTCATCTGTTATTTGAAACTGTTCACCAGCGAAAAGATGGTTCACTCGTTCCTACTGAGGTGAGTGCAAGACTTGTTAATTGGGATGGTCAGCAGGTAATTATGAGTATTTGCCGCGACATTACCGAACGCAAGCAGGCAGAGGAGTCTTTGCACCTGACCACAATTCAATTGAAAGAAGCACAAGAAATCGGCAACTTTGGCAGCTTCAGTTTCGACATTGCCAGCAATCAATACACAACTTCACCACAGTTGAATAAAATCTTCGGCTTCAGCCCTGAACAGAAAATGGACAATAAGGCTTGGAGTAGTCTTTTGCATCCTTTTGATCGCGAACCGATCGAGGGTTTTATGGCAGACTGCATTGAGAGGGGGATACCCTACGACAGGGACTACCGAATAATAAGGGATGGGCATACACGCTGGATTCGTGGCATCGCCAGAGCAGATAAGGACTCCTCAGGCAAAATCGTACGTTTCTCAGGAGTGAATATTGACATTACAGACCGTAAGTGGGCGGATGAAGAATTGCGTGCGAGAGAAATTCGACATAGTTCAATGATATCTAATATTTCGGACGTAATCGGCATTATAGGTTTAGATGGCATTATGAAATATAAGAGTCCTAATATTGAAAAATGGTTTGGCTGGCAACCACAAGACCTCGTTGGCACCGATGGCTGGTTAACAGTTCATCCCGATGATTTGGAGCGTATTCAAAAAGGATTTTTGGAACTTCTTGAAAAAGATAACACAGTAAAAACAGTAGAGTACAGGTATAAATGTAAAAACGGAAGTTACAAACCCATAGAACTTACAGCTACAAATCTTACTAATGACCCTATTATCAATGGTGTATTGTTGAATTACCACGATATTACTGAACGCAAACACTCGGAAGAAGAACTGCACGAGAGTGAATTTTGTTTAACTCGCGCCGAAAAAGTGGCAAAAACCGGCAACTGGAAATTAAACATCAATACCGGAGAGTTTACAGTTTCACAAGGTGCAAAAATAATTTACGGTATGGATAAAGACAGTATATTATTGGAGCATGCCATGAAAATGCCTTTGCCGGAATACAGGGAAATGCTCGATAGAGCACTTACCGATTTGATCACAAAAAATTTACCCTACAACTTTGAATTCAAAATTCTCAGGTCTTCTGACAACAATATTATTGATATTCATTCGATTGCCGAATACGACAAAGAAAATAATATTGTTTTTGGCGTAATTCAGGACATTACCGAACAAAAACAAGCAGAAGAAGCACTTCGCAAAAGTGAGGAACGACATCGGAAAATCCTCCAAACAACCCTTGACGGATTCTGGATAGTTGACCTTTCAACAGGGACAATCACAGATGTGAATGAGACTTATTGCCGAATGTCCGGCTACAGCAATGCCGAATTTTCGGAAATTCATATATCAGAACTTGATGCACTCAAAGCCCCGGATGAACAGGGAACAATTATCGGAAAAATCATTGCAAATGGATCGGGAATCTTCGAGACACGACACCGAAGGAAGGATGGCAGTATCTTTGATGTCGAATTATCAGTGACTTATCAAAACACTGAAGGAGGCAAATTATTCTGTTTCTGTCGCGACATTACTGCACGTAAGCGGGCAGAAGAAGCAATTCGGGAAAGCAGCCAAAAATGGGAAGCCATTATATCAGCCTCGCCCGATGGAATTGGCATGGTTTCTCTTGAAGGGAAGATTCAACTTATGTCGAAGAAATTGGCAACAATGTATGGCTATTCTATCGAAGAAATACCTGAATTATTGGGTAAAGGAATTTTTGGTTTTATTGATCCTTCAAGCCACAAAGCGATGATCGACAATATCCACAAGCTAATTGTCGGTGAAAAGAATCAAAATATTACCGAATATCTGGCAGTAAAAAAAGATGGCTCCAGGTTTTATATTGATGTAAATTCTACAGTTTTGCTTGATTCTAATGGCAAGCCTGCAAACATTCTCTTTGTCGAGCGTGACATTACGGCGCGCAAACAAACGGAGAAAACCTTACTCGAAAGCCGTGCAAATCTGGCAGCTATTATCGAAAACACATCCGAAAGTATTTGGTCAGTCAACACTTTATATGAACTAGTTTATATTAACACAGAGTTCGCCCAGACATTCCAGGCATGTTATGGAATTTTGTTGAAACCCGGTATGAATATTTTGAACGCAGTTTCTGAACCATCTCGGTTAGAATGGAAATCGCGGTATGATCGTGCTTTTCAAAATGAGCGTTTTGAATTTGAGGAACAATTCGATTTCGAAAATTTTATTATGTATGTTGAAATTTGGGTAAATCCAATTGTTGTTGACGGTATGGTAATCGGAGCTTCGGTATTCTCACGTGACATTACCGAACGTAAGAAGGCAGGGAAGGAACTGAAAGAAAGTGAAGAAAAACTAAAAACAATTATAGAAACTTCCCCTGATGGCATTGCCATTTCATCGTTAGAAGGAGTTATACAGTTCGTTACATCAAAAGCTGTTTTCTTATGGGGCTTCGAGTTTTCTGATGAGTTAATTGGTAGGAATTTGATTGAGTTTATTCATCCAAGCTATCACGAAAAGGCTCTGGGTTTGATTGCTGAAATGATAAATGGCAATTTAACCGGTGCGGCCGAATATTTAATGGTGCGAAAAGACGGGAGTCATTTTTTCTGTGAAGCAAATGCAAACATTCTATGTGATGCAAACAATAACCCAATTGGCATATTATATGTCGCACGCGACATTTCTGAACGTAAACTGGCAGAAAAGGCACTCGAACAAATTTCAACCAGACTGTCGTTGGCAACTCTTGCAGGAGGAGTTGGTGTTTGGGATTACGATCTTGTAAACAATACTCTTGTATGGGACAATCAGATGTTTAAACTCTATGGAATTGACAAAAATGATTTCGTAGGTGCATACCAAACTTGGAAAGCAGGTCTCCATCCCGATGACGTACAACAGGGTGACGCAGAAATACAGATGGCTATAAGAGGCGAAAAAGAATTCGACACTGAGTTTAGAGTTGTCTGGCCTGATGGTTCTGTTCACAATATCAGAGCTATGGCAATCGTTCAGAACGATGATTCAGGCAAACCGTTGCGTATGATCGGAACAAATTGGGATATTACAGAACAGAAAAAAACTGAAGCGGTACTTGTGAAAGCCAAACTTGAAGCCGAAACGGCTAACAAATCAAAGAGTGTTTTTCTTGCTAACATGTCGCACGAAATCAGAACACCACTGAATGCAATTATTGGTTTTTCTCAACTGCTCAACCATGATAAACATTTGACAGATACCCAAAAAGAGTATAACCTCTCCATTATTCGGGCGGGTGAGCATCTTCTGGCACTTATAAACGACATTCTCGAACTATCGAAAGTGGAAGCAGGGCGCGTAGTATTAAACCCATCAAATATTGATTTACATGCTCTTATTGAAGACATCCATTTAATATTCAAGGAACGGGCACAATCAAAACATCTTCAGTTTATTTTTGAAACTGCTGATAATCTCCCTCGTTTTGTACTTGTTGATGAAAGCAAGTTACGTCAGATATTTATTAACCTGATTGGAAATGCAGTAAAATTCACCGATGAAGGTGGTGTTGCAGTACGTGTAAGTTTTGCCAAAGCAGATGATGATACAAACAGACTGATTGTAGAAATACAGGATACAGGCACAGGCATTCCGGAAAACGAAATAAATGACCTTTTTAAACACTTTGTGCAGACAAGTTCCGGCATAAAAAAAGGGAGCGGCACAGGTCTGGGTCTTGCCCTTAGCCGCGAATTAGCGATAATAATGGGTGGCAATATTACAGTTTCCAGCGAGATTGGAATAGGGTCGCTGTTTACTTTTTATGTCGAAATGAAAGAAGGGAAAATGGAAGCCATGGAATCTAAAACCACCAAACGTGTGATCGGCATGGATAAAAACCAGAAAAATTATCGAATATTAGTTGTTGACGATAAACAAGAGAACTTGAAAGTGGCAGTAAATCTGCTTAAATTAGTGGGTTTTGAAACAAACGAAGCTGTTGACGGATTAGATGCCATTACAAAATTTGAGCAATGGAATCCTCACCTTATTCTAATGGATATGCGTATGCCTGTTATGGATGGCTACGAAGCAACGCGCCGTATTAAATCAACCGAAAAAGGGAAACAAACTCCTATTGTGGCACTTACTGCCAGTACATTTGAAGAAGAGAAAAAAAAGACAAAAACACTTGGCATGCAGGGTTATATTCATAAACCATTTCGGGAAAGCGAATTATTTGGTACGATAGGTAAAATTCTTGGCATTAAATACATCTATGAGGATACAACACTTTTACCACCGGCGAAATATCATAATGATGATAAGGCCATCGCAAAAGACATTTCCAAACTGCCAAATAGTTTGATTTTACTTATGCAGAATGCCGTTGCTGTTGCTGATCTGGATCTGCTGATTGAACTTATTAATAGTATCGAATCTGATAATCCGGAACTTGCACATCAACTTATGACCCTTGCCAGAAATTACGACTATAATTATTTAAATAAAATACTTAATAATAAAAAACCATGAAAAATGACACTGTTTCAGATCAAAAAATCCCTGACATTCTTGTAGTTGACGATATACCGTTAAATCTTGTGATTTTAAGCGAAATTCTCAAAAGTGAAGGATATAAAGTGCGCCCTGTTCCCGATGGCATGTTAGCATTACAGGCAGCTGAAAGGGAGAAACCCGATCTGATTCTTCTTGATATTATGATGCCCGAAATGGATGGCTATGAAGTGTGCCGCCGGTTGAAAGAAAACCAATATTTAAGAGATATACCAGTTATATTTATCAGTGCCTTAAACGATACTAATAATATAGTTAAAGGGTTGGCAGCCGGAAGTGTTGACTATATAACCAAGCCCTTCCAAACCGAAGAGGTAAAAGCACGGGTAGCCACTCATCTGAAAATTTACCGGCAAAGCAAGGAACTTATTGAGCTTAATGCCACCAAAGATAAATTTTTTTCTATCATTGCACACGACTTGCGCAGCCCGTTTAATGGCTTTCTGGGCCTGACACAAATAATGGTTGAAGACCTGCCAAATCTGACTTTGGACGAGATTCAACAAATTGCGTTAAACATGCGTATATCAGCCACTAACCTTTTTCGTTTGCTCGAAAACCTGCTTTTATGGGCCAGAATGCAAAATGGAAAAATGCCTTTTGATCCCGAAGTAATTGAACTTAGGCAAATGGTTGACGACAGCTTGTCAATGATAAAGGATTCCGCCAAAACCAAGGGTATAGCTTTAGTTTCTGAAATACCGGAAGATATAAATGTTTTTGCCGACAATAACATGTTACAAACAATAATTCGAAATCTTCTTTCAAATGCTGTGAAATTTACAAATAAAGGAGGGAAAGTGAAAATTTCGGCTAAAGTAACCTTAAACCAAAGTGTCGAAATATCTGTAAAAGACTCGGGTATCGGTATGAGTCCTGCTATGCTGTGTGACTTATTCAGGCTCGATACAAAAACCAACAGAAGAGGTACTGCAGAGGAACCCAGTTCAGGATTGGGATTACATTTATGCAAGGATTTTATCGAAAGGCATGGCGGTAAACTATGGATTGAGAGCGAAGAAGGTAAGGGTAGCACATTTAGTTTTTCCATTCCAAATAAAATTGAATAATGTGAAATAACAGCAAATAAAAGAACTATTTTGATTGAATGAGCTGAAAATTTGAATAATATCTAAAGTAAGAATCTTAAAATATTAACTGCCGAAGATTACAATATGTCAGTAAAGATTATGGGTAAGTTCGTTAATAAATTTGGTAATGAATTTTATAAGTAAGATCCGGAGCTGATGCCTGCCACAATGATGCGGATATTGATTGATTAAATAGTTTTTTTAAGAAACTTTTTTTAGTGGAAACAAAAAGTATAGGTGTACCTTTGTCGGTGAATAGAAAGAAACATATTAACATATAGTAATATGATAGAAGGGGGGGAGGCAATTTTTGAAAATACTAAAACTCTTCGCGAAAAGGCCGAAGAATTATTTCTAAAGAAAGGCACGGAAACAGATTCACAACTTTCGGAATCCGAAATGAAGAGGCTCGTTTTTGAACTGGAGGTACACCGGATAGAGTTGGAATTGCAAAATGAAGAACTCCTACGCGAAAAAGAAAAGACAGTAATTGCCTGTAGAAAATACTCTGACTTGTTCGATTTTGCCCCAACGGGTTATTTTACTCTCTCAAAGGAAGGTAAAATTGTTGAACTAAATATATACGGGGCAAATTTACTGCGTAATGACAGGTTGTATTTGACAAAGAGACAGTTTAGTTTTTTTGTTTCTGATGAAACAAGGTCTGTCTATGATGTATTTCTGAGTAAAGTATTTCGAAGCAAGACTAAAGAAACTTGTGAGGTGACCCTGTTGTCGAATGGTGACAAACCAGTTTATGTTCACATTACCGGTATTGTTACCGAAAACAGCGACCAATGCCTGTTAACAGTAACCGATATTACAGATCGCAAAAGAGCAGAGGATCGACTTCAACAAAATAATTCACGTCTGGAGTTTGCTTTGCAAGCGGCAAATATGGCCTGGTGGGAAATGGATATCCCTACCGGAAATATTACTTTCGACAAAAAGAAAGTTGAAATGCTTGGTTATCTTCCCGAAAAGTTTAGTCATTATAAAGATTTTATGGATTTGGTTCATCCTGATGACCGTGAAAAGGCGATGAATTCAATGCGGGGACACTTTGCCGGTGTATTAGACAAATATGATGTTGAATACCGGATTTTAAATAAATCAGGTGACTATATATATTTCAATGATATTGGTGCAATTGTTAAAAGAGATTTGGATGGAAAACCTCTCAAAATTACAGGGCTTGTGTTGAACATTACCCAGCGAAAACAGTCTGAAGAGGCACAGAAAGAAAGTGAACTCCGATACAGAAAACTATTTAAAAATTCACCATCGGGCATTATGGTTTTGGATGAAAACGGAATAATTCTCGATGCAAATGATGTAAATACAAAAACAACACTTTATCCGCTTTCGGAACTGATAGGAAGTGACGTAAGAATAATGTTGCCACCGGAAAAAGCCTATATGGTTTCCGAAAATATCAATCGGATACTTACCGGTGAAGTTATTGAAGAAGAAGTAGTAAATATCAGAAAGGACGGAACATTAGGTGTTTTTTTATTGAAGGAGGTTGCCATTACTCTTCCTGATGGAAGACTTGGTATTTTGTCGGTTTCAAATGACATTACTGCACGTAAGCAATCTGATTCTGAAATTAAACTCAAAAATGAAGAGCTTCACAAGCTTAATATCCAAAAAGACAAATTTTTTTCCATCATTGCGCACGACTTGCGCAGCCCATTCCAAACACTTGTTGGATTTTCTCCGATGGCAGAAGAGAAACTACTATCTTTACCTTTAGAAAAAATTCAGAAGATTGCTGTAAATATGAGGCGGTCAGCTAATAAACTATTTAATCTTGTTGAAAATCTGCTTGAATGGTCCCTTATGCAGCAAGGAGTTATTAAATATGAACCCAGATCGTTTTTGCTCTCGGTTACGATTGGCGAAATTATATCATTGGTTCAAGATACTGCAAACAGGAAAATGATTGAGATTTGCCTCGATGTTCCGGAGGATTTGGTGGTAATTGCTGATGCTAAAATGTTAGAAAGCATAATACACAATTTAGTTTTCAATGCATTAAAGTTTACTCACAGAGGTGGAAACATTATTGTGTCGGCAAAATCTGTTTCCGACAAATTAGTCGTAATATCTGTAAGTGACACAGGTATAGGAATGAATATGAAAATTATTGACCATCTTTATCAACTTGATGCAAATATTAGCCGTAGAGGTACAGAGGGCGAGTCAGGTACTGGTTTAGGTTTGATAATCTGCAGAGATTTTATCGAAAGACATGGAGGAAAACTATGGGTTGAAAGCGAAGAGGGGAGGGGAAGTACATTTTGTTTTTCTTTACCTTTGTTAAACCCTCAAGGTTTTTAAAACCCTCCTTGTTTAAAACCCTCAAGGTTTTTAAACCCTTGAGGGTTTGAATGTTGTAATAGTATTAAATAAAGTATGTGCTGATATGGAAAGAATTGAAATCATCAGAGGTGATATTACCCGACTGAGTATTGATGCCGTAGTGAATGCGGCCAATCGTTCGCTAATGGGAGGCGGTGGCGTTGACGGAGCTATTCACCGGGCTGCGGGAGCGGAACTGCTGAAATCATGTATGTTGCTTAACGGATGCAATACAGGAGAGGCTAAAATTACATCCGGATTCAGGTTGCCTGCAAAGTTTGTTATCCACACAGTAGGGCCTGTCTGGAATGGCGGGAAGTACCACGAAAAAGAACTTCTTGCCTCTTGTTACAGGCAAAGTCTAACAATAGCTTCCGAAAACAAGATCAAAACAATTGCCTTCCCAAACATAAGCACTGGAATTTATGGATTTCCCAAGCAGGAAGCCGCCTCAATTGCAATTGAAACCGTTCAAGACTATTTGACTTTTCATCCTGAAATAGATAAAGTATTATTCTGTTGCTTTGATGAAGAGAATTTCAATATTTATAATAATTTGAATTTCAATAAAATAACAATAAGTAGCGTACAATCGCAACAGCAAATTCAAATAGTCGCCAATCTTGCTTACACCATTTGGAACGAGCATTATGCACCTATTATTGGACAGGAACAGGTTAATTATATGGTTTCTTCATTTCAATCAACTGAGGCAATTTCACGACAAATAAAAAGCGAGAGCTACGAATATTACATAATTCATCACCTTTCAGAGCCATCAGGATATATTGCTGTTAAACTTATCGGTAATGAATTGTTTCTCAGCAAATTTTATATTATTGGGGAAAAGAGAGGAATCGGATTAGGAAAAGAAGGAATGGGTTTCATTCTCAACAGAGCAAAAGATCTTGAAGCCACTGCGGTTACGTTAACTGTAAATATAAACAATACCAACAGCATAAAAGCCTACGAAAAAATGGGTTTTATTAATATTGGTTCGGTGGTTGCCGATATAGGAGCAGGATTCGTAATGGATGACTTTAAGATGCGATTAAATCTTTAACCCCAACCCTTCGAGCGGTTGAAAACCCCAACCAACCCTTCGAGTGGTTGAAAACCCTCGAAGCGGTTGAAAGAACCGGTTGAAATTAAGTGGTTGAAAAAGTGGCAAAAATCTACTGGTTTTAGTCAAACAATTCTTTCAGACCACCAATATAGTCTGATTCCCAGCCATCTGATATATTTTCATAAGCTTCATCAGGAATATTGGTTTGGTGAATTTCGATATTGGTTCCTTTCTTATCAGGATGTAGTTTAATAGTGACTATTGAGTCGGCCTCCTCTCCAAAATGCCAGCATTGCACAATTTTCCTATCAGGTTCAAAATCAATATTTATACCAACAATTTCACCTTCCCATAACGAGAATTCACTTCCCGGCTCAGTACTCATAATTGCTGGTTCACCGGTCCAGACTTCGATCATAACCGGATTTGTGAGAGCATTGTATAAATCGGCAGGTGAAGCGTCCAACTTAAAGTATTTCTTAAACTCTTTCATCGTAAAGTATTATTCATTTGGTTCAAAAATAGATAAAATTTGGTTTTGTGATGAAAAAAATTAATAAAAAGATGTTTTTACTATTTTTGCCGGCAGAAACAAACATGCAATAATGAAGAACACACTACGTGATTATTCCCGCCTCGTCAAATTTGAACATACCTTGTTCGCGCTGCCATTTGCATTAATTGGATTTTTCCTGGCTATCGGACATGATTCGGGCGAATTTACACTCCTCTTACTTATCAAAGTAATTGGTTGTATGGTATTTGCGAGAAATGCCGCTATGGGATTTAATCGTTACCTCGACAGAAGTTTCGATTTGGCAAACCCACGGACTGCAATGCGTGAGATACCGGCAGGGGTAGTCACACCTACAAAAGCTCTGATATTCGTGATCTTAAATTCTATCCTTTTTGTATTGACAAGTTGGCTGATCAACCCCATTTGTTTCTATCTTTCTCCAGTTGCCTTGTTCGTAATACTTGGATATAGTTTCACAAAAAGAATCACACCACTTTGTCATTTTATTCTCAGTACAGGTTTAGCTTTGGCTCCCATTGGAGCCTATCTTGCTGTATGCGGACAATTTGCCATCGCTCCGCTGCTTTTTTCGAGTGTAGTTTTTTTCTGGGTAAGTGGTTTCGATATTATATATGCCTGTCAGGATATTGATTTCGACAGAGCCTGGAAATTAAACAGTATTCCGGCAATGTGTGGGATCAAAAGAGCACTCCAATTATCAGTATTGGTACATCTTTTTGCGGCAACATTTGTTGTTTTGGCAGGAATAGCCCTTAATTCGGGGTTGATATACTGGATTGGTGCAGCCTTTTTTATAGGTCTTCTCGTTTACCAGCATGCGATAATTAGTCCGAAGGACTTGAGTCGTGTAAATCTGGCTTTCGGAACAACCAACGGGATTGCAAGCGTTATTTTTGCCATATTTGTAATTGCATCAATATATTTTTAGTTTGTGGTTTTAGAATTTGTATGTGAACCCGATTGTAAACAGCTCTTTGAATTGCAGTTTTGGTTCTCTGCCAATCTCTTTACCATTAATATCAAGGATCGGAAATTTGGTGTTGTAATCGTAAACAAGCTGTGTCATAATTCTTGCATTGATTGAACGATTGACTTGCATGATAAGTACTTGCTCCCACTCAAATGCAAATTTCTGAAAAGTATATTTGTAATTATTGAAAAACTCACCCTTGGTATCGTAGGTGATATTCTCTGCAAGAACCCGATGCCATGTTACTTTTGCAATGATACCCGGTTCCCAAAACTTTTTTGTTCCCGGTTCTAAACCATATTTCGAAGGCGCAATCAGTGCTGTATCTGTGATATATGTGGTCTTTGATGTTAACGGAGAAAGGAATAATGAAAAGTTTTTGTTGGGTTTGTAGTCGAGACCAAAAGACACTGTAAGATAGCCGGGAGACATAAAAGCTGAAATTGGATTCTCTTTTTCGGGAAATTTATACCCTCTGGCAATTTGGGTTCTGAAGTTAGTCTCAGCCGAATAATACCACTTTTTGAAAGCAGAATAACCGAAACGGCTTTGTAGCTCAAATTTGTCATCATTTTTTTCTAAACCTCTGGTTTTTGTCTGACTAATGCCATACCTGATTTCAGCGCTATTTTCCCATTTAACCATATCCTTTGAATAGTTTGCGTTGTACTTACTCATTACAAGCAAGGCCATTGCACTTTCGCCACCTTTCGCCCAATTCGACAAAGAGGTCTGAGTAAAACCAATTGTTCCGTTTCCGATAAGATTCCATGATGGCATAACAATTTTATTCAGTTTAACACGCTGTAATTTCTTATCAAGAGCCTTTTCCTTAAACGTAATACTTCGGTTTTGTGATTCGCCAAATCGTGTCAGTTTAATGCCATCATCAATTTCTAATTTCAATTCTCCTTTTCCGTTGTTGACAAGTACCACACTTAATGAATCGTTCTGAGCATTTTTAAGGAACATTCGGATTGGTTTCATGTCACGATTAGCTGTCCAAAATTCCGTTTTTTCACCTTTTAAGTTGGCAAGTCTTATCAAAGCTGAATCGGCCTCAGCATGGGTTGTGAGGTATTGTAGTGCTATTTTCAGAGAATCATTTATAATACTGACCGACTTATCGTTATATGCGCTAACGATTTTAAAATTTTGTTCAGCGACTGTTTTTTTATAAGCATTGATTTTTAAATCGCATTGCTCGGCAATGTATTTACTTCGAAAAGAGAAAATTATTCTTTCACGCCAACTGTTTAATACTGAGTCGTTATATGCTTTTCTGTATGAATCAAAAAGTTGATACCGGACAGAGTCTATTGCTTCGCCTTTCATATCAGCGGGGAATTGTCGCGCTGTAATCAGGTTATTCAGATTACTGACAAATGCTGATGGTAAATCTTTCATTTTTCTTCCCAATAAAACTTTAGGATCTCCGTCAGGAATGTAGGAAGCCTTCGAGAGTTCATCCTCTAAATATGCCTCTGGAACAATTATACTGCTGATATTTAGACTATCAAGCACATTGGTTTTGATGATTTCAACTTCTCTCCCGATCTCTTCATCAGTAATATAGCCTTGAATTTGTTTACCATCGCGTATATCCTGTGGCCGTCTGTCAATCAAATAAACCGCTCTTTTATTATTTAAAAAACGCCTTATATCAATAACCGAAGTATCCAAAGGTTCGTTTTCTGCATAGTTTAATACCCCTTGAATTGGTTTTTTGAAAGCATTATCGGTAAGATACCATTCACCACCCGAATAGAGCAATTTATTCATAAAATCAACACTCCATTTGAGTGAGTCAGTAATTTGGTTTCTTGGAATTGGTTCTACAAGATTTACGGCCTGCAATTTTACTGTACAGAGCGTCACCAAAAGGATAATAGAATGAATTGCAATTTTTCTGATCATGATCAATATCTTTATAATTTCTCAAGGCAAAAATAGTTAAAAGAGACCTAAATTTGAAACTTTAAATGTAGATAGAATTTTATTTGCAAAAATCCTTTATTTTACTTAAAATTGATTTTTTGAATATAGAATAGGTTTTGTACTTTGGTATTCTGTTAATTAACAAGTTATATAATACAAGATGATGAAAAATCTCAACCATTCATTGATTTTCTGCCTGATTGCATTTTCAACCTTAACATACCAGGCTTTAAGCAAAGATTCGCAACGTATCAAACAGGATATTGCCTCAAAAATGGTATATATCTCTGACGGTTCAGGGAAGTTGGCATTAAGATTAAGCTATTCAGTCGGATGTTCAATTGATCAACTCAACGTAAACGGAAAATCTACACTTGCTTCTTCAGGTACTTTTAGTTCAATCAAACCAAACAACGAATTGTTCACTTCCAAAACTATGGGTAATTCTCCAAAAGTAACTGTATCCGAGACAGAAGTAACTGTCAGTAACATCACTTTTGGCAATGGCTTAATGTCTGTTTCGGAGGAATGGTCCTTAATACCTGAACAAAACGGCATACATTGGGAAATTGAAAGGCAATATAACAACAATGGGTTGCTTGACGAAATGTCGATTCCCGTTTGGAACTTTGCCAACCTTTCGGTGTGGAAAGGAGGCATTTTGAATAATGGTGGTATGGTGTGGTGTAAGTATTTAACCAATAAACACGATGCTTTTGGGGTTCATACAAACGGTGCTACGTTCTGGAATCCTCAATCTGGTGACGGTCTGCTGATTGAATCAAAAGCTGAGAATAGTAAATTTATTGCATCAAAATTCTTTCATGGCAGTAATGATGAGTTTTCTTTTACCCAATATCTTACTAATAACGAGCTTAAGCCACGTTATAACCTGAACAGGTTTGTGAACGGTAAGTCTGATGTGTTCGCCCCTTTTGATGTGAAAATGGAAACAGTAAAAATGAGCATTTTCATTAAATATATAAACTACAATGAAGAATACCCAACTGGAAAACTACCCGGTATTGATGCCTTTGCAGTGCGTGAATTGCGCAACACAACAGCAAGATATGGTGTAGTTGATAAAAATATTATGGGTGCTAACGGTTGGATTACAAACTGGAAATGCCTCCATGAACCTTTCTTTGCGCAAATAGGTCTGTTTGTGAATGATGAAAACTATACCCAAAACTTCTCCTCAACACTCAATCAGGAACGTGATTTGGCTATGAAAAATGATGGCCGTGTTCTTTCGCGTTGGCATAACGTATCAGGTGATGAGATGCCTGGTACCTACAATTTCAAGACCGGCTATTACGAAACTCAATGGGGTTACACTATAGATTCTCAAACGAGCTACGTCATAAACACTGCAGAGCAGTTCGACCTTAACGGCGATATGAAGTGGTTGATAAGTCATAAGCAAAGTTGCGAAAATGCTCTTAACTGGCTGATTAAACGAGATTCTAATAATAATGGATTGTTCGAAATGATGAATGATAGTTATAAAGAGAAAAAATGTAGCGATTGGATTGATGTTGTTTATGCCAGTTTCGAAAATGCTTTTGTAAATGCTCAGATGTACGAGGCATTGAACCTTTGGGTGGAATGTGAACATCTTATGGGTGATGATAAAAATGCAGCGTATTATGCTAAAGTTGCGTCAAAACTAAAAGAGGCCTTCAATAAGACAGTTGCTGAGGGGGGATTTTGGTCGCCGGATAAAAAATGCTACATTTATTGGAGAGATAAGGATGGAACTACACATGGTGATAATATCGTTACCCCGGTCTCATTTCAGGCTATTGCTTTCGGTATCTGTGACAACCCTGCACGCATAAGGGAAATTCTGGCAAACATTGAGGCGAGAATGGTTGTCGAAAACCTTTTTCATTGGCCTCTTTGTTTCGATTCATTTAAAAGAGAGGAGGTAGAAAAAGTAAATTGGCCCTTCCCTAATTACGAAAATGGCGACATATTCCCTTCTTGGGGATATATTGGAGTAAAGTCGTACCTGAAGTACGATGCAAGTATCGCACTAAAATACATAAAAAAATTGCTTGAGCAGTATAATAAAGATGGTTTGTCATCGCAACGTTTTAGTCGTAAATCTCAGCAGGGAATAGGGTCAGATATTCTTTCGGGAATTTGCACGACCATTACTGCCTTATACAAAGATATTTATGGTGTTCGTCCACGATGGAACAGAATGGGGTTGGAGCCAAATATGCAGCCAGAGCTTAACGGCACATCGTTCGACTATACTCTACGTGGAACTAAGTATAGGATTTTATTAAATGAGAGCGATTACCGTCTTCAATCAGATAACTTTCTTGTTAAAAGCAACCAACATTTTGGAGTAAATATGGCTAATGACAGTCTCTTGTTTTATCCCGATAATAAAGATCAAGTATCACTAATCGTATCTCGCGCAAATGATCAGATGATAAACATAGAGGTAAATGATTGGAATGGCAAAGAACCTGGTTGGGCATTGGTTTCAAAAGGTAAATATGGGTTTACAGCGAAAGGGTTATTACCAAATTGTACTTATAAATTAATTGTAAATGGTAAATCAGAAAATTCGTATATTGCCAATGTTTTAGGTGAAGTATTATTTTCTATTCAAAATGCGGAAGTATCTTCTTACAGATTGATTAAAAAGTAAATACGGGTTTTTTTGTATTGCACTGTTTTCAAAATACTATCACTTTAAAATCAACTGTTTACTATTAATAAATAATTATTTTGAAATTATGAAAAAAACAATTTGTTCGATTATCGTTTGTTTATTATTGTCTTTCAGTACATTATCAACTTCGGCTACAGTTCGTTTACCATCAATACTTGGAAGCCACATGGTTTTGCAGCAGAACAGCGAAGTAAAACTTTGGGGATGGTGTAGCCCTTCTGAAAAGATTACTATTAAAACTACTTGGGACACTGTTACTTATCGGACAACTGGTGAATCATCGGCAAAATGGATTCAGAAAATAAAAACCCCTGTAGCGGGAGGACCTTATTCAATTACTATCAACAATACGACAATTCTTGAGGATGTGATGGTAGGTGAGATTTGGCTTTGCAGCGGTCAAAGTAATATGGAGTGGAGCGGAGATCAGAATCTTAAACAATCGCTTGATGAGATGCCAAACGCCAATAATAAGAATATCAGATTTTTCTATATTCAAAAAACAACGTCAGAAACATTTCAGGAAAATTGCGAAGGGAGCTGGAAAGTTTGTACTCCTGAAGAAATGAAACATTTTAGTGCGACAGGCTATTTCTTCGGTAAGAAGCTTCAACAATCATTGAATATTCCTGTGGGACTGATAAACAGCAATTGGGGCGGTACTCCAGCAGAAGTTTGGACACCGAAACAACTAATTGAGAATGACCCGGAATTAAACGCTGCTTCCAAAAAAATTAATTCTGCCGCGTGGTGGCCCGTACTTCCCGGCTATACATTCAATGCTATGATTAATCCGATCACAAATTTTGAAATTTCGGGTGTAGTATGGTATCAGGGAGAAAGCAATGTTGGGAACTATTCATCTTATAATCAACTAATGAATAAGATGATATATTCGTGGCGGCAAGCCTGGCAAAAAGATTTCCCATTTTATTTTGTCCAGATTGCTCCCTTTTCGGGTTATGGAAACAACAATGTTTGTGCGCTTCTTCGCGAAGCTCAAACCAACTGTCTGGCAATTCCTAAAACAGGCATGGTTGTAATCTCCGATTTGGTTGACGATCTTTCGAATATCCATCCTGTAAATAAAATTGACGTGGCTTCAAGGTTAGCCAATCTTGCATTATCTGAAAAATACGGTAAAACGGGGTTAATTTACAAATTTCCGATGTACAAAGCAATGAAAAACGAAAAGGATAAAATCATAATCAATTTCGATAATGCCGATAATGGTCTGGTTTCTAAGGATAAAACTATTTCGGAGTTTTACATTGCCGGTGAAGATCGCCAATTTGTACCTGCAACAGCAAAAATTGAAGGAAGCAGTGTGATTGTATGGAATAAAACAGTAAAAGCACCTGTTGCTGTAAGGTTTGGTTTTAGTAATACTGCAATTCCCAGCCTTTTCAGTAAAGAGGGTTTGCCTGTAAATTTGTTCCGCACCGACAACTGGGATGTTGATACCTCACCCGTAAAAAAATAAGGTTTTGCATCAAGGTACGAATAATGGCTGTATCTGAAGCTGAAATATAATAC
This sequence comes from uncultured Bacteroidia bacterium, assembly GCA_903834845.1. Taxonomy (GTDB): domain Bacteria; phylum Bacteroidota; class Bacteroidia; order Bacteroidales; family Prolixibacteraceae; genus JAAFHB01. Next base: position 21,356 of record CAILKW010000248.1, on the reverse strand, counting down.
TCACCAAAACTTGGATTATTGGTTATAAAAGAGGCAAAAAATCTCTGCATTCCTGTTTTGTAGGGGAGGGGTAACAGACAACATTTTTATAGAGAGGCTTTAACAGACATTTAAGCAAGATTATGTGTATTTCCATCCTCCCGTAAATTGGACAAAACTTTTCAAACGGTTGATCAAGTACTTATAGTACAATAACTGGGTCAAGACCTATCCGTGAATTGAAAGGGGTTAATTTGGCTTATAATGTCACTTTCCGAATTTCAACCAAGAAAGTGACTTGAGTGGCACAAATGATGGGGAGTGCTAAAAATGACAGTTTTGTGTGGAATAATTGTGTTTACAAGTTTACCTATTTATCTGTTAAGCTTTCGGAATAAGTCGGCCAAATTTTTTGTTTTGGTGACTTTTCCTTTTCTGGAAGCTTCGATTGCCCTGATTGTTACATCATTAGGTGTATAATATTCATTCCATATCCATTCACCGGAAATTTCCATTTCACCATCATTCCAGGATAAAAACCCGCTAACCAGTTCAACCGTTTTAAATTTATCCTTATCCAAGTATTTACGGTTCGATTTATGGGTTGATTTCTTCAAAAATCTTTCAAAATCGAAAACTATGGTTTCTTTATTGTAAAAAACAATTTCTAATTTATAGTCATTCAGATATTTAACTTTTGTAATCCTCATTTTAGCCCTGTTGTATTTTTTTGCAACTTTTATCCTTATGAATTGGTTTATGTTCTTGTGAAAAAAACATTAAAATTATCCCAAGTATTCGTAGATCTTTGGCATAAAAGTTTGTTTTTATATGCACAAAAATAATTAATATTTCTATTCCACAATTATCACTATTTTTCAAATAGAAATTTCAACTGCAAATGGAGCAAAATTCGCTGACGTTTCTGGTAACCTAATTTTTTCGAGTTCAAATATTAGAGACAATTCAATCAGAAATGAATTGCTTGTCGGCTTTCTCCACCTATGTCGGCGAATTATTATTTGGTTATGCACTGATAATTAAATATCGAAGTATTTATTTTTTTTGTTTACATGGTTATTAACTACTCAGGTTTTGGCTATGTCGTTTTTGAGGTTCAGCTTGGTGGCGGAGTCATCCTGATGTTAAACAAAAATCTTTTTAATCCTGCAAATTGCCAGATCCATTAACCTAACCAAGATAATTCGACTATTGATGTCTTTTGCTTCTTTGTCGGGCAGGAAGTCTATTAACGCTTATTGGAAAATCTGGTGTCCTTCTGTTAAAGCCGTGCTTGTTAAACGCAACTGTAAGGGCTAAATTCTCGACTATAAACTTTAACCATAATTTCTTTCATATTGTTATAATCCACAAATAGGCTTCAGTCAATTTTGGGTATTTTCCCATCCATTTGTATTTAAAAATGGTAAAAGTTGGTTGCAGAAAAATACTTTTCTCTTTGATGATTTGTGATGGGAAAAGTATATTTTAGCCTTTTTTTACAAATAATAAAAAATGCGGTTTGTTGTAACATTGATATATTTTTCGATTTCTTTTATCCACTTTGCGAAATCAATTCCCACAGTAGAGATTAACAACCTCAGTTTTGATCATTATTCTATCCAGCAAGGTCTTTCTAACAATAAGATCCATTGTATTTTACAAGACAATAAAGGTTGGATGTGGATTGGAACTTCGCAGGGGGTTTGCCGCTTCGATGGTTACCATTTTACCGTATTCAAGCATAATTCTGAGGATTCTACGAGTCTGGAGGGAGATTTGGTAAGAACGATTTATGAAGACCATAAAGGACAGCTTTGGATTGGAACAGAGAATGGCGGGCTAAATAAATTTAACCGGGAAAAGGAAACTTTTGAGCATTTCTTTTTCCACCGTGATCCAGCGGTTTTAAAGAATGTAAAAATTATTTCTATTCAGGAAGATAAGGACGGAAATTTATGGGTTTGTACCAGAACCAATCTATATAAGATCGAGAATGAAAAAAAATTGATAGAGATTAAACCTCAAATTGTATTAAATCCAACAGAGTATTACAGAATTATCCATTTTGATCAGGATGGCAGATTATTGATTGGTACAAGTCAAGGACTTTATGTATTTCACCTCGATAAGAATATAGCCGAAAAGGTGAGATTTAAGTCGGCCTATACGAATTTCGAAATTTGTACAATTGTACCTGAGGAAGATGGTACCTTTTTGATTGGTACAGAATTAAGTGGTATGTACGTTTTAAATCCCAAAACAATTGAAGCCACACTTATGATAATAGACCCGAACAATGAACGCAGTAATTCAGTGAGGTCTATTTCAAAAGACAGGGATGGGAATTACTGGATTGGAACCAGAGGCGGATTATATACTTACCACAAGGGACAAGGCGTCATAGCATTTTATTGTAACGACAAGCGGGAACCAAGCAGTCTAAGACATAATTCGGTTCAGTGTATCTTTCTTGATCGTAAAGATGATGTTTGGATTGGTACAGGTGATGGTGTAAATTATCTCGACAAGGAACGTCAGAATATCCTGACATACAAATCACTGAATGGTGACGACCACTATTTGAACAGTAGCGAAATCTATTCTTTCCGGCTTGATTCAAAAGGCGACTTATGGATAGGAACCGAAAGTGGCGGAATAAATATTTTTAACAGGAAAACGGGAAGATTCCGATACCTTGTGGGGAATAAAAACGACCCTAATTCATTATCAAGTAATTGCATCAAATCTATGCTTGAAGATGGTAATAACAACCTATGGATAGGCACTTATCTTGGCGGGTTGGATGTTTATAATTTGCGAACAGGAAATTTCAAGCATTTCAGAAATAATCCTGAGGATACAAACAGTCTGTCGAATGACAGAGTTTGGGCCTTGCTACGCGATTCAAACAATAATATTTGGGTTGGGACAACCAGTGGCCTTGATAGGTACAATCCAACGACTTCCAATTTTATTCATTATACTGACCTGATTAATAATCAGCATGTTAATTGGATAACAGAGGATAGAGACCATTCCTTGTGGATTGGTTGCACAGATAGTCTTATCATATACAATCCTATAAATAAAGATGTAAAGAAATTCAATGAGGCTACCATTTCGATGTTTATTGATTCAAAGAATCAATTTTGGCTTACTACACGCAGTCGCGGGATCGCTCTGTTTTCAAAAGAAAAAGGAGTGATCCGTTATTACGATGAAAAAAACGGATTAGCCAATAATAATACCAAGGCAATTCTGGAAGATCAGGATAATTTATTATGGATAAGTACAGCAGCAGGATTATCAAAATTTGATCCGGTGAAAGAGAGTTTTCATAATTTTTTTGTTAAAAATGGATTTTTAAATGATCAGTATAATTATGGTGCAGCTCTTAAGCTTCCTTCGGGAGAATTAGTATTTGGAGGAATATCAGGGTTCAACATTATTGATACAAAAAAAATAAAAACAGGCGACTTCACTGCACCTCTGGTCTTTACTAACTTGAAAGTTATGGATAAAAGTGTTATCATCGGGGATAAAAAAAGTGATATTCTTACCAAGTGTATATCTGAAACTAAAGAAATTACACTAAAGTATGAGCAAAATTCTTTAGAAGTAGAGTTTGCCTCATTGGATTTTTCAAATGTTATGGAAATTCAATATTCATACTATCTGGAAGGCTTTGATTTGAATTGGAAAGAGCCTTCGTATAACCGGAATGCAACCTACACTAACCTCAATAACGGAAACTATACTTTGCATATTAAAACAGTACCCAGTGATGGTTATGATAACAAAAACTGGCCAGTTCTTAAAATAGTAGTTCTTCCGCCAATCAGCCAGACCTGGTGGTTTAGAGTTCTTATATTGTTAACAGTCTTAGGTATAATCACCTTGTTGATCATTTTTTTTAAGAAAAGAGAAATACTAAAGCAAAAGCTTGAATTTGAAAAGCTTGAATCAAGAAAATTGCACGATCTTGACACAATGAAACTGCGGATATTTACTAATATTTCTCATGAAATCCGCACCCCTTTAACTCTGATTCTTGGACCGCTTGAAAAGTTAAGAAGTCATACTTTACCGGAAAATGAAGTTGATGAATACCTGAATGTGATGTACAGGAATGCAAATCACTTATACCATTTGATTAACCAGATGCTCGATCTAAGAAAAATAGAGTTTGGAAGCATGAAGCTGAATTTAAAACACGGTGATTTGGTTTCCTTTACCAGGGGAATCGCAGGTTCTTTTTCGAAATTAGCAGAAGAGAAGGAGATAGAATTTAAAATTAACTCAGTTAAAAATGAGATATTTACCAGTTTCGATGATGATAAGGTAACAAAGATTTTAAACAATCTTTTGTCGAATGCCTTTAAGTTCACAGGAAAAGGCGGTAAAATTGCAATCAACTTATCATTAGTATTCGATACTGAAGAAAAGGGGCGTTTGAAAGAGCCGTCAGAAAAGAGGATGATTGAAATTTCGGTGAAAGATACAGGCATTGGAATATCAGAATCAAACCATGAGAAAATTTTCAACCGGTTTTTTCAGGTTGATGAAAACCCATCCCAAGCAGGCACAGGTATTGGTCTTGCTCTTACCAAAGAGTTGGTTATACTACATAAGGGAAAAATCTTTGTTACCAGTAAACCCGGCGAAGGTTCAACATTTACCGTGCAACTCCCATACAATGATAATAAGCTGAATGAATTTTCAGAAGAGCTTTCAATCTCTAGATTATCACATGAGGTTTCAATGGAATCCGTGACAGGTATTCATGTAAATGATTCAACAGCGATAGATCAAAAAATCATGCTTTTAGTGGATGATAATGCAGATATCCGCTTTTTCCTTAAAACACATTTTTCTTCAAAGTATCATATTTTGGAGGCAAAAGATGGTTTAGATGGGTGGGAAAAAGCCCTTAAAACTATCCCTGATATCATTATCAGTGATGTGTTAATGCCCGATATGAACGGATTTGAATTTTGCAGGAAAATCAAAAACGATGAAAGAACCTCTCATATTCCGATTCTGCTCCTCACTGCTCTTGGATCAAATGAACACGAAATTGAAGGATTAAGTCAGGGTGCAGATGACTACTTGACCAAACCATTCGATCCGGTAATCCTGCAGACCAAAGTTGAAAATTTAATGTCAACCCGTCAAGCACTTAAACAAAAGTATTCTGGTGAATTATTTCTGCAGCCAAGAAATATTGTCTTAAATTCACCGGACGACCGATTCCTTCAAAAGGCGATTGATGTGATTGAAAACAATATCTCGAATCCTGATTTTGACGTTGACAGTTTTGCAGTTGAAATGGGTGTAAGCAGGATTCAAATGTACCGCAAATTTCAGGCTCTGACCAAGATGACGGTCAAGGAATTTATTTGGAAGATTAGGTTAAAAAGAGCAGCTCAGATGTTGGTTCAGCAAAAAATGAATATATCGGAAGTTGCATACGCAGTTGGCTTTGCGTATGTGTCTCACTTTCGTAAAAGTTTCAAACAAGAGTTCAATATGAGTGCTTCAGACTACATAAAGAAGCATTCATCCGTTCAAGAATAGCTTTTCTGTCAAATACCAATTCGGAACCCCATTTTTATAGTACGTCATGTTATGTGTTTGTCGTTTAAACACATGCTTTTATATGTATATATCTGATGATATTTTTGCGTACGCTTTTTGATACCTATTTATCCCTACTGGTATTTGTCTGCCCCCTTTTTGATACAATTTAAACACTGTTTAAGTGTTTGCTGCCATAACTTTACCAACTCAAACAAGAATGTAAAAAAAATGAAAAATATAAAAAGAGAAATTAAAAGAATTACCTGGATAATTGTAGTGTTGACTATTGTCTTAATATTTATTCTTACGCTAGTAATCATTCCCATATTATAAAAATAGAGTTTAAAATGAGCAGTTATATCTTGTATCTGAAAATTTGTGTTATTGTTTTTTGTGTGTATCAACCCAAAGTACAGGCTCAGAAGCCTATTGCTTTTCCTGGTGCAGAAGGTTATGGAAGGTTTGCTGTAGGTGGGCGTGGCGGCGACGTTTATCATGTTACTACAATTGAGGATTACAATCCAAAAACTGACAAACCAATTGAAGGCTCACTCCGCCATGCTATAATTACACAGAATAGTCCGCGTACAATAGTATTCGATGTATCTGGAACAATCAGGTTGAAGGCTCCTCTTCTTGTTGTTAAATCCTATCTGACAATTGCAGGTCAAACTGCTCCGGGCGATGGTATCACCATCAGTGGCGACACGTTTCAACTTAAAGGAGGTGAGACAGAAAAAGAATGGATTCACGATATAATTGTTCGATTTATCCGTTTTAGACACGGTGATGAGACAGCCAAAACGGGAGATGGAATTACTTCTAACTATGTGTCTGACTATATTTTTGACCATATTTCTGCCGGATGGACAATTGACGGAATTCATGACCTGAGGGGCGGAGGTAATTTCACTCTCCAATGGTCAATTTATTCCGAGGCATTGAATATGAGTACACATTATAAAAACGCTCCACATGCCATGTTGGGTTCTTTCAGAGCTATTCGGAAAAATATATCACTTCATCACAATCTGATGGCAAGCAGCAGAGACCGACACCCAACTTTGGCAAGCGGAAATGAAGGTGATACAATGGCTATATGTGATTTCAGAAACAATGTCGTTTACAATTGGCGGGGAGGAACTAATCTGGGAGAAGCAAGGCACAATTTTGTAAACAATTATTACAAACCGGGTGAAAGCAGCAATTTCGGATATAAACAAAATAATCCGATTCAGATTAAATCGAGCCGAGCCGAAAGTGCAAAAGGATATCTTCAGGGAAATTATTTTGAAAACGCGCCTGAAGAATTTAATAAAGACAATTATACTGCTATAACATATACAAATTCCGGCAGTTATAACTCTACCACACGTTCCAAATTTGAATATGGTAAACCGTTTGTATTTGGTGAAGACGTTCCTAAGACTCAATCCTCAGCTAAAGCTTTTGAGTTAGTTCTCAGACTATCGGGTGCTTCCTTCGTTCGTGATGCAGTGGATACAAGGGTAGTAAATGACGTAAAAAAAGGGACAGGTAAATTGATTGATTCGCAGAAAGAGGTAGGCGGATGGCCGGAGTTAAAGAGCAAACCTGCACCTACTGATAGCGACAAGGACGGGATGCCTGATGAGTGGGAAAAGAAGAACGGGCTTCAGTCAAACAATGCTTCTGATGGGAACAAATATATCTTGAATAAGAATTATACGAATCTGGAAGTTTACCTTAATAGTCTTGTAGATTATCTGTATAAATTATAACATATAACTTTATAAAATCTATGAGATTTACATTTAGAAACTTTTTGCTGTTTTTAGCAATTCTTTTGGTAAATGCAGCATTATCGGCACAACCTTTAGCTTTCCCTCATGCCGAAGGGTTCGGACGTTTTTCATTCGGCGGACGAGGGGGCGATGTTTACCACGTTACTACCTTGGAAGATTACAATCCCAAAGTTGATAAGGCAATCATCGGTTCACTTCGACATGGGATGTTGTCGCAGGAGGGGCCCCGCACAATTGTTTTTGACATTTCCGGAACCATTTGCCTCAAGGAAGAATTAAGAGGGACAAAATCCTATCTGACAATTGCAGGACAGACAGCACCCGGTGATGGCATCACTCTTCGTGATTATACCTTTAAGTTAACTGGCAAAGAAGGGGAACCGATTCATGATATCATCATTCGTTTTATCCGTTTTCGCTATGGCGATGTAACGAAACAATCAGGTGACGGCCTCTCTACCAACTGGGTAAACGACCTGATTCTCGATCATATCTCAGCAGGTTGGACCATAGACGCAATCCACGACCTTAGAGATGCAGCCCGTTTTACTATGCAATGGTCTGTTTTTGCTGAGGCACTTAATATGAGTACCCACTACAAGAACCAGGCTCATGCTATGTTATCTTCCTACAGTCATTTATACGGAAATGTTACAGTTCATCATAACCTGATGGCCAGTAGCCGCAACCGCCACCCAACACTTGGAGGTGGAAACCGCACAGATACGACAGCTGTCGTTGACTTCAGGAATAACCTTGTATTCAATTGGGCAAGTGGTACAAACTTTGGTCAGTGCCGCCATAACCTAATCAATAATTACTATAAACCAGGCGAAAGTACCGACTATAAAGAAAATAAGCCTCTGAGAATGAAATCCGAAAGAGCAACTTCCGGCGTAGGCTACCTCAGTGGTAATTACTTTGCCGGTGCACCGAAAGAGTTCAATTCAGACAATTATACTGCAGTTGATTATAACCTTTATGGCACTCCAGGAGGAACTAACAAATACATCGGCACCACTCGTGCCCAATGGGAATCGAAATCCCCTTTTGTATTTGGTGATGATCTTCCCAAAACTGATTCTCCTGAAACTACTTATCGTATTGTACTCGAAAGAGCGGGAGCTTCGCTGGTGCGTGATGCTGTGGACATTAGAGTTATTGCAGGCGTAAAAGACGGAACAAATCGGCTTATTGACTCCCAGGCGCAAGTCGGCGGTTGGCCTGAGCTGAAAAGCAAACCTGCCCTGACCGATAGTGATGGCGATGGCATGCCTGATAAATGGGAAACAGCTAACAAACTGAATTCTTCTGGCCCTCAGGACCGAAACAACTTTACATTGGACAAAAAATTTACTAATCTGGAGGTTTACCTTAACTCTCTGATTGAACACTTATATAAACCTTATTAATATGAAAATGAAAGGTATAAACCTGTTATTAACGCTGTTATTTTCAGTAGTATTACCGATAACAGTTTTTGCTCAAAAGGAGCAAAAGGAGCTGAAAGATTTACAGTGGAAGACTGTCTCAACCGGAATGTCGAAAGAATGGTACGGTTCAGAGGAATCAAAAGCGGTGGCAGAGAGTGTTCTGCTTTATCAACGAAATTCGGGCGGATGGCCCAAAAGCCCTCCAATGCATGCTCCCCTAACTGATGTGATCAGGGGAAAGCTGAAGAGAGAGAAAAATAATGACACAGGCTCGACATTTGACAATAGCATTACCACATCCCAGATGATTTTTCTGGCTAAAATGTACAATAACTTACCGGATCCCCAATACAAAGATGCATTTGTGAAGGCATTGGATTATATTTTTAAAGCCCAGTATCAAAACGGAGGGTGGCCACAAAATTATCCGTTAAGAAAGGATTATTCACGTTACATTACCTACAATGATAACGCTATGTTCAAGATCATGGATCTTTTGAACGACATCATCAAGCTCGATCCAATGTATAAATTTATTTCATCCGATGAGTTGGTCAGTAAGGCAAAGATCGCCTTCAACAAAGGGATACAATGCTATTTGAAAACCCAATTTATCATTAATGGTAAACCCACTATTTGGTGCGCGCAACACGACGAAAATACTTTGGCTCCTGCTGGCGCAAGATCTTATGAACTTCCATCTCTAAGTGGAGGTGAATCAGTGGGAATTATCCAACAGTTGATGGAAATTCCTGATCCTTCGCAAGAAGTGGTTTATGCTGTAAAATCAGCTGTTGAATGGTTGGAGGCACACAAAATTGAGGGATTAAAAGTAGAAAACTTTGTTAATAGTCATGGAGAAGGTGATCGTTGCGCAGTAAAAGACGACAAAGCACCCACTTTGTGGGGACGTTTTTATGATCTTGAGACACAAGAGGTTTTCATGTGCGATTTTGATGGCATAAAAATCAAGTCAATGAATGATCTGGGCTGGGACAGAAGGCATGGTTACAACTGGTATGCTCCCGGTCCTCAAAAAGTGTTGGACAAATATCCTGAATGGAAAAAATCGCTCAAAAAGAATAAATAAAATGTTGAAAAGAACTACACTTATTGCAATAACCCTTTTGTTCACGGCTTATGCTTTTGGACAAAAAAGAAATCAGAGCAAGGAGAACGAAGAAATATCTCTGGCCATGAAACGTGCAACGCAATTTATGATAGACAGCGTAAGCTATCATGGAGCCTTTTTGTGGGAGTATTCCTTTGAACATAAGCGGTATTGGGGAGAGTTGGAAGCCCGCCGTACAATGGGTTGGACACAGGGCAAAGGCGGAACACCAGCAATGGGTGATATTATACTTGATGCTTATCATGCAACAGGCGATGAGTATTATTACCAATCAGCTTGTTTAATAGCAGACGCACTCATTCACGCACAATTAGATTGCGGTGGCTGGAACTATTGTTTTGATCTGGCAGGAGAAGCATCTCTAATTGACTGGTACGAATCTGTCAGCCAGTATAAATGGCCTGCCCAGGAGTTTATGCACTACTACGGGAATGCTACCTTCGATGATATGGCTTCTATTCGTTGTTGTGAATATCTTCTAAGGATATACCTTGAAAAGAACGATCCCCGATACAAACCAGCTCTTGATAAAGCAATTGATTTTGTACTGAAAAGTCAATATCCAATCGGTGGCTGGCCACAACGTTTTCCATTAAGTTATGAACATCCTTATATGGGTTTCCCCGATTATTCTTCGTTTATTACCCTAAATGATGGGGCCATGGCGGGAATTATCGATTTTCTGGTAAATTGTTATACAATGCTCGGAGACCGAAAGTTTATTGATCCTATTTACAGGGCAATGCATTGTATTGCGTTGCTTCAATACGAATCTCCAATTGCCGGATGGGGCTTGCAATATACAAATACCGATCTTAAATTAGCAACAGCACGTCCGTTTGAACCGGCTGCACTTGCTTCCAACGGAACATCCGGGGGCATCGAAATGTTACTTAAGTTTTACCGGTTGACGGGTGACAAGCGATTTCTTGAAAAAGTTCCGGCAGCATTCGAATTTCTCGAAAAGATAAAACTGGACGATCAAACCATAATATTATCCGGGAAAAAATTAAATCAAGGAGATATTCTTTGTCCAACCTTTATTGATCCCCAAACCTTGGAACCGTTTTTTCTGAAAAGAGTGGGTGAAAGCCTTAAAACAGGAGGATATGAAAAGTCTGATATTAAACTGGGCTTGCAGCAAGGCTACAGTTCCGTTCGGGTTATAGCTCTTAAACGAATGAAAGCAGAGTTTGAATTATTAAAAAGAACTCCGGTAGAGAAAATCAAAGCCGCATCACCATTAACTTCAGTTTCTACCGGAATATTTAGCAAATATGTTACTTCAGGAAGGGATAATATTGACATAAAAGAAGCACTGACAATTGCGGGAAGCCTTCATAAGAATGGGTACTGGACGGCCCCATTAAATGTGAAGAAAACGGCTCAGATAATTGAAATGAATCCCAACAGGCAAAAAGGATTGGTTGAGAAAGCGACTGATCCCATACCCGAAGGTATTTCAACAGAGGTTTATATTGATAATATATCAAAACTTATCAGTTATATCCGGAAAAAATAGAAAAGTGAAATTTCATTTTTATCATATAATAAATGAAGAGAGAGGAGGTGAGGTTCAAGAAGGAAATTGATTAATGTTGAGACTTTTTGTAGATAATTTAGATCATTGATTTTTGATAATTTATAAATACACCTTATGCAGAAAAAATTATTATTTTTTATTCTAACGCTATTTGCTTCATTGTCTGTTGCAATAGCACAAGTATCTTTGACGGGAGTGGTCAAAGATAAAGAGGGGCCTCTACCGGGCGCATCTATAGGACTTAAAGGGACCACAATTGGAGCTGTTACAGGTTCGGACGGAACATTTAAACTGATTGTTCCCAATGCAAAAACAGCCGTTCTCGTTGTAAGATTTTTAGGTATGGTAACCGTAGAATATCCAGTTAACGGAAAACTGACAGGAATTAATATATTAATGCAGGATGATTTGGCTATGATTGAAGACGTGGTTGTTGTGGGTTACGGTAATACTATCAGATCCAATCTGACTGGCTCTGTTGGTTCGATATCAAGCAAGACATTGGCAGCTATTCCCATCGCTTCTGCTGCTGAAGCCATGGTTGGAAAAATCGCAGGGGTTCAGGTAACTGTTGCCGATGGTTCTCCGGGTTCTGAAATTAATATCAGAATCCGTGGAGGTACATCTGTTACCCAGAGCAATCAACCCCTGTTTATCGTTGATGGATTTCCAGTCAGTAATATTAACGATATTCCTCCTACTGACATCCAATCCATTGACGTTTTAAAAGATGCCTCCCTTACTGCAATCTATGGCGCAAGAGGTGGTAATGGAGTTGTTATAGTAACAACAAAAGCTGCAAAATCGGGAAAAATGACTCTATCTGTGAATCACTACACTCAGATGAGGACCCTCGCCAACAAACTGGAAGTAATGAGTCCTTATGAGTTTGTAAAACTTCAGTATGAGAATGCAGTATTAAGCGGCAATTCTTCACGTCTCTCGTTCCGAAATTCCTTCGGCCATCCTTTGGATATTCCTCTTTACAAAAGAATGGAACCAAATGACTGGCAGAATGATGTATTGGGCGGTCATCCGTTGAGTAGTTACTATAATGTTAATCTTGGCGGTGGTACGGAAAATCTGCGGCTCAATATTAGTCTTTCGCAAAATGATGAACGGGGTGTATTGATCGGTTCTGGAATTAAAAAAACAAATCTTATTACAAAAATAAGCGGAAACCTTTCTCCGAAAATAAAATTTGAGTTTAATCCACGGGTTTATTATCAGCAGAAAGAAGGATTAGGGACAACCGGTATGAGCGTTTTGAATGCACTTCGCTACAGGCCTATCAATGGTATGCGTGATTTTTCGTTCATTCCTGCCGACGAATTGGATCCTGAAGAAGAAAAGAATTTTATCTATAATTCTCCTGCAGGTGATTTGACACAAAATTACCAGATGCAAGACACCTACACGATTACCAACCAAGGTGCTTTTACATGGGAAATTATAAAGGGAATGGCTCTTCGTACAGAGGGAGGATTTACTTTTGGTTTTAATGTGAGTGACCGCTTTTACGGCACATTAACAGGCGATGCTCAAAAAAATAACAATCAGCCTATTGCTTCGATTACGAGGGGCCGAAACAGCAATTACCGATTGGCTAATACTCTGACCTATAATTTTTCAGTAAACACTCTTCACAAATTAAGTGTTCTATTAGGACAGGAAGTAATAAATTCGAAATCGGAGAGCAGTTTTTCTTCAGTGCGATACCTGCCTACCCAAATTACGGCTAAAGTCGCCCTGGCGAACTTTTCTTTGGGAAGTCCATGGATGTCAACAACATTTTACAGCTCTCCGGATAGAACCATGTCGTATTTTGGTCGTTTGTCCTATAATTATAATTCAAAATACTTACTGTCAGGAACCTTCAGGGCTGATGCTTCAACAAAATTTGCACCCGGAAATCAGTGGGGGTATTTCCCTGCCATTTCAGGTGCATGGGTTTTATCGAAAGAAGCTTTTATGAAAGATTTCTCTGCAATTTCTTTACTAAAGTTGCGTGCAGCATTTGGTGCTTCAGGAAACAACCGGATTTCGGATGATATGTGGAGATACCAGTTTTCCGTTAGTAATTCGCAAGCACCGGGTTGGGGTGAGATAAATGATATTGGATGGGAATATTATCGAAACAGCGACTCAATGTTCCCCAATGAGAAGATCAAATGGGAAAGTACACTTACCCGAAGCGGTGCAATGGATATCGAAATGTTCGATAATAAATTAAGTATTACTCCCGAGGTCTATTGGAATACAACCAGCGACCTTCTTTACAGAAGTCAAATTCCAATAACTTCAGGTTATGGGTATCAAATGCAGAATATCGGACAGGTGACTAATCGTGGTTGGGAATTAACAATTTCAGGAACTATACTTCAAAAAAAGAATTTTACACTGAACGGTAATTTCAATTTTGGTGCGAACAAAACCCGGATAGATAAGCTAAATGGTAATGAGACTCAATTATTCACCAAATCGAGCTGGGCCAGCGAAAACGACTACTTGTTACAAGTAGGTGGCGAACTGGGACTAATATACGGATATGTGTATGACGGATTCTATAAGATTGATGATTTTACTTACAATTACGCTCTCTCACAATGGCTTCCTAAGGAGGGTGTCGTCAACTCAAATGCTATGTTCGGAACTACGCCGGGCGCACCCAAATACAAAAATCTGGTTGATAACTACGAAGGCAATCCTAATGATGTAAATATTATCAACGAAGCTGATATGACTGTAATTGGCAATACAAATCCGCGTTTTGGCGGTGGATTCGGATTAGACGGAGTATGGAAGAATTTTGATTTTACAATCTTTTTCAATTATCTTTACAAATTTGACGTGAATAACGTCAATCAATACCGTATGTCTTCATGGATGAATAACAAATTTAATAACTTATTCCCGGCATTTAATGAAGATAAACGGTTTAGATATGTAAATGACGCAGGTTCCAATATGATGACTAATGGACTTTTGTTGGGTGAGTTCATAAGCGTAAATGATAGTGCAACAATTTACAATCCCCGCACCATTACCCGCGCTATCACTCATTCATACTCAATTGAAGATGGATCTTTCCTCAGACTTCAAAACTTAACGGTGGGTTACACCCTTCCGCTAAAGATCACAAATAAATTGGGGATTAGTAAGATCAGAGGATATTTTACAGGTTACAACCTGTTCATATTGACCAAATATTCGGGTTATGATCCTGAAGTTAATGTCCAGAATGGTCTTACTCCGGGTATTGACGACAACGTTTATCCCCGTAGCCGGATGTTCACTTTTGGTTTCAACCTTACATTCTAAGTTTACCATTTAAAAGACGAAAGACAATGAAAAAAACATTATTATACTTTGCCTGTGCTGGTCTGCTTGCTTTTTCATCATGTAAGGACTACCTTGTAGTTGACTCCCTCTCCAAACGAGGAACCGAGTATGTTTTCAGTGACAAAGAGGAAATTAATCGTGCGCTGACAGCAGTTTATGCTTCAATGATGTCGAGTTCTACTTATGGTCAATACCTTATTGCCCGGTATGCGTTAAACACTGATGTCGAGTTCAAGACATATAGCAGCAATATCAGAGCAACCACAGGAAGTGATTTTGCCTGTTTTGACGGGACAAAATATTCAGGTGATATCTCCAGTACATGGAGTGCTGCTTATGAAGGGATTGAACGTGCCAATATCTTTATTAAAGGGGTTGAATCCAGTCCTTTGTATAAGGAGACCGATTTGGATCTGATGCAGCAAATCGGCGAAGCAAAATGTATCCGGGCTATGTTTTACCACGATCTTGTTGTAGGTTGGGGTGACATACCGTTCCGCACGGAACAATCATTCGGTTCGGAAGATCTGAATATCGGACTAACCGACAGAAGGGAAATCCTGACATGGCTCATTAACGATCTTAAATCCATTGGACCTAAGATGAAGTATGCCGATATGATGACCTATACTGTTGAAAGGATAAGTAAGAACTTTTGTTACGGTCTTATTGCCAGAATGGCAATGACCAGGGGAGGCTACTCCCTATATCCTGATAAGGCTAACGCTATGGCAACTGGAACTATGCAGCGACCTACCGATTATTTGGATTATTACAAAATTGCTAAAAATTATGCGGATAGTGTTATTACTTCGGGCCGAAATACCCTGAGTAAATCGTTCCGACAGGTTTTTATTGATGAATGTAACTATATCACCTCAGCAAATGATGATCCGTTATTCGAGATTCCATTCCTGAAGAATTCAAGTGGCGAAGTAGGTTATGCCTTTGGACCGAGTGTATCAACAGATGTTAACGGTTTTACTCCACATCCGTGGGGTGGAAGCAGCGGCGGCGGGGTTTATCTGAATCCATTATATCTTTTTAGTTTTGACAGTAAAGACCTTCGTCGTGATTTTACTGTATCCACTTGGAATTACAATGCATTAGGAGTACCGACAATTGCCGTTGGTTTTTATCAGCGTGTAGGAAAATGGTCAAAATTATGGGCTACTTCCTCAAATGCACTGGGAAGCAACAGTAGTTCAAGTACTGGAATGAATTATCCTTATATGCGCTTTGCAGAAGTGCTCCTGATATATGCAGAAGCTGCTAATGAACTTGGATCGGATTTCGCTAAAGCTAAAGAAGCTCTAAAAATTGTTCGCAGGCGGGCATTCGCTTTGGCAGATCAGCCTTTAAAAGTCGATCAGTATGTAAATGCCCTCGGTTCAAAAGAAGAGTTCTTTCAAGCGATTGTAAATGAACGTGCATGGGAATTCGGTGGTGAAAACATGCGTTGGAAAGATCTTGCCCGATGGAATCTCTACTCAAAGGTGGTTTATAATACTTTTAAGGCTATGAATATTGTCGCATGGAATGCGGTAGGAAGCCCTATCGCAGATGGATGGGAAGATTTGCCATACTGGGTATTCTATAAAGTGATTCCCAATCCAAATAAAACTGATATTTATCCGAACACTCAGCTTCAGGTTCTCGAAATTTATAAATGGCCACAGAATCCGGGGTTGAATCCAGGTACGAGTTGGATTTATGCTGACTGGTTTCAGGCATGGGCAAATACAACAGATGCTCAACCTAAAAATGAGGTCTTTTACTCGTTCAGAGGCTATATCTCAGGTGGTGTGGGAGCAAATGAGCAGAAGTTTAATCCTGCCAGTCTGCCTCCTGTTCGGTATATCCTTCCAATTCCAAATTCTATTATTGTTTCTCACAAGAATAAATTCACGAATTATTACGGATACTACTAATGAATCATTTGTAATCAAATTATTTAAAATATGATAGTCATGAAAAAGAAAAATTTATTTTTTTGGATGGCAATATTGTTTCTTGTAGTTGGCTCTTGTAATAAACCAGCATTATTGGATTCGATATTAGGAAATAAACAATTCCGGTCAATGTTCAGAACTGCTGAATGTCTTGTAGTTAACGGGAATGATTTGGTTCTTGCCTGGTATGGCATGGATGGTGCCGGAGGTTACAGGCTTCAGGTGAAGTACAAATCAGAGAGTTTTGATACACCGGTTTTCGATAAAATTTTGCCTGCTTCCGAAACACGCATTACTATTCCTGATTTGCAATATGGTTCTGACTTTGTAGCCCGGATCATGGTAATATCTTCGAAAGACACACTTTATAATTCAGATTGGTTTGGAGATGGTACTGACGATGATGCAATGGGAAGGAGAACAAATACACGTTACAGTATTCCCACAATCCTCTCGGTAAGCCAGATAACCGAAACTTCGCTAAAGATATCCTGGAATTTGAAATACAGTCCATCAGTTATTGTTGGCGGATTAGCCGTCCCAACACCCCCAATTTATCAGCATTCACTTGGAACAAACGGGATAGATCAGTTCTTAATGGATTCCTTGTCGATTACTCCTACCAAGCGGATTTCGACAGAACCCAGTCAGGGAATTAAATTGACCGCACAGGATTTGGCGAATCAGTATGTGATTGTCAACAATCTGAATCCAAACTCTCCTTATACTATCAACGGATATAATAACAAGATTACACGTTATTGGGACAGACATTACAATACGATAAATCTACGGACTAAGGGGACTCCCGGTGCACCGATTTTAATCCCTCATATTGTTGATACGGGTATAGTTGCTACTACCGGACGCTATTCACGTCTGGATACGATTATGAATAATTATCTGGAGGATATTACATTAGTTGAAGGAACTGTTTTCCTTCTCGAAGCCGGGAAAAAGTATTACTGCAGAAGCGGTGTCAGCATAACAAAAGGTTTTACATTGAAATCGCAGGGGCCAGGAATGACAGAGGTGGTGATGTCGTATCCAAAGGAGGATGGCTCTGGTCCGGGAACAATGAACTGGTCAGTAAGTCGCTCACCAGGCGGCGGAGAGATGGGCAGTATCATGATTCAGAAAATCAGGTTTGAAAATATTCTTTTTACTGCGCCCGATGCGCTCAAGGGAGGAATCAACCAGTATGGAGCCTGGGTTGATGGTACAGGCAACTATTTCTTCAATCAAAGTAGTTCGGCAATGGAATTTGAGCTTGAAGCTCTTGAAGTTGAAAATTGTGAATTCACAGGTATGCGTCGTGGGTGGTTTCGCACACAAGGTTCACAACAAAAAGTAATCAACAACTGGACGGTAAACAATTGTTACTTTCATGACAACGGTTATCGCGATGCAAAGGGTGGCGGATACAGTTTCTTCAGGGGTGACGGTTCAAGTCCTAATACCAATATCTTCAAAAACGTCAAGCTTACAAACTCTACATTCGTGGATTGCGGTATGAATTACCTGTTTGATGAAAATTCAGGTGGTGTATCTTATTCATGGATCGGTAATCCGGTTTGGAATATCACTGTTGATAATTGTACATTCGTTAACTTCAATACTCTCAGTTCCAGAAAAAGGATTTTTTCATTGGAAGGGGCACCGATAAACAGCACGATACGATGCCGGAAGAACCTGTTCATCCTTACTACAAATCGTCTGGCCCAGCTAAACCCGCGTAATAATTATTCGGCAGGGATGTATGTCAAGTCAAGGCCTTTCACATTCGACTTTGCGGATAACTACGGTACGAAAGGCTTTCTCTTTGATTCAGATAATTTCAACAGTAATTCGACAGGTGCAATGTTTCATGCAACACTTAATCCTGGCGGTTCGACTGACGCAGCAATTAAACTGGGTGCAACGCCTATCCTGCCAGAAGATCTGATGATCGATCCGGACAAAGGGAATTTGAAATACAAGAATACTACAGCTGTGACAAATAGTGAGATTTATACAAAAAATATCGGTGATCCGAGATGGCGTTAGAATTATTGTTATAATTGTAATAAATATTCAAATACGGAGGGCTGGTTCGTTTGCCCTCCGTTATTTGGATGGAGTTAAATATTTTTTATAAATTATCATCATGAGAAAAATTTGCATTTTAACAATTTCATTAGTGTTGTTCGCTACTTGTTTATTTGCCGCTGGCAATGAAAAAGTAACCTTTAAGAACGATGAGAAGGGTAAAAAAGTTGAAGTTTACGTTGGAGGAAAACTTTTCACTGCTTTCATTTATCCTGATAATATGGAAAAGCAGGTGCTTTATCCTATTATGACTGCCTCGGGGAAAATCATCACCCGTGGATACCCAATGAATCCCCGTCCTTTTGAACGCACCGACCATCCTCATCATGTGGGAATGTGGTTCAATTTTGGTGATGTAAACGGATTGGATTTCTGGAATAACTCATTTGCCATTAAACAGGCTGATAAACCTAAATATGGGACAGTGAAGTTTCAGAAAATTGTGTCCGAAAACCCAAATAAGGGCGAACTGATTACAAGTGCTGAGTGGGTAGATATTAACAACAAGGTTTTACTTGATGAGGTTTCAACTTATATTTTTTCCGGAACAGATAACCAGCGCATCGTAGAAAGGACAAGCAAATTAACAGCAAAACAGCAGGTTACTTTTACAGAGAACAAGGAAGGTATGATCGGTTTACGCGTTGACCGGGCGTTTGAAGAGCCTGCAACAAAAGCCGAAAAATTTCTGGATGCCAAGGGAATAGAGACGGAAGTTCCAGTCTTAAACAACGATGGAGTTAATGGGGTTTACAGAAATGCAGAAGGAATAAAAGGGGGTGCTGTTTGGGGCAAAAGAAGTCCCTGGGTTGCCCTCCGTGCAGAAAAAGAAAAAGAAGTGATCACAATTGTTATTCTCGATAATCCAAAGAATCCAAACTATCCTGCCTGGTCTCATGCAAGAGGATATGGTTTATTTGCAACTAATAGTCTGGGTGGTCGCAATTTTGATAAAGCTGCCGCTGAAGTAAAGGTGGTTTTACAGCCGGGCGAAAGCATTGTTTTTAAATATAAGGTGGTTATTGGCGGCGATCTTTCTGATGCAGATATTAATGAAATAGCAACAAATTTCAAATAATAAATTACTTAAATTATCAAAAAATGGAAAACACAGAGAACAACAAAAGGAGATCTTTTCTTAAAACAACAACTACAGGTGCTGCCTTAGCAGCTGTCAGTCCGACATTATTATATGCAGGATCGGATAAGAAACCTACAGTGGTACCCCAAAGTGCAAAAGGGGCTAATGATCGTATCCGCGTAGCTGTATTCGGTGTTAACGGACGGGGCAAATCGCATATTGAAGAGATTATGGATCTTGCAGAAAAATCCAATGTTGAGGTAGCCGTTTTATGCGATCCCGACATGGAAGTGCTTCAGAAAAGAGCTGCCGAGTTTGAAAAGAAGTACGGCAAAAAAGTAATGATTGAACAGGATTTCAGAAAAACCCTTGAAGATAAAACGATTGACGCTGTAACTATTGCAATGCCAAACCACTGGCACGCATTGGCAACTATCTGGTCTTGTCAGGCAGGGAAAGATGTATATGTTGAGAAACCGGGGACACACAACATTTACGAAGGCAAAAAAGTAATTGAAGCAGCCTACAAATACAATCGTATTGTTCAACATGGTGTTCAGTTGCGAAGCTCCGTTGCTATCCGGGAGGCTATTCAGCATCTGAGAGACGGATTAATAGGCCGTGTTTATATGTCTCGCGGATTGGTTTACCGCTGGCGTCCCGACATTGGCAACAAAGGAATTTCAGCAACGCCTCCGGGATTGAATTACGATTTGTGGTGCGGACCGGCTCCAATGCGTCCGTTTACAAAGAACCTGGTTCATTACAACTGGCACTGGCATTGGAATTACGGAAACGGAGATGTTGGCAATCAGGGTATTCATGAGACAGATCTTTGCATGTGGGGATTAGACGTAAACAGTTTGCCTGAACGCATCACCTCAATGGGCGGTAAATTCTTGTGGGACGACTGTAAGGAGGTTCCTGAAGTTCAGACCTCCATCTATCATTATCCAAAAGAGAAGAAGATGATACAGTTTGAGGTGCGCAACTGGTGTACAAACCAGGAAGACGGGGCAGGGGTAGGCAATATTTTCTATGGTGACAAGGGATATCTGGTTGTCAAAGGTTATGGAACTTATGAATCATTTCTGGGAGAAAAGCGCGAAAAAGGGCCGAGTCGTTCAGAAAGCGGAGAATTATCGCTGCATTTTCAAAACTGGTTTGATGCTATCCGTAAACGGGACATGAGCATCCAAAACGGCCCTGTTCAGACCGCACACCTTGCCTCATCGCTGGCACATCTTGGCAATATATCATACAGGTTAAGCCGTCAGCTTGAATTTGACTCGGTGGCAGAACGCTTTATCGGTGACGGTGAGACAGAAGCCAACGGTATGCTATCAAGGGATTACAGGGCACCTTATATTTTACCGGAAATAGTATAAAGATTTTCAAAAAGTAACCGAAAAGTAAAATAAAATAATGTCTGTAGAATT
>CAILKW010000247.1 GCA_903834845.1 uncultured Bacteroidia bacterium | reverse complement strand
GGATAATGGATTTGTGAAGGACATGCCGGGTTATGCTTATGCTCTGTACGAAGGTGCGTCTCAATGGAAGGTGCAGACTCCTGCAAAATCGCTGGCACAACTTGGCGAACCAATGTTTCAACGTAGTGCAGCCCATTATACCAGTCACAGACAATCGCCTTTTGACCATGTTACAGATTTTTCGGTGCTGGCTGTTTCCGGAAAGGTTTCGTTGATTGGCTTTCCTATTGGAACATCTTATTACAACACCGGGTATTGGATATATCGTGAAGCATTTAATCATTCACTGAGAGATGTATTTCCAATCAGGCTAATTGAAAGTAATGTACCTCTAAGCTCAGAAATTACAGTTACTTATCAGTCTGCCAATAATGATTTGGGTAATAGGGAGCGATACATTGTTCACATTATCAATTGGTCATCAACACGCAAAGCTCCGCCACATCCTGAGGTGCATGAGGATCCTGTTCCATTGACAAATATTCGCATTAAACTGAATATTCCTCTAAAGAATGTGACAGTAAAAACAATTTTTGCCGGTAATCAACTCAAATATAAATTGGTAAATAATGGGATTGAAGTGATCATTCCTCATATTATGGTACATGAAATAGTTTGTTTCGAACAATCATAATTATTCTAAATTTTAAATATTGATTTTTTATCAGAAATTCATAAAAGACAAAATATAAATGAAACGGTATAAATTATTTCTTTTACTACATATTTTCAGTGGATTCACTTATTTATATTCAAATGCTATTACCAAAAAATCAGTTTTAATTGTTGCAGAAAGGGTTTTCGACTGGCAACAAAACCATCCGACAGGAGTAAAACTGTGGGAATGGGAATATGGGGCTTTTTATTCAGGCTTGATTGATTTATACAAAGTTGATCCTGAAATCAAGTATCTGAAGGCTATGACTGATATGGGAAATCAATATCAATGGTCGGTCAGGCCGCGCCCTTATGATGCCAATGTACTTGCCATCTCGCACATGTACCTTGATTTGTACAACATAATTCATAACCCCGAAATGATAGACAAAACAATTTATTGTCTGAATGCCAGTTTTGAACGTGATCCAAAAGTGCCGGATGTTACATTTGCAGGAAACAGATATTGGTGGAGTTGGTGGAGCTGGTGCGATGCACTTTTTATGGCTCCTCCAACTTATGCCAAATATGCGAAAATTTCGGGAGATCAGAAATATCTCGACAAAATGGATGAGTTGTGGACAATAACTCACAAATACCTTTACGATAATGAAGAACACCTTTATTTTCGTGACGATAAGTTTTTTAAACAGAAAACCACAGGTGGTAAAAAGGTGTTTTGGTCACGTGGTAACGGTTGGGTATTGGCAGGCTTATCGAAGGTATTGCAATCAATGCCTAATGACTATTCGAGACGACCTTTTTATGAAAATTTGTTTAAAGAAATGGCATCAAAAATAAAGGAGCTTCAATTGAATGAAGGGTATTGGCCTTCGAGTTTGTTGGATAGCTCACATTTTGGAGGTATGGAATCAAGTGGAACAGCTTTTTATTGCTTTGCGTTAGCTTACGGCATCAATAGTGGTTTATTGAATAGATCAGAATATGAGCCTACTGTATTGAAAGCATGGACAGCATTGTTGGGTAATATTGATACCGATGGCAAACTTGGTTATGTACAAAGAGTAGGTGAATCGCCGGATAAAGTCAGTGCTGGCGATAGTGAAGCTTATGGCTCCGGTGCTTTTTTAATGGCTTCGAGCGAAGTATATAAACTCTTGTCTGAATAAGAACATGAAAAAAATTGAATTAGGTATTACAGGAGAAATGATTAGTTGCATGGGACTGGGAACCATGTATTTCGGCTCAAAAGTTGACGGGCAAACATCATTTCAGATTCTTGACTATTATTCTGAACAAGGTGGTAGTTTTCTCGACTCTGCCAATAAATATGCCAGTTGGATTCCCGGATTTCAAGGTGGCGAAAGCGAATTACTGATAGGTAAATGGTTGAAACAAAAAGCCAACAGGAATAGTATGTTTATCAGTTCCAAAGTTGGTTTTTCATATCGCGAAATACCGAGATCATTGAAGAAAGAGATTATTATTTCAGAATGTGAAAAGAGTCTGAACAGACTTGGAATTGAAACCATAGACCTTTATTTTGCACACGCCTTCGATACTGAAACTCCTATAGAAGAAACTATGAATGCCTTTTACCAATTGAAAAAGGAGGGGAAAATTCGCTATGCCGGAGCAAGCAACTTTTTTGCATGGCAGCTTTCCGAAGCCAATAATGCAGCAAATTTAATAGGATGGGATGGTTTTACTTGTATTCAGCAACGGCATACTTACTTAGAACCAAATTTACGAGCCAATTTTGGTACTCAGCTTTTGCTAACACCTGAAATTCAGGATTTTTGCAATAGAAAAAAATTGAGCTTAATGGCATATTCTCCTTTGCTTGGAGGTGCTTATGTCAATAACGACCGTTCGATTCCGGTTCAGTATCAAAGTGCAGTTACTGAATTTAGAATGGAAAAGCTAAAGGAAGTGGCTGATGATCTTATGGTTTCACGGAATGCAATTGTACTGGCATGGATGTTGCAAAGTTCACCGCCGGTTATTCCGTTGGTAACAGGCAGTGCTGTGGCTCAGGTTGAAGAGAACCTGCAAGCTTTGACAATAAAACTGTCGGACAAGCATTTAGAACTATTAAATCAGGATATTATTCAACCAAACAAATATTCAAAATGAACAAAACCCAAAACAAAGAGACTAACTTTCGCTGGATCATTCTGAGTCTTCTTTTTCTCGCTACTACTATTCTGTACATCGACCGTTCAGCCTTAGGCATACTTGCTCCTGATCTTCAGAAAAGTATAGGCTGGTCTGAGCAGCAATACGGAATCATCAACAGTGTGTTTATGATTTCTTATGCCATCTGCTTTATTTTGATGGGCCGTCTGATAGATGTTATCGGAACCAGAAAGGGCTATCTTATATCCATTGGTATATGGAGTTTTGCTGCTCTGGGTCACGCGCTTGCCAGAACATGGATTGGTTTTGCTGTTGCTCGTTTTAGCCTTGCAGTCGGGCAGTCAGGGAATTTTCCTTCTGCCATAAAAGCAGTCGCAGAATGGTTTCCGAAAAAGGATAGAGCCTTGGCAGTTGGGATTTTCAATGGTGGTTCAAATATGGGAACCACACTTTCGCCGTTGATAATTCCACCATTGGTGCTCGGTTTTGATAATTGGAGAGTAGGTTTTCTATGGACTTTTCCCATCAGCCTTATTTGGGTTTTTCTTTGGATGAAATACTTTAGACGGCCTGAAAAAAGCCCCAATGTTTCAACGTTAGAACTTCAGTATATTAATTCGGATAGCACTGAAATCGAAAATGCAGAAAAAGTTAGGTGGAAAGATATTCTTCCCCATCGCGGAGCCTGGGCCATTGCTGTTGCCAAATTTATGGCTGATCCTGTCTGGTGGTTTTACCTCTTCTGGGGTGCCAAATTTCTTAATGAAAAATTTGGGTTGAACCTGAAAGAAATCGGATTGCCATTTTTTACCATTTATTTGGTATCGTGGGGTTTGGGTATTTTCCTCGGTTGGCTGTCATCAAAATTCATGAAAATGGGTTTTAGCCTGAATCAGGGGCGTAAATTTAGTTTATTGGCTTGTGCCCTCTTTGCAGTTCCGGTGGCGTTGGTTCCTCATACTGCCAACTTATGGCTGGCTGTCGGTCTGATAGCCGTTGCTGCCGGAGGTCATTGTGGCTGGTCGGCAAATGTTTATAGTTTGATGTCAGATATTTTTCCAAAAAAAGCTGTTGGATCAGTCGCCGGATTTGGAGGCTTTGCAGGAGCTTTAGGAGGTGCTATTGTAGCCTTTTCGGTGGGAAAAATTCTTCAAAATATAGGAACCGATGGATATGCTATTCCTTTTGCAATTGCCGGACCAATATATCTTATTTCGCTGCTAATTATACATTTGCTTGTACCCAAAATTAAATCTATCAGCATCTAATATGAATAGCAGAGAAAGAATAGAAACTACACTTAATCACAAAGAACCAGACCGTATTCCTTACGATCTGGCGGGTACAACTGTAACAGCTATCACTAAAAATGCCTACGCACGAGCCATGGAGCTTCGTGGACTTTCAACTGAAATTGGCAATGATGAAATTGATCCTATACAACAAATTGTTACTCCAAGCGACGAAAACTTACTGATCCTTAAATCTGATACAAGACGTTTAGGAGCCCAGCGAATTACCGATTACAGGAATGCAAAAAGAGTTACTGGAAGCTTAATTGAAGTGACTGATTTCTACGGCTGTAACTGGAAGTTTAATCAGGGAAATGATTTGTATTTTCATCTGATGTTTTCGCCGTTGGAAAGAGCCGAATCGTTGTCCGGGTCGTTGCACCTTCTGCCAAAACCCGATTGGGATAATTTAATATCAATACTTCGCCATAACCTTGATGAACAAATAGTTAAGGTTGATAACTTTTGTGGTATTGCCGATAGAAATACGGCAGGATTTACTGAAAACAGTCTCCGAATTCGCGGTTATGAAAACTGGTTTATGGATACAATGGTTGATATTGAAGGAGTTGAAAGATTTTTTGATATAATTTTAGAAGACAAATTAAGATATTGGGACGCAATAATTGATTGGGCCATTGAAACCGGGAATGAAAAAAAAATAACAGTTATTTCGGAATGTGATGATCTTGGCTCACAAGCTACTACCATTATTGATCCCTCTCAACTCAGGCTTATGGTTATTCCGCGTTTTAAAACCCTCTTTACTCACGTAAAAAAGAGGTTGCCACATGTCAAAACCTTTATGCACAGTTGTGGCGCAATTCGTGAAATAATACCCGATCTGATTGAAGCAGGCCTTGATATTCTTAATCCCGTGCAATTCACTGCAGCAGGGATGGATCTAAAGGGATTGAAGCATGATTTTGGTAATGCCCTTACCTTTTGGGGCGGAGGGGTAGATACCCAGTCAACGCTTAACAATGGAACTCCCCAACAGGTAGCAGATGAAGTAAAACGGATAATTGATATTCTGGCTCCGGGAGGTGGTTTTGTTTTCGCTCCCGTTCACAATATACAGGACGATGTATCACCCGAAAATTTCTGGGCAATGTGGGATACTTTACAACAGTACGGAAAATATTAACTACTAAAATTTATATTGAAATGAACAAACTAAGAATTATTGTTGCACTGATAATGTTGTTATTTTGCTTATATGGCATCGCAGGATCAAAGGATAGAAGCCTGAAAAACCCGGTTTTTGTTTTCAATAATGCACTTAACAAGCAGGACATCAAGTTTATACCATACACAGAGCAGGCTTCAATGCTCAAAAAAATGGGGTTTTATGGTATTGAGCATCGTGAAACTGAAGGGATTTTGGAATTGAAAGCCGCATTTAAAGAGAAGGGTTTGAATATTTATGCTGATTATTTAAAAATAGACATCGAACAGAAAGATCCGTATCTTCCTGATTGGAAACAGGTAATCCCAAAGTTAAAGGGTACAGGAATTATACTTTGGGTGCATATTCATTCTGTGAAATATAAACCTTCGGATGAGGCTGCTGATGAAGCAGTAGTAAAGATTTTACAGGAATTGGCCGATTTTGCCAAACCTTACAGTGTTCGTCTTGCAATTTATCATCATGTAGGTTTTTTGGCTGAAAAGGCTGAGGATTCCTATCGGTTGGCTCAAAAAGCAAACCGTGATAATATTGGCTCAGTGTTTAACCTGTGTCACTTTCTGAAAACTGATACCGAAGATAATCTTGAAAAAGTGATAAATCTTACCCTTCCTAAACTTTTTGCCGTCTCAATTAGTGGTGCTGATTGTGGAGATACAAAAAATATGGATTGGAATCGGCTGATTCAACCTTTGGGAAAAGGGACTTTCGATGTTTACCGTGTTGTTGAAATACTGGCAGATAAAGGATTCAAAGGACCAATAGGAATACAATGTTACAATCTGAAAGGTGCTCCTGAGTCTTATCTGACACAAAGCAGTGAGGCATGGAATAGTTTTAAAAAAAAATACAGCATACCTGTTAATTCTCTTTCAGCAAAGGAAAAAAAAGATGGCTGGAAACTTTTGTTTGACGGGAAAAGTACCGAAAATTGGAGAGGTATTAACCAGAATACATTTCCTGCAAAAGGATGGAGAGTTGAAAACGGTGATTTAATAGCATGTGTCGAGGGTGGTGCTGAATCGGGAAACGGAGGCGATATAATCACCAAAAAACAATTCGGAAACTTCATTCTTAGGTGGGATTGGAGAATGGAAACCGTGGGAGGAAACAGTGGAGTTAAATATTTTGTGCAGGAAGGTGTTGGCAGCAACAAAGGATATGGTTTCGGATTAGAATACCAGCTACTTGACGATAAAAATCATGCATGGATGCTTGAAGGTAAAATGAAACCTAATGATTATCACACAATTGGTGCATTATACGAATTATACACAGCCTCACCTGACAAAAGACCAAGTCCGCTTGGATTATGGAATGAAAGTATGATTGTAAGCAATGGAAGTCATGCTGAGCACTGGCTGAACGGGCAAAAAATACTTGAATACGAAAGGGGAAGTGCCGATTTTAAGGCGAAGATTGCATTAAGTAAATTTAAGGATGTAGAGGGTTATGGTATTATGCCTCAAGGTTATCTGTTATTACAAGATCATGGTAGTATTATACATTTCAGAAATATTTTAATTAAAGAACTTTAGAATATAACCAATGGAAAGAAGAGATTTTGTTAAAAAAGCAACTTCAGGAAGTGTTGGTGTGATAACCGCACCAACTATTTTAGCTAACAACAGCTGGAAAGGTGCCAACGATAGGGTGAATGTGGCAGTTGTAGGTATTGGGGGACAAGGCCAAAGTCACATAATGGCCTATCAGGCTTTGAAAAATGCAGAAGTGGTAGCCCTTTGCGATCCCGATGCTAATTTATTCCCTGACAGGGTAAAAAAGCACTATACGGATAAAGGGTTAAGAGAACCTAAACTTTATCAGGACTTAAGGAAGTTGTACGAAAACAAAGACATTGATGCCGTATCAGTGGTAACACCTAACCATTGGCATGCTTTAGCCTCTATTTGGGCAATTCAGGCGGGGAAACACGTATCTGTTGAGAAACCATGTTGTCACAATTTGTTTGAAGGTCAGAAGCTCGTTGAAGCAGCACGGAAATACAAGGTTATTGTTCAGGATGGAGCTGAACAACGGAGTAATCCTTGCGCAATCAGCATGGCAGAATACCTAAAATCGGGAAAATTGGGTGAGTTGTATATGGCAAAAGGAATGTGTTACAAATGGCGGCCATCAATTGGAAAATATCCTGACGGCCCCATGAATCCTGATGAAAAATTTGCATTTACTGTTGGAGGTAAAAACATTGAAAAGCCTTATACAAGGGATTATCTCAAAAATGTTGACTACAATATCTGGCAAGGCCCTGCTAAAGAACAACCATTTAATCGAAATCGTTTTCATTATAACTGGCACTGGAACTGGGAATATGGAAACGGTGATTTGGGAAATCAGGGAGTTCATGAAATAGATATAGCGCGTTGGGGTCTTGGAGTTAAACTACCGGTAAAAATATCGGCTATTGGAGGGCATTTCATGTTTGATGATGCACAAAACACACCCAATCAATTAATGGTTCTGTTTGAGTTTATGAACCAGGAGGGCAAAGGAGATAAGAAAAAAATTCTTCAGTTTGAAGTACGCCATTGGATGAGTAACACGGAAGGATTCTCTCGACCTGTCGAGGAAAAGAATAACACTTACATGACAAGTGCAACCAACAACATTGGGAATTTGTTTTACGGGTCAGAAGGTTTTATGAGTAAAAATGTGAATGATTGGCAGGTATATAAAGGGAAAGATGCAAAACTATCAGAAACGGGAAGTGGTCAAAGTAATCATTACGAAAACTTTATAAAGGCAATAACAGCTAACGACCAGGTTTTGGCCAAAGCAAACATAGAAGAAGGGTTTTATTCATGTGCATTGATCCATTTGGGAAATATAGCTTACCGTCTGGGAAGAACTCTGGAATTTGACCCTGATAAAATGATATTTAAAAACGATATTGAGGCTAATGCAATGCTTACCAGAACTTACAGAGCTCCTTTCAATATACCTGAACGTATTTAAGAATAATTCAAAATGACAATATAATGGCAAAAACTACCGAGTAAAACAAAAAGGTGGAATATGGCATGGTTATACTTAATTGATTTTCTTTGATATATTATGGCTCCTACGGTATAAGAAATCCCGCCAGCCAACAGCCAAAGAAGTCCTTGTGTAACCATGCTGTTTATTAAAGGTTTAATAGCGATTATAATCACCCATCCCATCATGATGTAAGTAATGGTTGAGATTTTTGGATGCCTTCCGGTAAAAAAGAGTTTCATGGTGATTCCAACAGTTGCCAATGTCCATACGATGATAAAGATAATCATTCCCCAAACTCCTTTTATAGTGAGCAGGGCAATTGGAGTATATGTGCCTGCAATAAGGAGATATATTGAAGAATGATCAAAAACTTTTAACTGCTTTCTTCCTGTTAAATCTTTTGCAGAATGGTAAAGAGTAGAGGCGAGATAAAGTGTTACCAATCCGAAACAGTAAATCAGATAACTTAAAAATTGTAAATGAATATGTTCTGAAAAACTCTTGTAGAATAATATAACCGAACCAACCAGCGAGAGGATAAAACCTGTGGCGTGGGTGATCACATTAAGTCGTTCTTCAGCTTCGGAGTAAAACTTCTTTTTGCTCATATAACAATGATTTGCCTAATCTTTCATATTGTGATAGACATTGGTAACATCCTCATCGTCTTCCAATTTCTCAAGAAGTTTTTCAACTTCAGCCACATGTTCCTCGCTCAGTTCTTTAACTTCTGATGGGATTCTTTCGAAATCTGCAGTAACAATTTCAAAATTATTTTCTTCGATATATTTTTGAATTGGTCCAAAGGCTTCAAAGTCACCATAAATAATGATGTTGTCCTCTTCGGCGAAAACCTCCTGAACACCAAAATCAATCATTTCGAGTTCAAGCTCTTCAATATCAATACCTTCTTTATTTTTTATTTTGAAAAGGCATTTGTGTTCGAATAAATAATCAACACAACCCGATGTTCCGAGAGAACCGCCACATTTATTGAAATAGCTGCGAACATTGGCAACTGTGCGGGTAGTATTATCGGTAGCAGTTTCAACAAGAACGGCAATTCCATAAGGTGCATATCCTTCGTAAACAACTTCTTTATAGTCGGTTTGATCTTTCGAAATCGCCTTTTTTATTGCCCTCTCAATATTTTCTTTAGGCATACTGGCATTTTTTGCATTCTGCATCAAAACGCGAAGTCGTGAGTTTGAAGCGGGATCCGGACCTGCAGACTTTATACAAATTGCTATCTCTTTCCCAATTTTAGTGAATGTTCTGGCCATAGAGCCCCAACGTTTTAGCTTTCTTGCCTTTCTGTATTCAAATGCGCGTCCCATAATACGTGTTAAATAATTTTTATTTCAGACTGCAAATTTACACTGATTTTCTAAAAAAATGGAAACAGGTCGCAACAAACCATGATTTATTTAACCAATGGTTCAATAATCTGATTAATGTTGTACCTGATAACATCTGCAATTGTTCGGGTATTGTGCAATCCCGGAAAATTCAGCAATAATTTGTATTCACCGTTTTTTAAGATTTCATTCAAAGAACCTCCAACAGGATTGTGTTCATTATCAAGAATCAAAACGGCATTAGTTCTTGACATATTCAGAATTTGCATTGGTTCAGGTGAAGCAGGTCCAAATATCATTGTTGGCTTTATTCCAAGCTCTTTGGCAAACGAAACCTGAAAGAAATGAACTACAACAGGCTGCTGATCAAGCCCTTTGTTTTTAATAGCGGTTCGTCCGTTCACAAACAATTGCTTTATCTCTTCAAGATTTTTTAGAGCTGTTTGTTCAGTTCCAAGACGTTTGGCAATGAGCATAACTGATTCTTCGAGCTCCGCAAAGTTATAGCTCGTTGAAATCTTCATCATTTTTTTCTCAGGAATTTTAAGTCCTGTTTTTATTTGGTTCACCATCACTTCATATCCTGCGTAAATGATCATATTCGTCTTTGATAATCTGCCAATATCTCCCGGACGCAGCTCATATTCTCCCGGATGTACCATTTCGTAAGGAGCAAGCACAGAAACATCAGAAGCACCGGCTAACATGGCATAAGCTGCTGTCCAACTTGTGGTTGCAACAATGCTGTTAGTTGTTGAGGGTTTATTATTACAAGAATATAACCAACAGAATATTAGCAGAATAAAAAAGTTTTTTCTCATTTATTACGAATGAAGTAATTAATAATGAAGGCAAGAGAAGCAATTGCTGCAATTGAAGAGCTTGCCGGAATATCAATTGCAATTGACAGTATAAATCCTCCAATGGCAAAAAAACCTCCCCAAATTGCAGATCCGATGATCATCCCTTTCAAACTTTTTGCATGAAACGAGGCAATTACCGGGGGTAAAAGTAAAAGCGCATCAAGTAAAAGTGCTCCAATTAGTTTCATAGCAAGAGCGACAGTAATCGCTATAAGTAAAACAACAGCATAATAAAGATTAGTCTCGTTTATTCCTGAGGTAAAAGCGATTTCCCGGTCAAAGAAGATAGCCCTCAACTGGCAACGGAAAAAATATTGAAATCCAATAAGTATCAAAGCAAAAGCACCAATCCCAGATACTTCAGTCCAACTTAGTGTAAACAGGTTTCCCCAAAGCAGTGTGAGTGTATCTTTAGCCGGTACATTGAATTTATAGATGAAGATAAAAGCAAGCGAAATGGAGATCACCATGAAAAAAGTACTGATTTGACCAGCATCAATTTTCATGGATCTTGATGTTTTTGCCATAAATAAAACCAGGAAAAGATTTACTGTAATCGTTGTCCAAAAGGGATTAATCAGGAACGCGAGAGCCATTGCTCCACCCAGAATTGCACCATGCATGAGCATAAAACGCAAAGGAAGAAGGTTGAGACGAAAAAGGTAAACCCCTGTAATCGGAAAAGTTAATCCGGCTATTGCAAGAACAATCAATCCTTTAAGTATGGGTGTAAGTGAGAGTAGCTCTAACACAGTTTACCTCCCTTCAACTCTTTTCTGGGCCAGTTTAACTGTTCTATCCATTGGAGTTCGTGCGACACCAACACCATTGTAGGTGCCTCATTCCTACTTAGCTCGTGAAGCAGAAAGAGCAAATCTTCTTTCCCTTGTCTGTCGAGAAAAGAAGTAGGTTCGTCTAAAAGAAAAACCCTGGCGTTTTGGCAAAGACATCTTGCTAATGATACCCGTTGTTTTTCACCTCCCGAAAGAGTGTGAAAAGGTTGGTCGAACAGATGGAAAGAGCCTGTTCTGCGCATGGCCACCTCAATACGATATGCGTTGTCGCTTTTCGATATATGAGACTTCCCCAAACCAATTTGTACTACTTCACCTGCTGAAATTGGGAAGTTATTTTTAATATTTTCCTGATGAACATACCCAATAATACTACGGTTCTGTTTCCATGATTTACTGCCAACAAGAAAATCACCAATTTTAATCGTTCCTACTGCTACCGGTATCAATCCGAGTATTGCCCGCAAAAGTGTAGTTTTCCCACTTCCGTTAGTACCATGAATGATAAGTTGTTCACCTCTACCTAACTCAAGATTAAGGTTTTCAATAACTGGTTTTTCCTCAACCCTGACTGAAATATTTTCCAATTTTATTGATAAACCCTGAACTCTTCCGGCACGTTTACGCAAAAATAGGTAAGCATCAGC
This sequence comes from uncultured Bacteroidia bacterium, assembly GCA_903834845.1. Lineage (GTDB taxonomy): Bacteria > Bacteroidota > Bacteroidia > Bacteroidales > Prolixibacteraceae > JAAFHB01. The sequence goes on along the minus strand of CAILKW010000247.1, from coordinate 5,019 downwards.
AATAGACATTTTATCTGTAATCAAATCCTCTGTCCTACATTGGATATGATCTACAAGATTATCATAAGTAAATTCTATTCCGTTTGATTTAAAAACCGGGATTGCACGTGAACTTAACAATTCAATATGGCAACGTTTGATACCAAGAAAGACAATCAGGCAGGCAGCAGCTTTACCGGCGATCTTGTCTCTCAAAAACAAATTACTAACAACCAATTCGTTTTTGTTTAAAAAATCCTCAAATTCGAAAAGAGGATACAGCCAATGCTGATCATTAGTAAATACAATTTGTTCGTTTAATTTTACTATTAATGAGTGTTCCAAAATTTTGCTTTTTATTCGGCTACAAATTAACGCTTTTCATGCAAGATTCAAAAACAAATAAATATTGTAGCAGAATTTCAGAATTATGATGTATTCGCACAAACTTCGGAAAACTCATATTATTGTACATCAGTCTGTTATGATGCCCTAAGTATTCATATTCCGCCGTAACGACAGAGGACGCATGTCTGTCCAAACCTCCTCTATGTAGGCTAAACATTCTTCTTTTGAGCCAACTGTTCCAACGGTACGCCATCCGGAAGGAATTTCCCTGTTGTTAGGCCAAATGCTGTACTGTTCTTCATGATTTACAACTACTGTATAAGTAGTATTGTCTTCTCCTTCTTCCATGCCCTAAAGTATTAAATGTGTAAAAAAATTAAACTTAAATTAATACAAAACTGAATTGCAAGATTTTGAAGAAAAACAAATTCACAAAAAAATCATAACCGCTTGCATTCAGATATATTTATTAGCCTTTGTTTTAAACTACATTCTGCACAGTTTCTACCCACCAGTAAAACCTGCAATCCTCATCAAAAAATATTTCAGGTGGTAATCATTAATATTAAAAAAGAACAGGAAAATACCTGTTCTTTTTTAATATTTTCCTTTAAAGATATCAAAGCAAATTGTAACGCTTTTTCAAAGAAATTGTATTATTAACCATTAACCATTATTTCAAGGTTTAATAGCGGCAAAAGGGTCAACAAATACGCGGGTTTTCATTTCACGATCCATCATTAAAAGTCCTTGACCTTCTCCTTTTATCAATTTAAGATTGTTCAAAATCTGCTCAACATTGGCCTCTTCTTCTACCTGCTCATCAATAAACCATTGCAGAAAACTTTTGGTTGCGTGATCACTTTCCTGTATCGAAATATCCATTAATTTGTTAATCAAGCTTGTAACCAACTGTTCGTGAGCAAGAGTTTCTTCAAAAACGTTCACTGGGCCCGAAAATTCTACCATCACCTCTTTTATTGGTGAAAGTCTGACTCTGCCTCCTCTTTCATTTACATAATCGAAAAATCTGGTAGCATGGGCTAATTCTTCCTGATATTGAATACGCATCCAATTTGCGAAACCTGCCAAGCCAATAGAATTATAATATGAGGACATTGACAAGTAAAGATAAGCTGAATGAAATTCAGCATTAATTTGATCATTAAGGGCAACTTCTAAAGCTTTTTTTATCATAGTAATAATATTTAAAAAGATTCAAATAAATTTCCAAAATTGACAATATTTTAATACCGCACCTTACGAAATACCCATTCTGCTATTTAATAGGTTTGATAATTCTTCCATAAACTGATCTGTTGTCAAATAATGTTCCGGTTTCAAATCGTTTCCATATATCGAAAGAGCAAGGTCTTTTGTCATTTTTCCTGCCTCAACAGTGTCAATGCAAACTTTTTCGAGCAAAAGTGAAAAATCAATCAAAGGTTGATTAAAATCAAGTTTTCCACGGAAGGCAAGCCCACGTGTCCATGCAAAGATAGATGCGATAGGATTAGTTGAAGTTGGCCTACCTTTCTGATACTCCCTGTAATGACGGGTTACAGTACCGTGAGCAGCTTCTGCCTCAATTGTTTCACCATCGGGAGTCATTAAAACTGAAGTCATCAAGCCAAGTGAACCAAATCCTTGAGCAACTGTATCGGACTGAACATCACCATCATAATTTTTACAAGCCCATATAAAGTTACCATTCCATTTTAGGGCTGAGGCAACCATATCATCAATAAGACGATGTTCGTATATGATGCCTGCTTCGCTAAATTGCTGTTTATAGACGTTAACAAAAATTTCCTCAAAAATATCTTTGAAAAACCCATCATATTTTTTCAGAATTGTGTTTTTTGTAGATAGATAGAGTGGCCATTTTTTTGCAAGTGCCATCTTAAAGCAACTGTGAGCAAAACCACGAATTGAGGCTTCGGTGTTGTACATCGAAAGTGCAACGCCTGGACCCTCGAAGTGATAAACATTGTGTTGTTGGGCACCTGAACCATCATCCGGTGTGAAGGTCATGGTCAGATTTCCCGGACGGTCAACAACAATATCTGTAGCACGATACTGATCACCAAAAGCATGACGGCCAATCACAATGGGTGCAGTCCACTGCGGAATGAGACGTGGAACATTATGTACAACAATTGGTTCACGAAAAATAGTTCCATCGAGGATATTCCTGATAGTCCCATTCGGTGATTTATACATTTTTTTTAAACCAAATTCGACCATGCGTGCTTCATCAGGTGTGATTGTGGCACATTTGATGCCGACCTTATACTTTTTTATGGCATAAGCTGCATCCACAGTGACCTGATCATCAGTAGCATCACGGTATTCAATTCCTAAATCATAATATTTTATGTCAATATCAAGAAATGGTAGAATCAATTGTTCTCTGATCATTTTCCAGATAATGCGGGTCATTTCGTCCCCGTCGAGTTCCACTACAGGGTTCAGTACTTTAATCTTGTCCATTGAAAAGTTTTTTTATATTAATAAGAAATAAAAGTTAAAAATGTTCAAAGTCTAATCCAAATTTTGATTTTAACATCGCAAGGGCCGGATATTTTTCAGCTAATAAAGCCCATCTTTCGGCATCAGTGTAAGGGATATTGGATTGATGCTCTACAGCACCTGACACCTTAAACTGAATCTCAATGGTATCATTTCTAAACTTATGGCGCAAAAAACCAAGTAATTTGGGTTTCAGATCGAGCGTAAGCCGATTGAGCTGAATTTCTGTATCAAGTTCGTATTCAATAAGCCAATTATTAGTCAGAAGAGGTTCGCGAATACTTAGTGCTGATTTTAATTGCGGGAAATCAATGGTTTCCACGAAATTTTTCCAGACATCAACCAATTCCTGTTGCGAAAAAGAATGAGTTAAAGTATTTTTAGAATATTGATTAGCTGCTACTTCCGATACTATTCCAACATCTTCAGCCTTGACATCATCTTTAAGCGCGTCCAAAATTGATGGAGTAGAATATGATTCGCGTCCTGTAAACCTTCGTATTGTTGGATGGTGGCTCACAGGTTCGGCTACAATGTGCTTTGGAGGTGGTAAAATCTGCAAAGAATTTCCTGTTTTAGAACTGACTACTTCCTTTGAAGGATCAATTAATGAGAATATTGGCAATAAAGAGAGAGTAGCTATGGCATCGTCAATTGTTTTTTTTTTAGTAATTCTTCCAGCTGATCTATCCTGACGAGTGTCAACTCAACCAAAAAACGTTGATTCGAGGATGTCTTGTACTGGATATCGCAGTCTGATGCTAACTGAAGTGCACCAATTAAGAAATTTATAGAGCATGCTGTGGCTTGCTTCTTATATCTCTCACGTATTTCGCCTCCAACCTCAAGCAACTGAACCGTAATGGCATCTTTACAGATTAAAAGATCTCTGAAATGCTGACCAAGGCCCATAATAAAATGGTGTGCATTAAACCCTTTGTCTAATATCTCACTGAATATCATTAAAGTACCAGGGATATCACCCTTTTGAAAGCAGTCTGTCAACTTAAAATAATAGTCGTAATCGAGTACATTTAAATTGGCAATAGTATCTTTGTAGGTGACGTTGAAGCCACAGAAACTTACTACCTGATCGAAGATTGATAAGGCATCGCGCATTGCACCGTCAGCTTTCTGTGCAATTACATTCAATGCTTCAGCTTCAGCTTTAATATTCTCTTTAATAGCTACTTCGCGAAGATATTTTTCGATGTCAGGTATTGAAATCCTGTTAAAATCATAAATCTGACAGCGTGACAAAATTGTTGGTAATATCTTATGTTTTTCGGTAGTAGCCAAAATGAAAATTGCATGTGCAGGAGGTTCTTCGAGCGTTTTCAGGAAGGCATTGAAGGCCGCCTGCGACAACATGTGTACCTCATCAATGATATAGACACTATACTTTCCAATTTGTGGTGGAATCCTTACCTTGTCAACCAAAGACCGGATATCGTCAACCGAATTGTTTGAAGCGGCATCCAGTTCGTGAATATTGTATGATCTGTTTTCGCCAAATGACAAACACGATTCGCAATTGTTGCATGGCTCGGTATTGGCACCAAGATTGAGGCAATTGATGGTTTTTGCAAAAATTCGTGCTGAGGTCGTTTTACCAACACCTCTGGGACCACAAAAGAGATAAGCATGAGCAAGATGGTTACTCCTGATGGCATTTTTTAAAGTCGAAGTAATCGAAGGCTGACCAACTACCGAAGTAAAGGTATCGGGACGATATTTTCGTGCTGAAACGATATAGTTTTCCATAAAACTTTCAATGCGATTTTGGATGCCAAATATAGGACTTTTTAAAAATCAATCAACCTGTGTTGTAAAGAAGTTTTAAAAGAAGATTCAACAGTCGGAATTTTTCTGCTTGTTAATTAAATTCGCTTGCAAGTATTTGATAAACAACAGTTTTAAGCGTGGGAAGATCGTTTTTAATGATTTGCCAAACAGCATTAAGTTTGATGTTAAAATATTCATGTGCAATCAAATTTCGGAAAGATCGCACCTTATGCCATGGATAATCATACTTTTCAAGTTTCTCATCTTCCATAAGGTTTATTGCCTCTCCAATCACAGAGAATTGAAATAATGCTGCATTGTGAATTATATTGGACTGACAAAATGAAATACCCGTTTCATTCAGTACGTATCTTT
>CAILKW010000246.1 GCA_903834845.1 uncultured Bacteroidia bacterium | reverse complement strand
CGTCTCCTGGATAAGGGAGGAGATGAATGGTGGCAAAAAGGAATATGTCATTATGGAACACGATGGTCCGGGCTGTATCACACGTATGTGGACTCCTTTCTTCTATTACAGTTTTAGCAACAGGATCGGACCAAATATTAAAATTTACCTTGATGGGAATACAAAACCGGTTATTGAAGAGAATTTTATTGCCCTTCTTTCAGGGAAAGGTTCAATCTCTCCGCCATTCGCCAATTATACTGCACGGGCAGGAGTTTGCTTTCTTCCAATCCCGTTTTCAAAAAGCTGCAAAATAACACTTGACAGCAAGGCATTTTATAACATCATCAATTACAGAGCATACGGAATGAATACGAACATTCAGACATTTTCAAAAGATATTTATAGTAAAGCTTCCCCCATTCTTGGTGCTACTGCTGAAAATTTGATAAACCCGGATTCTTACTCCGGAGGCTGGCAAAAATCATTTGAATCAATCATTAAACCCAATGATAGTCTTGTAGTTAATTTGCCTGAAGGAAACCATATAATACGGCAACTGACTATCAGTCTAAATCCAAAAAAATGTTTGCAAAGCCTTCGTTCAACTGTTTTGAAAATAGACTTTGATGGTAAACAAACAGTTTGGTGTCCTGTTGGTGATTTCTTTTGCAGCCCCGATACAATCAATACGTTTCAAACAAGAAATCTAAGTGTTTCAAAAGATGGCAAAATGACCTCTAACTGGGAAATGCCCTATTCTTCCAACGCACAGTTATCTCTTATCAATCTCAATGATCAAGAAGTAACGGTTTCTATTGATCTGAATGTCGGGAATTACAGTTGGAATAACCGTTCGATGTATTTTCATTTAAACTGGACTGATATTGGCATACTTCCGGGTAATAAATTTTTTGATTTGAATTTTATAAATATCACAGGAAAAGGAGTTTTGGCCGGTGATGCTTTGACAGTCCTTTCTCCCGGTAAAGGATGGTGGGGCGAAGGTGATGAAAAAATATTTATTGATGATAATGACATAAACCGCAGATTCCCATCTCACTTTGGAACAGGCACCGAGGATTACTATGGTTGGGCAGGAGGTGTTGTTCCTACGGGCAAAGATGTTTTCTCAATGCCTTTCGGATCAAATGTCAGGATAGGCAATCAGGCAAATCCGAGAGGATATAATATTTGTATCCGCAACCGAATTCTGGATGATATCCCTTTCAATAACCAACTAATTTTCGATATGGAAGCTTCGCCCGGAACCGATATCCGAAAATATTGGAATCTGCTGGCGTATTCGATGGTTACTTATTGGTATGGAATGCCCGATGCAAAGTCGAATCGTAGTTCACGTTACGATCTGGCTAAAAGGAAGTTGATAACTCTTTCTGAAATCGAACGGATGGAACAAATGCTTAAAGACAGTATTATTTTATTTAATTCAGAAAAACTTGAAAAACATATTAATATTACATTCTAAAACAACAAACGATGAAAAACAACAAGTTACTATTAATTTTATTAATGGCTTTTTTCGGTGGATGTATAAGCAAATCGCCAGAAATTAATGAGACAATTAAAGCTTATGACATTGATTTTAATTGGGGAGAAGGAGGACCAAACGGCTTTGCCAGACCTGGTTTATGGGCAGATGCAAATCCTGCGGATCATGTAAACTGGTACGCAGATTTAGGCTGTAACGTGATTCAGTCATTTGCCGTTTCATGTAATGGTTATGCCTGGTATAAAAATGGGTTTGTACCCGAGCAACCGGGTTTAAAGTATGATTTTCTGACTGAACAAGTCAAACTGGCACATAAAAAAAATATGATGGTATTTGGCTATTTTTGTGCAGGCTCCAACACAAAATGGGGTCAGGAACATCCCGATTTAAGCTACGGTTTTCCTGCAACTCCTCATATACCATATACAAATCAATATCTCGACTATCTGTGTGCCTCTATTAAAGATGCAATAAAAAAAACCGATATGGATGGTGTTTTTGTTGACTGGCTTTGGAATCCGGGTGCTACTATGGAACCATATCCTCCTTTAAAATGGATAGATTGTGAGCAAGTAATGTACAATGAATTGATGGGTCAGTCATTCCCCGGAAAAGATAAAATAACCCCTGAAATTGAACTTCAGTTTCGGCGTAAAGCAATAGACAGGTGTTGGAGCAGAATTCGGGAAACGGTGAAAAAAACAAAACCGGATTGTATTATTTGGCTGACATCATGTCAACTCACAAGCAAGGATATTGCAGGATCAGATATGCTCAAAGAAGTTGATTGGGTGCTGAATGAAGCCGGAGATATAGCCACAACAGGATCTGTTCGTACTATGTTGGGAAAGCAAACCCGATTGGTAACTTGTCTGGCAAATTGGAATAAACAGGATCCTACCAAGATAATTCCGGCTGCCATTAAAGAAAAAGTCGGTCTTTACGGTTTTACCAAACCCGTTTCAGGTTCAATGATGCCACCGGTGGACTACTATCTCTCAAAATCGGTTGATAGTTTAAAAGGTGATGAGCGTAATATTGCAGTTTTGGCGCGGGTATATAACAATCTTCCAATAGACTATGTTAAAAAATAAATGTACTATGATTTATAAAAGAATAATATTTACACTGCTTTTGATATGCTTTTGTGTTTTGGCGAATGCACAGAATATCAACATCATTCCCATGCCTAAGAAGGCTGAACTGAAAAATGGATTTTTTACTATCAACGAAAAAACGACTATTTTTTACAATGACCCACAACTTGAATTTTTGGCAGGTTATACGTCAGCAACAATAAAATCACTGAATAAATTTCAGTTGGCAGTAAAACAAGGAAATGGAACACAGCGGAATACACAGGGAATCAATCTGATCATTGATGGAAAAGTAAGAACTGCAAAAGAGGGTTACCTTCTGAGTGTTAGCTCAAAAGAAATAACAATTAAGTCGGCAACATCGCAAGGCTTGTTCTATGGTGTCCAAAGTTTTTTGCAATTGATTCCAATTAATGGAGACAGAAAAATTCCTGCTCTTGAAATAGCTGATGAACCCCGTTTCTCGTGGCGTGGATTATTGTTGGATGTCAGTAGGCATTTTTTCACTATTGATGAGGTAAAACGCCTTGTTGACCAGATGGTTATCTATAAGTTTAACATCCTTCAATTGCATTTAACTGACGATCAGGGGTGGCGATTGGAAATAAAAAAGTTACCAAATCTCACTAAAGTTGGAGCATGGAGAGTGCCACGTACCGGTTTATGGTGGGATAGAGAATGTCCAAAAGATGGAGAGGAAGCTTCTTATGGCGGTTTTTACATCCAAGAAGAAATTAAAGACCTTGTCGCTTATGCAGCCAAACGTAATGTAAATATTTTACCCGAAATAGATATCCCAGGACACAGTTTAGCTGCAATTGCGTCTTACCCCTGGTTGTCGTCTTCAAAAATGACTTTCAAGGTTAATCCGGGTTGTAAATTTTACGGAATTGATGACAATACCCTTTGTGCCGGAAAAGAATCTACTTTTGAATTTTTGAACACTGTCTTTACCGAAGTGGCTGAATTATTTCCTTTTGAATACATCCATATTGGTGGCGACGAATGTTACAAAGGTTTTTGGAAAAAATGTGAAGATTGCCGGAAAAGAATGAATGATAATGGGTTGAAGGATGCGAATGAATTGCAAAGTTATTTCATTAAGCGGCTCGAAAAGCTTTTGCAGGAAAAAGGAAAAAAATTGATGGGTTGGGATGAGATTCTTGAAGGAGGCATAGCACCTAATGCAGCTTTAATGAGTTGGCGGGGCATGGAGGGCGGAATAGCAGCAGCTAAAGCAAACCATCATGTTGTGATGAGCCCTAATGATTTTGCCTATCTTGATTTATATCAGGGTGACCCGACCATTGAGCCACCAACTTACAGCCTTTTGAGATTAAATAAAGTATATGCTTTTGAACCTGTTCCTGAAGGTGTTGATTCCACTTTTATTCTTGGTGGACAAGGAAACCTTTGGACAGAAAGTGTACCCACTTTTCGACAGGCGGAATATATGTTATGGCCGCGGTCATTTGCTCTTGCCGAAATATTCTGGTCACCAAAATCATTCAGAAATTGGCCGGATTTTATTAGTCGCACTGAAGTTCATTTGGAAAGATTATCACAATCAGATATCAATTATTCCCGTAGTTTTTTTGATGCCATAATCACACCTTCAAAAGATGGATCGGGTAATCTTATTATACAATTAAGTACTGAAATAGAAGAACTTGAAATCTATTATACTTTCGATAACACTTACCCAGATCATCACACACCGTTGTATAAAAAGGGAGAAAAACTTTCTATACCCAAAGATGCAGATACATTCAGGGTTATTACATACAGGAATGGGCAACCTATTGGCAAGATAATTACTATTCCCCTTGTGGATTTAGCAAAACGGGTAAAATAAAGTGAAACCATAATACATAATTTATGAAACCGACATTAATCTTTTTAATCACAATTTTGGCTTTGCCTTTAATCGGAATGTCTCAGGATATTAAACCTGAAGATATTGCATCTGCAAGAAAAATCCGAAGAGCAGAGCTGAATGATCCGATACGTCCTACCTGGCATCTTACAATCGCAGAGGGAAAAGGAATGCCATTTGATCCTAACGGAGCCATTTTTAAAGATGGAATTTATCATCTTTGGTATCTTTATCAAGCCGAAGCCGGTCATCACTGGCAACATCTTTCGAGCATAGACTTGTTTCATTGGCGTTGGCATTCAACCGATTTAATGCACCATCCAGGCGATCCTGATAATGGAATCTTCAGTGGAAATGCTTTTATTGCAAAGGATGGAAATGTGGTAATTGCATACCACGGACTTGGCACTGGCGGAAATTGTGTCGCTTATAGCAGTGATAAAGAATTGAATATATGGGATAAACCAAAATCTAACCCAATTGCAAATCCGGGATGGGATCCTCACATGTGGTTAGAAGGTGATACTTACTATCAAATATCTGGAGGAACACCTGTTGCTTCCGGAAAGCCAAATCCACCGGTTCTCTACACGGGAGAAAGCTATGATAGGCCAATGAAAAAAGTCTCAAATTTTATGGCCTTTGATATGCCTGATGTTGATGATTTTGAAGATGTATCATGTCCCGATTTTTTTCAGATAGGAGATAAGTGGGCTCTTGTTTGTATCAGTCACATCCGCGGTGCCAGATATTATATAGGAACTTGGGACGGTAAACAGTTTAAGCCCGAAGCTCACCATCGAATGAACTGGCCGGGTGGAACGGTTTTTGCTCCCGAAACACTTCTTGACGACAAAGGGAGGCGTATTCTTTGGACATGGGTTCTTGATAGAAAATCTGGAGTTTCAAGTGGAACAATGTCAATGCCAAGAGTACTGACCCTTGCCAAAGACAAACTTTCTTTCAATATTGAGCCACCAAAAGAGGTTGAAAGCCTTAGGTACAATGAGATGCAGGAGAAACCATTTACAGTTGCTGCGGGCCAGTCGGTTACACTACAAAAGATTTCAGGAAATATTCTTGAATTGGATATAACAATTAATCAGGGTAAGGCAAAACGTTTTGGACTAAAAGTTTTTTGTTCCAAAGATGGCAGGGAACAAACACCTGTCGTCATTGATCTGGAAAAGAGCATTTTACAAGTAGATATGCGGCCGTCAAGTTTAAATAAGCCCGACTATCGGGAGTTTGTTATGGTTCGGGAGCCCAACCCAAATATGGAAACTCAGAATGCACCTTTTAATGTAAAAAATGGTGAAAAAATTCGTCTCCGCGTATTTCTCGACAAGTCAATGCTTGAAGTATTTGCTAACGGTCGTCAATGTATTACCCAGGTGCTATATCCAACACTTAAGGATGCAGTCAACATACAAGTTTTTGCTGAAGATGCTTCCATAAAGATTGAAGAAGTAAAAGCATGGCAATTATTTCCTGCTATGCAATGGTAAATTATAAAAAAAGAAACCATGAAATATCTGAATATAAGTTTGTTTGTTTTAGTCACCTTTTTTTCTACAGCATTTGGAGTCAGTCCTTCAAACAACCTTTCGACGACTTTAGCCATCGAAAAATACAACCATCTTCTCAAAAATAAGTCATTCTTTGTCTTTCCGGCATTACGCGAAGAGCCGATAAAATGGTTTGACTCAATTCCGGAAGGAAAGATAAAGGAAGGTTTAAAACCAAATTTCTTTGTTTTAAAACCCAGTCCAGGCGAATTTTTTGTTTTTCAATTGGGAGTTTGGGCTTTAAAACAAGATGCCCAAGATGTCAAAATTGAATTTTCGGATTTGAAAGATGGGAAAGGCAAAATAATTACTGCTAACCGATTAACGTGTTTCAATAATGGGGGTATTGATTTTAAGGGAAACTCCTTCTCAAAGGAAATTAATGTTTCTTCAGGACGTGTGCAGGCACTTTGGGTTGGTATTGACCTGGACTCTATTAAAGGTGGAGATTACAAAGGGTCGGTCTCTGTATTAGTCAATAGGGAAAAACAGGTGGTGCCGATTCAATTAATCGTATCAGGAGAGGCTGTTACCAATCATGGTTATGATGAAGGTTCACGAATGTCGCGACTTGCGTGGCTCAATTCAACTGTCGGGATCAATGAGGAAATTACCAAAGGTTTTATTCCTGTCGAAGTTGAGGATAATACGATACGCATTTTGGGCCGTACTTTAAAGTTGGCAGGTAACGGATTACCGGCATCTATCATCAGTTATTTTGGACCATCAAACCAATCGCTTGTTAATGAGGGAGAATCGATCGTAAATAATCCATTCCGGTTCGTAATCGAGAAAGAAAATGGCGACATTGTCCGGTTAGTGCCTGGCAAATTAACTTTCAGAAATAAAACAGCATCCAAAATCGCTTGGAGCGTTGTAAGCACTTCGGAAGAGTTCACTCTCGAATGTACAGGGCAGATGGAGTTTGATGGTTTTGTTGATTACGGATTAAAATTAATTGCAATTAAACCAAAGAATATCAAGGATATACGGCTTGAAATTCCTGTTGTTGACAAGAAGGCAGAATATATGATGGGATTGGGTCACGAAGGTGGATTACGGGCACCCGATTGGAAGTGGAAATGGGATGTCTCTAAAAATCAGGATATGCTTTGGGTTGGTGACGTGAACGGGGGATTACGTATAAAGTGGAAAGCAGAAAACTATGTCCGGCCATTGGTGAATATTTATTATGAATTTGGTCCTTTGAAACTGCCACCCTCATGGGGAAATGGGGGAAAGGGAGGTGTCGATGTAGGGAATGGAAAAGATGAGGTGATCATAAATGCCTTTTCTGCAGACCGGGAAATGAAGCAGGGAGAGCAGTTGAATTTCGATTTTGAACTGTTGATCACCCCTTTCAGGATAATTGACACTCAAAATAAATTTGGTGACCGGTATTATCATGGCGGAGGCACAAACACATCTGTAAAGGTGGAAAATGCGAAAAAGGCTGGCGCCAATATCCTCAATATTCACCATGCTGAAGATATTTATCCATTTATCAACTATCCCTATCTTGATGCAAATGTAACGGATCTTACACAACTGGTAACCAATGCACACAACGAAAACCTTCGGATGAAATTGTATTATACCACCCGCGAACTGACTAAAAATCTCCCTGAGTTTTGGGCGTTCAACAGTCTGAATGGAGAGGTTATTTTTCCAGGACCGGGAAATGCAAGCAGGACAGAAGCGTTGCATCCCAAAGGTCCGAATGAATGGTTGATCAAAAACATGAGGGAAAAATATATTCCGGCATGGTATAACCTTGTCAAGGAGGGTAAATTTAAAGGAGAAACAGATCTCTCGGTTATAACCAACCCCGACAGCCGTCTTAACAACTTTTACATCGCTGGGTTAGACTGGATGGTTCAGCACATTGGAATTGATGGTGTTTATATTGACGATGCAGCACTTGACCGTTTTACATTGCGGCGGGCACGAAAAGTTATTGACCAATACCGTCCTGAAGGAAGAATGGATTTGCATAGCTGGAACCACTTTAATAAATGGGCCGGATTTGCAAACTGCCTGAACCTTTATATGGATTTGCTTCCTTATTTCGATCTGGTTTGGATTGGCGAAGGGCGTAATTACAACAGGATGCCAGATCACTGGTTAGTCGAAGTATCAGGAATCCCGTTCGGGCTTGCAGGACAGATGCTTCAAGGTGGTGGAAATCCCTGGCGTGGAATGGTTTATGGCATTACATCACGTGCTGGTTGGACAGGTAATCCACCTTCTGAAATATGGAAATTCTGGGATGACTACAAGATAGCCCAAAAAATAATGGTAGGTTATTGGGAAAAAGAATGTCCTGTTTCGTGTAGCAATCCTAATGTTAAGGCAACGGTTTATAAGAGTTCAGACGATGCTATTATTTCAGTGGCAAATTGGTCAGGCACCGATCAAGATGTATCAATAGCCATTGATTGGTTCAAATTTGGATTGGATCCGAAAAAAATCAATGTTTTAATACCTGAAATTAAGGATTTTCAGACCGAACAAAAGATTCTTTCATTGGATAAGATGACAATTCCCGGAAAAAAGGGTTATTTGATTTTACTTAAAAAGAATAAATTGTAGTGTAATAAACCGACATTTCAGAGGATAATTTTCCTTAGTAAATACTGTTGGGCATCAATTGAAGAAAAAACTAATTTACAGTAACTGTCGAGAAATTGTTCGTACAGTCAATACACAAAAGCGATTACAAATTTGGGTCGGAACAATCACGAAGAAGTCATAATGATTCGTAGTTGCTCCGAGCCAAAAGGACACGTTATAAAAAATTGATGCCCTAAAATATAAATACTTTCCCATCATAAAGAAAAAATTCGTAATACACAATTAGAAAATATAGATTATCCAATTTATTCATTGATAATTCATTCAGAATAGCTGCAAATTGGGTTAAAGCTTAATAAGTTTTTCCCTGAAAATATTTCCACCAGTGATGACCCAAACAACATAAATGCCCTTTGACAAGTCGGAAACCGATATCTTATTTCCAATAGAGGGCGACAGTTGATATAATCTAACAATCTGACCATTAAGGGATACTATCCTCACAATCATTTTATTTGTAGGACTGACATTTATCGTCACTTCGTTGCTTGCAGGATTCGGATAAAGAAAATTTCCGCGTGAAGTGAAAAGTTCTTCAGCACTTGTAACTATTCGTTCTGTGATTTCGATATAATCAATACTCATCTCACCCTTATCAATGATTACTTTGAGTTTTTGAACCCCCGAAGGCAGGAATATATCCTTAAAAGAAACTGTTTTAAACTGTTGATTGCCGCCTGTATTTGCTACCACCTGATGGTTAGTAAGAAGTTTATCATTCAGTTCAAGATGAATTTCTCCGCCTCCTGTTGCAATTAAAAGATTGATATCCATTTTCGCCGATTTTGTTACATCAATGGTATATTCTATCCATTCACCAACATCTGTCCAGCATACAAAATAGCCATGAGTATTATCTGTTTTCTTTAAAATATCCACTGGATCAGTACGATAAACACCCCCTTTATTAAGCGGATCTGTATCGTGAAACGAAATATTTTCACCACCTATATCATAATCTTCCGTCTCAATTATACCTGGAATAACATGATTCAATCCTGAGTAGGGTTTTTGCTCAACCACAAGAATTGTTTTTATCGTACTTCGTGTACTTTCTTTTGCATTATCGTAAGCATCGGCAGTGATCTGATAACTGCCTGCAAAATTTGGAATCCACTCCAAGAGATATGGTGGAGTAATAGACTTTTGAATTAAAGTATTGTTTGATAAATAATTGATAAAATCTACTTTGCCGTCGGGATCTTTGGCATCTGCCATAAACCTGATCTTTTTCCCTGCTTCAACAAGTGTGTCTTTAACAGGTGCAATTATACTTACGAATGGTTTCTGATTCGTTGTGTGGGTTTGAACAGTTACTGAGGAAGTCAATTTATTCATTAAAACCGTCAGAGTGTAACTACCGGGATTAGCAGTCGGATTAGTCATTATAGTTGCCTGATTTCCTTTAATTACAAAAGAGGATTCGAGATTAGCAGATATAGGTTGTGAGCTTATTGCGAACCAATCAACCATTATTTTTGCCGAAGCTGTTGTACCGGGATCAAGTCGAACTGAATTAATGGTACTTTGAGAAATCCAATCAGGCAAATTGCTGAATGAGTAAGTATTCCATCCCTTGTTAATGGTAAAAGTGTAAGATTTATTTCCTCCGGTGATAAACCAAAAAATTTGGCCAACCGAAGAAACATCGGAATAAAGTCGAAATGAGATAAAGGGAAGCTGATTACCACTTAAACTGCTTCCTGCTAATGAAAAATATGGATCAACAGGTGTAATAGGTGATACAGTTGCGGCAAGCAATCCGTTTGTACAATTAGTATTGTCGAGCCTGTAAATACCAACCAACTCTGTTATGGAATTCATTGGCCAAAACTTTTCAATTGAGCTGACTTTTGCAGGGGTAGTATTCTGAATTCTCCCTTCACCGCTTATCGAAATGGTAAGTGAAGCCGGATCTAATTTTCGGGACGGGTCACCTACATTGACAGTAATTTTGTTACTAATTTCAGGATCAGCATATAAGGAGCTAAATTCCGGAGTCACGATTAACGGTTCTCCATCAGATTGCGATTTGACAGTAACAGTATCGCTCCAGTCACCTGACAACCCCTTTTTCGTTGTTGCCCGTACCCGAATTTTATACGATGTTTCAGTCAAAATTTTAGAGAAGTTAGGAGAAGTAGTTTTCTCCGAAACCGACCAATTTAAACCATCTGTGCTCCATTGTAATTCGAAAGTTGCAAACTGACTCCAATCACTCCATTTCTGCAATAAGTTCTGCCATATTCTGTCATTCCATTTCAGGTTAAGTTTCATATTTTCATCAACATAACCAATAACTCCGAAAACGCGGGGCGGGGAGTAGTCAGCAGTAGTTCCCTGTTGGTTATACGGAACTTCATTTCGAGCCTGCATAAAATACTTAATTGCTTCTGCAAATTTAGAATCGTTCAATGGGAAAATGGCATTATTATCCGGCAATTCTTTTTCCCACCAACCTGGAAAAAGGAAATGGACTTTATTTTGATAATAACTATTCAGGGCATTGATGCTTGTATTATAAAGTGCCTGTGTATTCGGGTCAGCATTAGGTGCAGTGTGCCATTCGAAAATTCCCCAGTCATTGGCGTATTGAGTCATTAGGGAGGGTGCGATATCTCCGAAACGGGTTATACCAACTGTTTTTGATTTTTCAAGATATCCTGACCAAACGGTTGAAGCCGAACTCCGGTTGCGAGGGCCGGCACCGGTAAAATTCCCAAGAGCTTCGCCGGGGATTTGGTGAGCGTACATAATTTCTCGCGGGATTCCGGTTGCAGCTACTACATCAAAAAGATCTCTTACAAAATTTCGTGTCATATTTTGGCGGAATCCATAAGATGGAGTACCGGGATTTCCTATTGGATAATTGCCTCCCTGATCGGGGATATCATAACTCCAGGCTCTCCAAAATTTAGAATTGGCATCCAATATTCTTGGAGCATCAAAGCCGCCGGATGAAAAGCCAATTCCCGATTCGGGAGTACAATCAAAGTAAACATCAGTAATGGCTGAGGGATATATATCTGTATCCCAGTAACGTAAACTCCATGTGGTAAAACTGGTTCCAAATGACTGATTGAAACTTTTGCCGGTTCCATTGCTATCCTCAGGAGTTGGATCATCATAAAACTGGCTTCGTAAGGTTCCATTAAAGTCAATTAAATCCCCAATAATTAATTTAGAAGCTCCTTCGCCGGCAAATTTCCCTGAAGAAGCATCATAAAGTCCTGAATGTCTTAACCAATCGCGGAATTCGGTAATTGCAAAAGGACTATAATCACCCAATTTGTCTGGATTATTCATGCCCCCAATGGCTAATTCTTCCTCGATAGGGCCATTAATGCAAGTGACAACTCCCGGAAAATCTGCCATTAGGCTTTTCACAGATTCAGCCCAAAAATTTGCCTGTAAAGCATTGTATTCACGTAAAGGTAATGCGTAACGAGAAGGCGTTGGAATCTTATAATCGCGCTGATCTTCGGGTACTTCAATCATTCCTGAACTGGTAAAGGAACCTTTCCAGTCATTGCCGTCTTTTCGCCATTGGAAAAGTCGGAGATCTTTATCAGCGACCGAACGGAAATCGTCACGGGTGTGAGATTGGAGTCCAAAAATAAGTCCAAGATGTATTCCAGTCTCCTGAGCCAATTCGCAGACAGGACGAACCTCAGAATCAACAATGGGAGAATAAATAAATGAAAAACCAAGTCTATGGTATAAATTCCCAATTCCCAATTGTTCCTTCATTTTAAGAATCTGAACCATCTTTTCGTTATATGATAAAGAACCAGGGACACGGATCCTTTCAAAAATCGGCATGATATACAAACAATTATTGGTTGATCCTCTCGGTAACTCCTCAGCTTTGATTTTAGCTACAAGAAATATACTCAGGAAGAAAAATACCAAAATCAAATTTATTTTTATCATTTTTTGAAAGTTTATTTTATAAATATTTTAATAACTGCTATGTTTTTTTACATAATTCAATAAAACTGGAGAATCCACTCGGGTGAAACATCATTTTGAAATAAGTTCATAAATAAAGGAATACGATTTCCACATCCTGCGATTTCAGAAAGTCAGCCGCTTTGGGGGTTTTTACATGATTGTCAACCATTCCTGCATTTGCCACCTCAATTCTGTATGAGGCGATCCGGGTTTTAATCTGTTCTTGATAATTTTTCAGATTGTCGGGGAATCCGAATGATTGTGCCCAATAAGTATCGAGGCCAATTCCAAATAATCCTACTTTAATCTTCACTCTCGTTTTTTTTAACAGTCAGTATTTTAACCGGGCCAATTAATCCTGATTTCAACAAAGGTGAATCTGCCTTGTAATGCTTGAATGTTGTAAAAGTATAACGGCCCGATGTTCTTGGCTTTCCATTAAGCAACCATTCCGGCCATTGTCCGTTTTTAATCCCATCGTCCGGTTTTTGTTCATCACCAATCAACCGGTTCGGCCAGAGGTTGGCCACTTCGATGCCTATCTGATTTTCACCTGCAACAACCACCTCTGTAATCTTTACACGAAAAGGATCTGTCCACACAACACCCAAATCTTTGCCGTTTATCCGCACCCGTGCCAGGTTGTTCACTTCGCCCAGATCAAGGAATATTTCGGTATTTTTATCTGAAACAACATCTTTAGGGATATTTATCGTTCTATGATAAGTGGCAATTCCTGAATAGTATTTGATCCCTTCCTCCGTTCTTGATGTCCAATCAACAAGCGAATCGAATACAACATTTTCGGGACCACCCCATTTCGGGTCAAAGGATAACTTCCACAGATTATTCACTTCAAACAAAACTCTCGGTTGGGCAAAATTTTTCAGCTCTGTTGAATTGGCTGGTTTTGATTTTCTATTTTGATTGAATACAATAAAATAACTTTCATAAGCTTCAAATTGAAGAGGTATTTGTATCTGTCCGTTTTTTATTTCAAAATCTGGGAGTTCCCGCGTTTCTCCCGTCATTGGATTCCACAATTCGGGCAATCCATTGCTAACTCTGAACGAACAATTGGCTTTTACTACTGCGTTGGTTTTATTTGAAACAAAATAGATTTCTCCTGATGGAACCAATTGGTGCGTATATCTTATAGTACCATCTGATACAAAATCTTCGGGAATACCCATTTCGCGAAGTATTGATGCCGTTGCATCATAGTTTGGGTAAATCTCAGGCAGATTAATATTGGAGAAAGCACCACCCCAATATATTTTTCCTTTCCCTAAAATTCGTTCCGAAATTTGAGAAGGTGCGGCTGTTCCGCCCCAAATTGACGTGGATATTGCCGAAACTTGCTTGTCGCACTCAGGAAAATCCTCCAAACTGGGTGATTTTAGTGGTGGATTTCCTATGATTACAGCACCGTTTTTCACCATTGATTCAATCTTAGTGAGTATAGCCGGAGTCATGGTTTCAGTTTTCGGCAAAACGAGGATGTAGTAGGAAGCCCCTGAAGGGAATATAATTTTCCCGTCTGCGACTGAAGCTTTTAATAATTGAGAAGGAGAACATCCGTCGAAATTATAACCTTTCCGGTCGGGAAGAAAAGCATCTTTTGATTGCCCCGGTAGCATTTTTTCTTTGGCTGACAAAACCAATGTTTTATCCTGAGTAATTCCCTCTGCTAAAGCAGATGACGGTGCACGGAATACATGCGGTGCACCTTCCGGCGTAAGGTAAAGAAAATCTGCCACAGTTTGTCCCTGTTGCAGAATGTATTGACAACGGGAAACATATTTATGGTATCCGTCAGCCATTGGCCACCAGGTTTGGCTACGTTCATGATGTAAACCATAAGGTCCAAATGTCATCCCCGGTTTCAGGCTATCATTGAGTGGCTGATGCTGAAAAATAACATACATGAATTTATTAATTCCGGCTGCAAAAGCCCAGTCGCCCTGATCTTTCATCGAACCTGGATATTGTTTCCAGGCATCGAGATAGGCTGTGAAAGCTTCGGCAGCAACAACCTTCTTTCCTTCAACATGGGCAATAGACGCAGCCTCAATACAACTGAAAGACGAGTTGAACCCATAACCATTGCACCAGAATTCACACATTGGAACGTCAGCCACTGCGCCAAGTTCTATGTCGGCAGTAGGGTTCATATCGTAAGGCTCGATTGAAAAGCCCATGTTGTATCTTTGTGCGTACTTTTTAAGATGAACTGCATGATTTTCAATGACTAATTCCTGAGCCGTTTTTCTTAAATCCCATAGAAAACGTTCGCTTTTCTCATGGCTTTCAACCACCAAACCCGAATAAACAGGATAATAAGGAAGCGGATCATAGCCTCTTCGCTTTTGAAATTCCTCTCTAAACCGATGACTCCAGTTTTGTGCTCCCATCTCCCAGCTATCCATGTGCAGCATCTTTAAGCCTCCCTGAAGGTTTTTATCAGGAGTTCTAATTCTTTTGAGAAGCTTTCCTGTGAAATTGGCCAAATGTGCGTTAATTGCTGTGGTATCGAATTTATCGGCTTCAAATCCAACACCCGGCAATGGAGCAGGGCGGGTAACAGCTCCGTTATTTCTGCTCCCAAAACGCATTATCGTCCAATTACCCGTGGGGGCTTTCCATTCCAATGTACCATCCGGTTTCAGAAAAGAGGTAACATCAATGATTTTATCCTGTGAAATTGCAGTGCCTTCAGATGGTTCAATATAACTTGCAATCGAAGGAAGAAATGGTTTGACACCGGGCTTTGAAGTGTATGGCTCGCGATAATACAGGGCCTTCTCGGTAATATCGCTTATTTTAAAATTCCCAGATAGAGTAGGAAATGCAAGTACGCAAACATCTTCATAATAATCGAGCCATCTTTGCCTGAGTTCGGGCGTGAAAGCACCTTCACCAAAATAGGGATTCATAGGTTGCGGTTTTAGAAGAATGATAGGCTTGGTGTCATTGCCTGAAACCTGCACTGAACTATAAACCAAATGTTTCATTGACTGAGCACCTGAAACCCAGGGACCTCCGCTACCTGTCCAGCCGGGACCAACCCCAAGGGTTATTGTTATGCCTAAACGCTCCGACTCTCTAACAATATGGACAAACAAATTCATCCACTCTTCGCTCATAAAGTCAACTTTCCCTCTGGGAATACCAACATTAACCTCCATAAACAATACACTTCCAAGTCCTACGGCTTTCATTGACTCCAAATCAGCAGTTATTCCTTGTTTCGAAATATTGCCATCCATTATAAACCAGTAAACTCCGGGACGAGCAGAATTAGGAGGAGATTCAAATCCTTTTCTCAATTTTTCAACAAATGGCTCATTTTGCGATATTTTACAACTAAAAATATGAACCGAGATTAACAGCGTCAATACTAATATTGCTGGTTTAATAATCAGACTAATAAGATTACATTTTTTCATATTATTGATATTAAGTTTTTAACTAATTGGCTAAACTAACAACATCTTTTTCCGGATAATTCATGAGCTCCTGAAAAAGTTCCCTGGTTTTCTCCGGGAGGAGTTTTGCCGGATTGTTCTTTTCGGAAATATCTTTTCTGATGTTGAAAAGTCTTAACCTGCCATACCAATCGAAAATAAACTTATAATCCCCTTTGCAAACACCATTATTTGGTGTAAATGGCAATCCGTCTTCTGGGTTTTTGTGGATAACATTGAGTGGATAATGCCAAGAAAAAGTATTGCGAGGATGACTTCGTGGATCGCCGTCATCGTTGGTATTATTCATCCATTGATCCAATACGCTGCCCAATTTTGCAACTTTTGCTCTATACTCCTCAAGTCCTGCCAGATTCTTCATTTCATAGGGATCCTTTTCGAGGTCGTAAAGTTCCTCCTTCGGCCTGAAAAAGGTTGCCTTTAGCAATTCATATTGAACTGGAAAGCTTTCCTTGTTGTTGATGATATCTGCAAATGCCCGGTTACCCCAGTTACCGCCAGGGGTTGCATCAAGACATGTCCACGCCAGACCCTTGTTTTTGTTGGCAAATGCCGCATCGGTAACAAACCGTTCGATCGGATAGTCAGGAACAATTTCATTTTGCAAGTTTCGGATATAGCGGTATCTGCCGTCTGTGACTGTTCTGGTTGGATAGTATTCTTCTTCAGAGGGTCCGTGTGCATTGTGCTCAGAAAAGACGAAGTGTTCGCCTGTAGTTTTGGCTTTGCCTGACAGGAATTTTTTTAGGGATATTCCCTGTACTGTTGCTGGAATAGTGATACCTGCAAAGTCAAGGACCGTTGGTGTCAAATCAATATGACTCACTAACTCTGAAGTTTGAATGTTGCTTTTTATTCCGGGACCTGTGAAAGAAAGCGGAATGTGTACTCCCCATTCGTAAGTAGTAGCTTTTGCCCGGTGGTAGCAGAAACCCTGGTCGCTGGTGTAGATGATGATGGTTTTCTCAGCTCTTCCTGATTCATTGAGTGCTTTCAAAACTTCTCCGATGACAGCATCCGCTTGCTCAACGGTAGTCAGGTATTCAGCATAATCTTCTCTCGTAATTTTTGTATCTGGCCAGTTGGCTGGTATAACCACTTTATCGGGAGAAACCGGAGGAAGATTTGCCTGCTTTTTTGGAGACTTGTATGGTCTGTGGGTGTTTCCTATATTGACTTCCAGAAAGAAAGGGTCATTTTTTGATTTATCTAAGAAATCTTTTGCAGATTGATATTGGGATGACGGGGTGTTAACGGCAGCATATCGAAAATTAAAAGGAAATTTCCAAGGTGGGCTTAAATGAAACTTCTCGGTAATACCTGTCAAATAGCCATTTTCAGTCAACAATTCAATCAATGTTGGCAGATCTTCGTGAACCCCAACCGGATCAACCTTCGTTGATTGCCTACTAAACTCCGAATCGGGATCATTCATCAATGGTGTAACCGTATTGCGCCAATGACCATTGGAATGAGGATACATTCCTGTAAGTATTGCGCTACGGCAGGGAGAGCAGGAAGCCGCAGCAGCGTAGGCTTTGGTAAAAAAGACTCCCCGTTTGGCCAATGAATCAATGTTCGGAGTATGCATCCCCGGAGTTCCGACCATTGACAGGTGATATGACTGGTCGTCTGTCAGGAGAAGCAAAAAGTTTGGGCGATTCATTCCCTTCACTGGATTTTTGGCAGCCACATACTCACTCCAGTCGAACGATTGGGAAATCAGTACCATGCCAAAGAATAAGATTTCTCTGTTCATTTTTTAGAAACCTTTTTAAATTTTAAATGTAAACTATCACTTAATATTCGGTTTTTTTTCCGGCATGTCCTGTTTCGACAGCTCTCCGAATTCATTCGCATGGCTGATCCACTTCTTTTCCAGTTCCTTTACCTTTTCAGGATACTTATCCGCCAAATTATTTGTCTCCGACCTGTCGGTACTCATGTCATAAAGTTCCCAGGGTGATTGATGGTCAGCAGCAATTTTCCATTTCCCTACCCGTAATGCCCGGTTCCCGTCATGATTCCACCACAAGAAGTCATGTTTTAACCTGCCATTTTTACGGAATTCGGATACCAAACTCTTTCCTGGCAGAGCAGGGACTAAAAGCTTTTCCACAGTCTCCGGCATTTTTGCACCCGTAATCTCAAGAATTGTTGGCACAATATCTATCAGATGTCCAGGATCTGTCCGAAGTTCATTCGTTCTTTTTATACCATCCGGCCAGGATACTATCAGCGGTGTAGAAATTCCACCCTCATGGTTCCATGATTTGTGCAGACGGAAGGGGGTATTAGCCGCACTCGACCAGCCTGGACCTATTCCCAGGTATGATTGAGCTGATCCTACCACCGATTTTGGATCATGGCCGCCTTCCCGTATAATCTGCTCTGCTGATGCCCCATTGTCAGAAACGAAAAGGATCAATGTGTTTTCCAGAACTCCCATTGACTTAATCTGATCTATAACCCTCCCAATTTCAATATCCATACGATGCACCATCGCTGCGTGGACAGACATCTTCGCTGACTGAAAATGCTTTTGTTCATCGGTCAGGCTGTTCCATGCTACTGCGTGTCCAACCTCACCGGGACCGATTCTTTTCTGCAGCTCCTTTTCTGAAAGATTCCAGCTGGGTATGATATCCGGGTCAAGCCGTGAGAGATCACAGTTGATGAGGCCAAGTTTCTTCATCCGTTCATAGCGTTCCAGGCGGATTTTATCCCAACCGGATTTATAACTATCCCTGTACAACGCGATGTCCTCCGGCATAGCCTGAATCGGGAAGTGAGGACTGTGGAATGCTAAATATTCAAAAAACGGCTGATCGGGGTAATTTGCAGCATGTTCTTTCAGAAATTTGATGGCATAATCTGCAATACGGACAGTCGAGTAAGAGCTGCCGTCCGGTAGAATCGGTGGTAGTTTGACTCCATCCTCAAAATGGTTGACTGCTCCGAAGTAACCTTCAGTATTGTTGTGCAAATAAGAATGATCGAACCCATTTTCCTCTGGTTTTCCGTCAACATGCCATTTTCCTGAAATATATGAACGATAACCGATTGGTTTCAAATATACAGGCAGCAATTGCGCCCAACGCGGACGAATGCCAGCTCCTCCGCCTGTCGGCGGTTTTGGGTCTTCCCCGTTCGGTTTGGTCAGATTATCCCGGCGTACCGATTGTGGATAATAACCAGTCAGAATACTTGACCGCGATGGCCAGCACCTTCCGGTATTGTAGAATTGGGTAAAACGGAGTCCATTGGAGGCCAACTTGTCAAGATTCGGTGTCCGAATCTCGCTGCCATAACATCCTGCATCGGAGTAGCCCATGTCATCCGCTACAATAATCAGAATATTCGGTTTTTTCGCAAAGGCATTATGAGCAGTAAGTAAACCACAGGATACACCTGCAAGAAGTGGATAAATTGATTTAATCATATTCATACGTATTATGTGCTAAGTAGTATTTGATATTAATTTGCTCTTTATTCTGAACTACCTCATTATGAGCTTGAAGGTTACCCCATGAATCTATGAGCAGGGAACAGGCGATGGTCTCCGTGCCGGAAATATACTTTCCAATTTTCCTTATTGTTATTTGTTCCATTTGTGGTAGTATCTTATTGCTTCATTAATCCGGTACAAAATACAATTTTTTTTATTTAGAAACACTTGAAATTATTCATTTTAACAGTAATTCAGTAACCGTGCCGCGAAGAGAAAAAACACCTAAGATGCCTTGCCTGAAGTAAAAAATTTCTCTCGCAAAGGCGCAAAGTCTCAAGGAGAGTAAAAACCTGCACAATATGGATTTTAACAAGCTCATAATCACGCTTAGCGAAATTAATAGCGAGCTTAAGGAACAAAGCATTCGTGCTGTAAATTTTTCCTTACCGCTCAGAAACTGGTTTTCGGATTCTATATTTTTTTGAGTTCGAGCAAAAAGTGAACGACCGCACCGAATATGGAAAAGCCCTGCTTCCAAGAATTGCCACCGAATTGAAAAATCGCGGCATCCCAAATACTGACGAAAGAGAGCTCCGCCGGTTCCGGCAATTCTATCTCACTTATCAGGTGGCGACTAAATTTTTTTAAAAAACAATCTCCCAATTCGGGGTTTGCTGTCCCTGAATCAATTAACGAGGAGCAAATCAGCGAGTCATTCCCAATTCGGGGTATGACGAATCCCGAATTCGAAATCCCTGATTCACATTATATTTTGTTTTGAAGCAAGGCAAAAGAGTGTGCTCATAGACAATGAAGATGATTTTATTGACCTTATTTTTTGCAACCGGATACTCCATTGCCACATACTTATCGTCCTCAAAATGGAACATTTTCACCATTCACATGCAGGCTAGCTTAAAATGGATATATCGAAAAACCCGATTAGTGGCATAACAGATTTAGTACTGATAATTACTGCACTACCATCAAGTCTGACTATTGACAATGTTCGCGCAGCAATAGATAATTGCAGGATAAAAGTTATAGAAGAGTGGAAGAAAGAAAATCTATACAATTCGTTGTTAACAAAGAGAAAAATGGTATTTAAAAATTAAATGTGGGAACTGATTATTTTAAAATGATGTATTTAATTAACCCCAGCTTACGGGACATGTCATAAGCCTATTGAACCTGCTAACCAATTAACATAGTGTTGATTAAAATTCAATGACAATTCATAAAATAAGCTCATGCAAAATTTTGGATTGCGCCACAAAGTTCCAAAAGTTGCATGAGGATACCAAACAATATTACAGCACTCTCACCCTTTGAACGTGTCATTGCGCGGAGTGCTGCACAATCCAAATTTGAAAGATAATCAAATGCACGGAACATGTTCCGATCCATCGGAAAACAATCCCATCCTAAAGAAGCACGGTGCCAAGAACAATGTTTAGGACGTACTTCAAACATGGGATTGCCTCCCGATTCGTAAACTCTCGGGACAAGTCACCTCGCATTTCGATTCTGCAAACCATTGAATATACGGCTGTTTGGTGCACTGTGACAACTTCATAGGGAAGTATTTCTGAATAAATATCAATGAATTTGTGCTTTCGTTGAATTTAAGTTCCGGTTATTCTATTTCACACCATAGGCAGCAGATTCACACTCTTTCAAACCCTTACAAATATAATCTCACAATTTTTGCATTTACGGCTTTCCTGGTCAATGTCGCCAATTACCAATTTGCTTTCGCGCCGCTCAAAAATGTCGAGACCACGTCTAAGGTTGATCTTCCACCCGTTGTTGGCAACGATATGGCGGTCGTGCAGTTTCTGAAATTCATAAGTAAGGTTGATGCCAAGGTTCACCAGGTTTTCTTGAAGTTCCTTAAGGTTCGATATAGATTCCCTCATAAACTGAACATCACTCCACGTTACAAGATGGAGGTCAATCTCTTCGTCAACTTCCTTATTTTTCCCGAGCATAACACAAAATTCAAGAAAATTCCTGAACTGGTACATGTACCTGATATATGGATCGGTGACGGTTATTTGTTTTGAACCTTTCAGGTATTCGGCAAAAAGTTTTTTATAAGATATCCCTGTCTGATTGTCCTTAATGGAAATTTGTTTCGTTGTGAGATAAAAAGGCTTATCTTCATTTACACCTGTATGTATTTCAAGTTGCTTATCAGTTAATTCAGTAAAATAATTCGATTTTTCGCGGGTTTCAACCGTGACTTTTCGGCCTATTGAATTGATGATATATGTAAACTCCACCGGTTCCACCCTGAAAGTCTCATCAAAAATATAGAGCTGATCTTTTACGCGCTTCCTACCCTCAACCGCAAAGTCAAGCAGTTCAATGATTTGCTCACCCGTCATTATTTTATCAGGATAAAGCAGCTTTACCAAACCGGAAAAGTTTTTACGTATAGCTGTTTTATCTCCGGTTGAAAGCGAACCGTGCAATTTTACCTGTGCATCAACTATGCCACTGTAATCGGCTTTGCGCAAGCATTCACTGCATTTCGGAGATGATCTTGTATTTTTGAGTTCACAAAATTCATCGCTTGTTGCATATTGTTTTAAACCTTCCTCAACCTTAACAGGCATTTTGGTTTCATCATCTAAATAATCCTGAAGCATGGTCTTTGGTCCAAAAGGAGTGATTTCAAGATAATTAACAAATTCCTCGAATATGTCTAAAACCATTATTTCAAGGTAATTGTAAGGCCGATGGAGTCGGTTTTTTAATGTTTAGGATTTCCTGATCAATTTCATATTCTTTTTCAGGATCATATAAATACATATAGGCAGGGAAAAACAGGTTGCCGGTCAGATAATCCTGAAAGTCTTTTTCTGCAAGCTTTTCATAGAGTTCAGTAATAGTCATATCAGTTCATATTTCGTTTAGATTGTAAAAGCAGGCTTCAATAAACCAAAGTTCATTTAATCGGATAAAGTATTGCCAAAACTCGAATGTGATTCCATTGGGCTTGATTAGTTTTTCATTGTTCATTAATCCTGCCTCTTTTAGCATTTTCCGGTATTTTGTTATCAGTTTCTTTTTTGTTACTACAGTCCAATTGTAAACAGTTTCGTCAAAGGCAGCAATTCTGTCAATACGCATCTGTATATCTAAGGTATCCAACTCTTTAGTATGTAGTTTCCATTTTGGGACGACCACCTCGAAGTGCAAATCAAAAACCAGTAAATAAGTCTTCAGACACAAATAAAAAAGAGCCAGTTTTTGTTCTGTTTCAGG
>CAILKW010000245.1 GCA_903834845.1 uncultured Bacteroidia bacterium | reverse complement strand
TGAAGCCGAAAAAGAGGAACTTAATGTAATGAGTCGTCCTCCAAAAGCTTATGATGAACCATTCTTTGGGGCAAAGAAAATTTTGCTAAGTTGTTCACAGGGAATAGGGATATTGATCATAGTTTTTGCAGTTTATTTGTTTGGTATTAAAAACGGTTATTCCGAAGGCGAAGTAAGAGCCTTCGCATTTACTACATTAATTGCCTCCAATATTGCAGTAATTCTGTCTAACAGGTCGTGGACAAGGAATATTTTCCAAATCTTGTCAACTTCTAACACTGCAGTTAAATGGGTTGTAGGAGGTGCAGCTTCTTTTCTTGTTTTAATACTGAATGTTCCGTTTTTGCTCAATCTATTTCAATTTGAAAAAATCACCTTTGTTGAAGCTGCACTTTGCGTAGGAGTGGGATTTCTGAGCATCCTTTGGTTCGAGTTATACAAGGCGTTTAAACAGTAAATATCAACATAATAGATTGAATGACTCCAAATAGTGATAGTCTCATTCAAAGTGAGGCTATCACACAATCGAAAATTGCTAAACCTTTACTGCAAACCAATTTGACTTAAAACAAAATGGACTTCCGGCACCTATACTTTATCGAATTTTTTGGATGGAATAGTAAAACTTATCAGCTTGATTATTAGCAACTAAAATACAAACAGATTGGCAAAAAGCTGCATAAACAGGAATTATTTAGTCAAATTTATTGATTTCGTCAATTGGCAATCCTGTTTCTCTAAGAATTACTTCATTCGAAATACCACTTTCTTTTAGCATTTTTGCCAATACAAGCTACAACTGTCTGGTTTTATTCTTTTCGTTTTCTAAGGCTAAGTCTTTTTCTTGATTAAACCTCTTTTCATTTTCCAATTGTTCAGCCTTTTTCTCCAATTATTCCTGAAAGTACGATATTTTATTATCTCTGTCAGCTAAAGCTTTTAAATACTCATCTTCGGCATACATTTTTTCTTCGAGAAATGGATTGTCAACATCGGCAGACTGTAATCGTTTTATTACACGCTGTAAAAAGCCGGGAAAGAATTTGCGAATTAATCGCAGACGGTGTTCGTTATCTTTTACGCGCGATTTTTGGTCAAAAAGTTTTAATAAGGCAAAGAGTTTGCTTTTATACTCATCATCCACATAATAAATCTCTTTAATATTTTGAAAATTAGGCAATTGAATAACCAAAATATCGAATGTTAGATTGTCAATAAATTCGTTATGCTTTTGCAATGCCATATTTTTAAATACACCAGATCTTAATGCAATGATTATGAAACTGATTCAGTTGTATTTCGGCTATTCATTAGTCTGGAATTGCGTACTTTTATTGTTGATGATAGTTTGAATGGTCTGTTAAATGACTCCTGTGCCAAGCTAAAGTGAGAGGAAAGTGTTCTGATAATTTCCTTTGACAAACCTTTTTTGTAATTCAATAAGTCGGAAACCAATCCTTTACTTACTCCCAATATTTCAGCTATATCTTTTGATTTCAGTTTATGGTCATTCATTAACGACCGGAGCAATTCTATTGGGTTTACTTCTTCCAACGAATTATGTTCATCATCCCATTTCTCAATCAAAAAAGTAAGAAGCTCAATTTCATATTGATCAGCATTATTCAGAGACTCTTCCAGCTTTGAGCAATATTCCTGATACTGACTTTCTGACTTAATTATCTTATATTTTAGTGTTTCCATGCCTGTTTGATTAATAAATATTGATAGTATATTGTTGATTTTTACCATATAAATCATCATACGCCGCGTGCGAACCGATCCAGTAAACAAATAAATGAACTTGTTTGAATCCAAAATAATATTTGCATATCATCCTGCAGTTATTTCCTCCGATATCAAACACAACTCTGTTTGAACTGTTTCCCAATAAATCCGAAGAACCGAATGTCTTTTTTATGTCACTTGACTGACACCAATCAGCAAATTTCAAAGTAGTCAACCAAATGCTGAAAGAACTTCGACTTCTTGCATTATTTGCGAAATAATTTTCAATATTCTGTTTCTTTGTCAGGTGAGTTTTCATACAAAGATACAATTATTTATGACTTATAGTAGAAATTCCAAATATATGCAAATGTAATCAATTTGATTGCTTTCACTCTGAGGTTCTTTGCCTGTTCTTTGGGTAACTATTCGTTAAAAATATCGTAACACAAAGGTTTTATACAGAGAACTTTCTTATTAAACCTAATAAGACCTTATTTATTTTTACTATTAGGAGCTTCACCGTGTATTATGCTATTTACTAATGGATTGCATATAACAAACAGTTATTTTAAAACAAACAAAAACCTTATTTCGCCTTCAATATTTTAAACTTGCCCAGCCCTTCAAGCAGTTGAAAACCCTTGAAGCTGCGTGAAATAATGAAAAATATTGCAAACCCTTGAAGCGACATTTTAAAATTATAGGTAGTTCCGTAGGAGCATAAAATCGGAAGAAGTGAGTACCAAAGCAATCTAAGCTCCGCAGGGAGTGAAACAACCTTTACAGGAATTTTTCCAGCAAACAAAATACGAATAGAATAAATAAAACGCAGGCAATCAATTTATTAAAGCAAAATCCTACAACCTTCGGGGTTGCCGGGATGTGTCGTTCATGCTCCCCCGGTTCCGTAAACTACACCGGTGGCTATTTACGTTCAACTACTCCGTGGTTATCTTGGGATTTGTTCATTTTCCTGCTGTTCGGTAAATTACAACGTATTTCTTAAACAAATAGGCACCGAGTTTAAAACAAATAGGCACCAAGTTTAAAAATCTATGTTCCTATGTATTAACCTATGTTCCTAAGTGTTAATTTTTACGAATATAATCCGAGCGAAATTAAAATATTAGATCAAGAGGCCTATAATCAATCAATTAAAAACAAAGTTCAACCAACTTCGGGGTTGCCGTTCATGCTCCCCCGGTTCCGTAAACTACACGTTAGGCTATTTACGTTCAACCACGCCGTGGTTTTTGTCGGTTTATTGTTCGTTTTCCCCCGGTTCCGTAAGCTACACTTTAGGCAATTAGCTTCGCTGATCTTTGATTCACGTTAAAGCACTTCGTGGTTTTTTTTTATTACAAAACGCCGCTTCAAGGGTTTTCAACCGCCTGAAAGGCTAGGCAGGAGGAAAAAATATTGAAGGCTTCACGTGGAGTGAAGCCTTCAATTAAGGAAATAATATCACATCTCCACCAAAGTAATCTGTTTTTTTATCCCTCGCCATTCGTGTTCCAATTCTGTCCATTTTATACGGTTTTCCCAAGGAATTTCGGAGGAAGGTTTGTTTTCGAAAAGGACAAGATATCCGTGAGGTTGATTTACAGTGTCTAAATAACGAATTAATTGTTCATAAGCTTTTGCGGGTCGGTAGTTGGAATATTTAATTTTAAGTTCTAAAACGAAAGTATCACCTTCGAATTCGATAAACAAATCGGTCCTTCCCCTTCCTACAGCCATTTCGCGAGTGGTTTTGCCTCCTCCATTAACAATACGTTGCAAGAATGCCATAAGCAGCAATTGTTTGCCACTTTCCTGAAAACTGAAATTGCCAAGCCAGCTTTCGGAATGTTCGCGGTAAAAGTCTTGAAACTCGACCAATAGGGCTGGCAAATCCAGTTTCCCATTTGGTTTAATAAACCATTGGCGTTCCACTTTTGGTGCCATTAAGTCTTGAAAATTCTTGTTCAAAACCCTGGGAATGATTTCGCTATAGATTTGATTAGTAATAATAACCCCTTTATCTATATCATTTACTACCAATCCCAAATCTTCAATATATAACAAATCATCATTATACGAATCGTAACTAACATCTATTCCCGATAATAAACCATCAATAATTGGACGAACGCGCGC
>CAILKW010000244.1 GCA_903834845.1 uncultured Bacteroidia bacterium | reverse complement strand
GGCGATGATCCATTTTTCATCGAATCCATCCAATTTGTACATATATTGGTTCTTTTCGGGCTTCGAAAAATGCATAGCTGTAAAACCTAATGTGAACGCATTATTTCTGTAGTTAAAGGATATCTGTTCGGTATGAGTAATTGCTTTTTTCAAAATTACCTCGCCATTGTATTTTTCATTGATTTTTACAGGTTTATTAAACAACCTTAGATCAGTAATGACCGCACTCGGAGGGAATTGACTTTGGGTTATTGCCCGGGGATCAAAAACTACAAATCCTTCGGCTCCGCCAAATAATAGTTGCTGAGCATCTTTACTGAAAAATGAGCCCTGATAGAACCTGATATTTGGCAGGAAATTCTCAAATTTCTCTTTATTAATGTTAAACCGATCAAGACCGTTGATAGTACTTAACCACAAATTTCCATTTCCATCTCTCAGAATACCGTTAATGCCTTTATCAACTAAACCATCCTCTTCAAAATAATTACTGATTTTGAATCTCAGCCTCCCTTGTGAACTGTCGTTAATTACAATTTTATTCAAGGCAATCTCAGAACCTATCCAAATCGTTTTTTCAGGATACTCAAGAATTGAAACAACTGTAGATCCATAAATCCTTTGACCATTTTCGCCAGGTGGGATTTCACTAAAACAGCCATTCGAGGGATTGTAATAATTCACCCCCATTTTATCGAATCCAATCCATATCCTTCCCTGATGATCTTCGTAAATTGCCCGGATAAAATTTGAGCTTATGCTATTTTTGTTGGCAGGGTCATTAATAAAAAGAACCCTTTTACCCAATGGACTTTCCATGTAGAGCCCATGATTCGTGCCAATCCACAGATTATTTTTGGAATCTGCCATGAAAGCAAAGACCGTAGTTCCACTTAATTCAACCTTAAAATTTGTGTTTCCCAATTTCGGATTGATTGTATAAGCACCACCCAGAGTTCCAATCCACATTTTATCTTTCCATTTGATAATGGAGCGGTTCGAGTTGAACGAAGAATGTGGGTTGGAGAAAAAGTAAGAAGTGGTTTTTCCATTCTTTGGATTGAATTGATATAATCCATTTTCAGATTTTCCCACCCAAATATCACCCTTTTCAGTTGAATAAATACTCCGTACAGGACTAATAGAATTCTGACCAATAAAGGAGAAAAATTTAATTGGGAGCAGTGCCAAATCCAGCTTGCCCAATCCGAGTTCTGTACCACACCATAATACATCTGTCTGATCAATAAAAACACGATAAACGCGGTTATTACACAAGCTTAATTCGTTAGTCGGGTTGTTAGTGTAAAAGGAAATTGATATTTCAGAATTCGTATTAAACTGAGCCTTTGCCAATCCGCGATTAGTACCCAACCAGATATCGCCTGTTTTAGATTGGCAGATATCGAATATTTCAGTCTCTTGCAGATTTTCGGAATTTGCGGAAATATTGCTTATGTTTTCAAATTGGGAATATATTTTTAAAATGGTGTCGTATTTTAATTGAAGAAGACCTTCACCACCGGTGCCAATCAGCAAGTTCTTATTCACCTCGAAAACTGACCAAATCCTGTCACCATAAGGATTTGGTTTCACTTCTTTTTTATAAAAATCGAACTTCCCGCTTTTTACATTGTAATGAACAACTCCGTCAAAACACGCAATCCAGATATACCCATCGAATGACCGGATAATTTTGTTGATTTTAGTATTAAGAGGATAAATATCATAAGCTACGAATTTGTGAGTAATTGAGTCAAATCGCATTAAACCCTTTGCCGTGCCTATCCAAAGATTGCGATATTGGTCGTATAACAAAGCTCTTATTTCGTCATCTATAATTGAACCCGAATCTTTAGAATCATGGTTATAGCTATTAAATTCCTGACTAACTGTATTGTAAACATTCAGGCCATCTTTAGTGCCAAGCCATATATTCGACAGGGAATCTTCACAAATATCGGAAGTCCAGCTTCCCGAATGTCTGAAGGAATTTATAGAATTAATTTCTTTCTTAAAATTGTATCCGTCATATTGACAAACGCCGTTCATGGTTCCAATCCACAAAACACCCTGGCTATCCTGAAATATGGAACGAATTCGGTTATCCGGAAGATTATCTTTGCTGCCAAAACGCTCAAACAGTAAGTCGGATTTGATGGCTGGTTCGTTATTCACAATCAAACCTACATTCGATTGAGCATATATCACCTTTCCTGTAAAGAATAGAATAAAAAACAAACCAATTATTTTCAACACTTTCACCATCACTTACGATAAAGGTTCTTTAAACTTATCTTTGATAATTTTTGCTTTTATATTGAGAAAATGATTTCAATAAAAAGCAGCAATTTACAAAAAAAGATAAAGCATAAGGATAATCATCAGAATTAAAAAAATATATGATGTAAAAAGAATGAATTTTGATTTATGATGACTGGAAATGCTTTTTTTTAATTTCATTGTGATTTGAGTATTATGGAAAAGCAGAGTTTAGGAAAAATACATTTCTTAATGGCTAAGGTGTTCATTGATTAGCCATAACAGAGGTGCTTGTCCGTGAAAATCGCCAACCACCCGTGGCCTTTCAAGATAAAAATCACGATCAGGCATTTTATTGGTTCCCACACAAACCTCGCGAATTTCACCGGCTTTATTAACATGTGCTATAATTGCCGCAAGTGCTTTATTTGCAGCCACTTTATATTTTTTCCCTTTTAATAAGCCCTGATTGATGCCCCTTGTCATTGAAAAAGCAAACATCGCTGTACCCGATGATTCAGCCCAACTATAAGGATAATCAATTAGTTGCCGCCACATGCCGTTATCACTCTGAAACTTTACTAGGGCCTCCATCATCTTCTGATAAGCAGTCAGAATTAATATGTAATTAGGATCATTAACTGGCAGATCGGTCAGTATTTCACCCAAAATGGCGGCAACCCAACCATTTCCTCTGCACCAGTAAAACGGAGCACCGGGACCGTGCAAAAAAAGACCATTTGGCTGCTGAAGTTTAGGAAGATAGGACGCTAACATACTTGAGGCGCGATCAAGGTATTTTTTATCACCGGTGGCACGATATGCACTAAGCTGTAGCATACCAATCATATACATATCGTCAACCCACCACCTTGCTTGCGTGGTCAGACCAGTGGAATCCGTTTTAGCCCACTGGCTGTCGGCATATTTCAATCCAAGTTTTCTGTAGTCTTCATTCCCGGTAAGTTTGTAAATCGCCAACGGCAAAACTGCCTGGACGTTGTGATCAACATGCGATTTTTCCGATATAAAACGACTGTTTACATCTAAAAGCTCATGATACCGGGCAATTATTGAATCCTGCAAAGACTTGTTATGTAATATTTCTGCTGTTTTAAGTGATGCCACCGCCGCAAAAACTTCGGCATAATGAAGTCCTTTGCCTCCTTCGTAAATGAAATAGCTGTTTCGTGTCAGAATATTTGATGCAATTTTTGTAGCAAGCGATTCCTGAGCATAAACCACAGATGAAAAAAACATAATATTACATCCCAAAGCGATTAGAAATTTGGTCAATTTCATATTTTTTTTATCTAATTATGAATATTTCGTGTTGTGTTGCTCTATGTTTTCATTCTGATTGGCGCATAATTGCCTAATATCAACATTCTAAGGTGTTACTGTAAATGTCACTTCCCTGACTACTTTTTGTGCTTTTGTGATGTCCAGATTTAAGGCTACAAAAGTTGCAGTATATGTGCCTGGAATTTTATAATAGGCATTCGGCAGAGCGTTGAATTTTGTCAATGTAATGGCAACAGCATTTTTGATAGGAACCCCAAAATCAGGTTTTACTTGTTTCAAATTTACTTTTGTAGTAATTAACCAATCGTCATTATCATCATTGCTTAAAGTAATACCAGGATCAAAAGTAATGGGGTAAGCGGTTACGATATTTATTCCATTCGTATTTTTAACAGCTTTTACATTTGATATATTGGCTGTTCCAACATTCCACGCATTAAACCCAGGCAAAGTATTGTTTTTCATGCTTACTTGTATCCAACCGGTGTTGGCGAATGCGGACGTGGCTGTTCCCCCTGCAATCTGTGGTGGAGCGAATAAACCGGTTTTTGTTCCATCTGGCAAGATATTGATAAGCGAAAATCCCTGCATTCTCCAAAGCTGCTGAGTCACTGTTTCACTTTTTTTCCCGATATATCGAAATGCAATATTTATGGAATCGTTGTTGAAGTCGGTAAGGTTGATGGAATCGGAAGTAGTAAATGTAGTGGATATAGTAGCAGGCCATTTTGTATTACGGTTTGTAATATCTGTCCAAACTGCTTTTACAATGCTAACCGAATCGTAACCTTTCAGGTTTGAAGAGACGAGTAACCTTAATGAGTCACCGTTTGTTAAAACACCTTTTTGCTTTGAGGTCTGAAAGACTAATTTGGCAGTTCCCGCAGCAACTGTGCGCTCAACATTTTCATAGCGCATTCCGATTTCACCAGAGTAAAAAACAATCTGATCGGGGCTACCGGTAAGATTAAATTTAATTGTATCTCCCACTTTATAGGTCGCCTTTGTTGTTGTTACGTTAAAGTCATCAGGGGATTCAATGGTTGACTTTGTGCAATTTGCAAATAACAACAAGCTAAAGAAGGATATAACTGAATATATAATATTATTTTTCATGGTATTTGTTTATTATTTTATATTATAAATAACCGAGTTAATATTGTTAATCAACACTTTATTTACCAATTCGGATTTTGAAAAAGATTATAATCATATATCAGCTCTGTGGCAGGAATTGGGAACAAAGCGTATTTTACCGGATTAGTTACAAAATTGACTGCAGATAAATTAGCAGCTGTTAAATAGCCGCTTGGAGAATTTGTACTGTTATCGGTGATCACTTTTTGCATCTCCTGTGCCATAATCCCCCAGCGCAATAAATCCTGGCGGCGTAATCCTTCGAAGCAAAGTTCTCTGGAGCGTTCATCCACAATATTCTGAAATGTGAAAGAAGCAACATCAAGGCCTGCAACAGGGGTAGTAACAGAACTATATCCATACGCCCTTCTACGTACTTGATTATAATATTCCACAGCCTGAGTACTTGGTGTCCCGTTAACCTTTAAATCGGCTTCTGCCGCCATTAATAAAACATCGGCATACCTGATAATAGGGAAATTACAAGATGTGTAATTTTGCTGTCTTACCGGTGGTACATTGAGTTCGTATTCGCGGCGCCATTTGCCAACAGGACGGTCGTAAGTTGTTGGATAGGCAGAACCACCGGCAGTGACATTTATTGCTGTTACAGCGCCTCCCGTAACAACAGCAGTTGCGGATGCAAGTGTACCTGCCGAAGAGGTAAAAGTAACGGCAGGTGCAGTGGTATATCCTGAGCCTCCGTTTTCAACGGTTATTGAAGTGATAACACCTGTAGCTGAGGTATTTGCTATTGCAGTGGCTCCACCGGTTCCTGCAATATTTACCTTTAAAATATCTGTGCGGACTGACCCTGTTGCTGCTTTATAGATATAAGGTGCAATCGCCCAGTCGCGCCGTAAATCGCCCGCACCAAAAAGTTTAAAAAGTTTAGGTAATGCACGATATCCTCCGCTGGAATAACCAACGATTGAGGTAGTGGTTGCATCAGGACAGGTAATGCCCATCAAGGCACCCAATTGCTGAGTAACTGAGTAGCCGGTTCCGCTATATAAGCCTGAAGTGTTGGATTTTGAGAGAAAAGCAGCATCCCAGATTCCTTCTGTTATGTTTTTGTCGCCATTAGCATTGTTTTGCATATTATTAATAAACAAGCGACTATAGGCAGGAGTTATGTATGTTGATGCAACGGGAGATCCTGGAAAGGTAGTAGTATTCAACGAATGAATATTTGAACTGATTACCTTTTGAGCCCATATTAATGCTTCTTTATACATGGTTGCATCGTTAATGGGATTGCCTGCCAATGAGAGACAGACCCTGGCAATCATAGCCTGAACTGCTGATTGAGTGACAATTGTTGGTGTTTGAGCTTTGGTTATTGTTTGCACGAGTGTGTCAGCCGTCATCATGTCTTTCAACAGATAAGCGTAAACATCTTTTGCAGGACTTCTTGGTAAATTAAAATCAGTACCCATCTCATCAGAGATTTTGGTTTTTAAAGGCACATCACCAAAATGGGTAACTAATAAGTAATAGTAAAAGCTACGCAGGAACATCACCTCACCCTTATATCTTTTCCTCTTCGCCTCATCCATCTGTGGTTTGTCAATTACATACAGGATAACATTTGCCCTTTCGATGCCCTGATACAACATTTTCCAAAGATTTGAGTAAGGCGTATCGGAACTGGATAGGTTATACAAAGCAGGTTGATTAGTAGTTGTAGCTGTAACTCCGGTTCTGAAAAGCTCGTCCGCGCCTGAATCCATGTATCCCCATAACCCCTGTGCGTATAACTGATCAGTTTCCAGTATCGTATAGACCGATGCCACCTGAGCATCTAATTGGGCCTCGGTAGTAAAAGTGACAGGCCTGAAAAATGCAGGAGTTAAACTCATATCTTTCTGG
This sequence comes from uncultured Bacteroidia bacterium, assembly GCA_903834845.1. GTDB lineage: Bacteria > Bacteroidota > Bacteroidia > Bacteroidales > Prolixibacteraceae > JAAFHB01. The sequence continues at coordinate 25,333 of CAILKW010000244.1, read as the reverse complement.
CAGGAAATTCCAGTAAGGGAAATCAGCAGAGTAACAGTAAAAAGTCGTATAATATTTTTCATACAATAATTTTTTAAGATTGATGGTTCTCTCTTTAGGTTTTAAAAAGTGACATTGACTCCAAAATTCAGCGTAAACGTACGTGGATAAGGGGTGTAATCGTAACCCGGTGATAATGCGGTATAACTACTACTCGGCTGGACAAATGAATATCCGGTACCACTTGCTGCGGAAGTTATATTTCCCCCAAATGGACTATTGGCAGGATTTGAAGTTCGGAAGTTGGAAACCTCAGGATCTAGGCCTGAATAGTGGGTGAAAGTCAGAATATTCTGTGCCGAAGCTGTCAGTCTGATATTTTGAATCTTCAGTTTTTTCAGAAGAGTCTGAGGTATCGTATAACTTAATGAGACCGTTTTTAGCCGTAAAAAAGAGGCATCCTCGACAAACCTGGAAGAAACGCGGGTTACGTTATCCACATCTGTTTTTGAATTGTATCTTGCACGCGGAATGTCATTGGTTGGATTGATTGGTGTCCAACGATTTGAGTATGTAGCAAATTGATTCCCATTCATAAAGTAACCACCGTTGGTTTCAAATGCCAGCCTGTTTGCATTTAAGACATCATTCCCGTAACTCCATTGAAGGAAGATATTCAACGAAAAATTCTTATAAATAAAGTTGTTGTTAAAACCACCTGTATGGATTGGAAGCGGATGGCCAATAACCGTTTGGTCATTCACATCTACTTTACCATCACTATTGATGTCCTTATATTTTGCATCGCCGGGCTGTATAGCTGCAGAATAGGTTGGTATCCCATTTTTTAGTGAAAAAACTCCATTGGCTAACTTGTCGAAATCGGCATATTGATAGCAACCATCCCAAGTATAGCCATAAAACTCAGCAATAGGACCTCCAACTTTGGCAATCCAGGCCGTTTGACTGCCATTCATACCCCACCCTTGCTGGCGAGTCTCCATTCCTGAAAAGAAACTGAGTATTTTCCCTTTATTAAAACTAATATTGAAACTACTGTTCCACTGAAATTTTTTCGAAGCAACATTCATCGAATTGAATGTAAATTCAAAACCCTGATTAAGTATATCCCCTGTATTCTGATATTGTGTATTTGACCCTACACCATAGCCTGCAAGCATTGGAAGAGTAACCCCAAGTAGGAAATTGGAGGTTTTTTTCCGGTAATAGTCTGCATCAATAAATATTCTGTCTTTAAAGAAACCTAAATTTATTCCGAGGTCAAATTCTTTTGAGGTTTCCCAGGTTATATTCGTATTGCCATAAAAATATGGTTGAAGGCCTGTTTGATAAGTGTTGTTGTAGGGATAACCGGCAGAGGTTTGCAAAGAACCGAATTGAGACAAATAAGCAAAGTCGTTCACCTTATTATTACCGACCGAACCATAGCTCAACCTTAATTTAGCATCGTTTAAAACAGATTTGACCTTCTTCATAAATGGCTCGTTAGAAAACCTCCAGGCAAAAGCACCTGAGGGAAAGTACCCCCATTGTTTTCCAGGAGAGAATTTTGAAGAACCATCATTTCGCAAGGTTGCAGTAAATAAATATTTATCGCCGATAGTATAGTTTACCCTTCCTAAAAGGGAAGCTAATTGCCATTGTGAGGAACCGGATCCCGGTGCGGTTGCCGTACCCGAAACAATTGATGACATTACCAGATATTCTGTTGCCTGTGGAATATTAATGGTATTAAAACTTATTGAATTAGTATTGGCATATTGATAGGTAAAACCGACCATTACATCCAATACATGGTTTTTGAATATTTTATCACGATAGCTAAGCGTGTTTTCAGTAAGATAACTTTGGTTTATAGCAGTTCCATAACTCGCATTGATCCCATTTGTATTCACATAAGCACCTGAACTATTTTTAAACAGATTACCTTGCTGTGTGTTTGAATTATAGTATTGCTCACGTTTTGCATTTGTTGCATTATAACCACCTGAGATTTTTAGTTTGACACTTTTAAAAAATGTGTATTCCAGAGAGGCATTCAAATAACCAGTGTTATTTGTTGATTTTCGAAATTCGTTTTGAGCCTGAAGTAAGGGACTGATTGTATTATCTCCCAGAGTTGCAGTTGTTCCACTATTAAAATCAGCAAAAGCAGTACTGTCAATGACAGAATTTAGCAAATCCTGATTTCCTACTCCAGAAACAGGCCGGTATTTCCACATCCCTTCAACTACACCACCACCATTTCCGGTTGAAGGAAGTGTGCCATAAGTTCTTGTACTCGAATAGGAAGCACTAATAGCTAATTTCAGTTTTTTTGTTATTTTTTGATCGAAGCTGATTTTCCCATCGTAACGATTCATCCCTGTATTCAAAATAATACCCTTTTGATCGAATACATTTCCTGAAATAGAATACTTGGTGTCATCAGTACCACCGGTGATATTTAGTGAATGGTTCTTTGTTATACCTGTTCTTAATAACAAATCCTGCCAGTCGTAACTATTTTCAGGGTTTTTATAGGATTCCAATGTTACTCCATTGGCAGGATCCAAATATATCTTTGAAAATCTGGTTGAAGGGTTACTGGGAGTACTCACGATGCTATCCAAATCAATCTGAAGTTTTACAAATTGATACGGACTCATCATTTTCACCCGTTTGATATCTTGCTGAACGGCTGTCGAGAAACTATAAGTGAACCGGGGCGCACTCACTATCCCTCTTTTAGTGTTTATGATTATTACTCCGTTAGCTCCTCTGGCACCATAAATAGCTATCGAAGAAGCATCTTTCAAAACATCCATAGATTCGATGTCATTCGGATTAATTGAATTTATATCCATATTTTCAACAGGAAAGCCGTCTATAACATATAATGGCGAGCCATCCTGACTAACTGATCCTCCGCGAATGGTGATCTGAGGCGCAGCACCGGGCTGACCATCGCTTGAGGTGATCACAACACCTGCAATACGACCAGCAAATGCCTGATCTATTGATGCTACTGGCGCTTGTTTCATTGATACGACATCTGCTTTTCCGACAGATCCGGTAAGATCTTTTCGTTTTGAAGTACCATACCCGATTACCACTACTTCATCAAGACTTTGTGTCTCTTCTTCAAGAAGGATATCAAGCCTTATTCTTCCACCTACGGTTACTGACTGGGTAAGGTAACCCATATAAGAAAAATCTAATATAGCTTTGGGATTAGAAAACTTTAGAGTGAAATTGCCATCAAAATCGGTAGTAGTTCCTTCATTTGTTCCCTTAATTTTTATATAAGCACCGGGTAGAACTTGGTTCGTTTTAGAATCCTTTACAGAACCGGTAATCTTTATGGTTTGGGTTTTGGTTTGGGCATTTCCAACCTGAACCAACAAAAGTAAGATTACAAAAAACAGACCTCTAAGCGACTGCTTTTGCAAATAAGTAAGCCAATAATCCTGAAATTTTAGGTAATACGCTCTCATATTAAAGTTATTAAAATTGGGTAAATTTTCATATAGATGTCAGCTAATCTTTTAAAAAAAGGAGAAATCCGATGGCAAAAATAGTTTTCGGAAACTAATTGGCCGTATCCATACGTTGCAAATGATATGCAAGATGTTGCACATCACTTTGTTTCTGTTAATTCAAAATTTCGATTATAATATTTAATTTCAGCGACTTAAACAAATAATAGCAAAATCAATGATTGTTTAGTCGTTAATAGTGATGATGTCAGACAGATTTCGGCAATGCAACTTTAGTGACTTGGAATAAAACTGATTAAAACTGAAACATTTGTATTTTCAACCTTTTTTACCGGTTTAGTGAATCCTCATACCATGGATCGCCTTGTTCCGACCGATTGTGTAAACCACCCGATTCAGCTCTTGATATAATCCTTGTACGATATGGATCAACCTGTAATCCCATCAGTGGGAAGGATGAATTCAGATCTGTAAACTTACTAAGAATCAATGTATTTGTAGTTCTCAAATCCATATTCTGGTAATCTTTAAATCCTGCATCAGATACATTCATCAGAGAAATATTATCTGCGATTGTTACCCTGCCATTCTTTGGTTTGGAAAATCCTTTTGAATTAACCTCCACATTATCAATTAATTTGCAACCATTTGGCCATTCGGGATGCCAGAGCGTATCAAGTGTTGCTTTCCACAATGAATCAGGATAATGATAGGTTTTCACCAGCTCAATTCCATAGCTTTTCCAGGGTTCCATGTCAGGTTTCATCTCTTTTACCCCTTTCCCGAAATTGTTCGAGATAAAATAGAACCGGGCAATTCCACGATCGTCTATGGAACCGGAAGATGCACAATCAATAATCAGATTGTTCCGTCCGATGTTGTGGTGACCACCTCCGAAAAGAAATGGCTTGACTGCATTTTGTATAATATTGTGATGGAAGTTTTTTCCACTGGTACCATCATCCGAATAAAGACCATTTGCACGATTTAGGTGATGTACAAAATTATATCGAATCTCATTACCGTAACAGCTCCATCCGCCATAGCCATAATAAGCACCCATATCCGAAACTTTTAACGCCACATTATGAATTTCGTTGTATTCAAAAATACAGTTATTGATTAACATGGTACTGAATCCACCTGCAGGAATATCATGAATTAAGTTGTTGGCGAATGTGATTCCGATACTGTTTTTCACAAAAACGGCATAACCATAGGTCATCTTCCCAGTATGATGAATGTGGTTATTGATCACTTTGTCGTTTGCAGGAATTAGTTTTGGGCGATTTCCCGTATTCAGGATGTTGATGCCGACCGAACCGGTTTCACAAATATTATTCGATTGGAAGGTATTGTTTGACCCCATATTTTCATTAATTCCATTTGCACCAACATTTCGTATAGTACAACCTGAAATGGAGATATCAGATGAATTAGTCAAATCAAATCCATTGCCCTGACTTCCTTCCACTGTAAGGGCAATAAATTGAACGTTTGAAACTCCCTTCAACGTGACTACTGCCTCGGTTTTATCGGCAATATAAGTGGTCACTTTGTCCTGATTTTTGATCGGCCAGTAATACAACTTTTTGTCTTTGAAGTCATAAGCCCATTCGCCGGGGAGATCAATTTCATCCAGATAATTAACAACACACCATTTTTCCTTGCCATCGCCAACACGATAGGTTTTTGCATTATCTGCTGAAGGACTGTATTTGCTTCCCATCCCATTATCGGCATTTGCAGCAAGGCGAATCCAATTCTCACGACTATTTATTTCCGAAACTTTTACAGTCGTAGCCGCCCAAGGGATTCTCCAGAAACCTTTTAGCCATAAATCATGACCGGAACCCATTGATTTTTTCCAGCGGTCAATACGGTTGGAGTTATCCAAATCCACTTCATTCGTCTGATCTTTATCTACAGGTTTTCCGCCACCGGCATAGTAAAAAGAGACCATATCTTTTGAACCGTTGCAGGTTGTAAAACCAGATTCATTCACTCCGCGCAGGTTTTCATTTGGATTGGGCCATTGCGATATGGGTTGTCTAAAATCATCTACAACCAAATCGAACAAAGACCAGTTGATAAATTTGTCGGGGAATTCATCAGCATTTTTTATCCCAAAAGAAGGAATGTCAAGTTCCCTTAAATTGGCTGCATTGACCTTGGGATGAACTCTTTTCCTGGCTTTGGAGTTCAGAGGTTTCCATAATGAAGGATCGATTATTTTGCCTATGAACAACGAAACATCTTCATTTTTGAAAGCACGGTAAATAATCGGTTTATCAGCCGTGCCTTTATCATCCGTAGTGAAGGACAAAGTGGACAAAAGTTGATATCTTCCACCTCTAATCCAGACAGTAACACCTTTTTCCGGTAATCTATTGCCAGCTTTTAAACTTCTTATAAATGACTGTGCTTTTGTTATTGACTGCCAGGGAGTTTTTAACGAACCATCGCTATTGTCATTCCCGTTTGTGGCAACGTAAAGGTTTAAACCGGTGTTTATTGTAGGGCCCCAACCTAAATCGGATACTACTGCCATTACGTTACTTTCAGAAATAATATTCCAAAAAATGAATACAATAAATAACCTCATAAAATTATTGTTTGAAATGTTATTCTCTTCCTCATTTAATTTACAATTTTACAACCTCACCTATTAGTAAAATCTTACCAATATATGTATTAAAACTCTTAAAATAAGTACTATCCGCAATTTGTGTCGGTTTGGAACCATAAATTGCCTTCTTGTCAAACCGAGTATTGTCGGGCCGAATTACCAGAGAATGAATGCCTTCCTCCATGAGCGGCATAAACTTATAATTACTTCGGTAAACGTTTCCACAATACACGTCGAACCGCCTGACTGTAGTTTTACCTCCCCCATCTATTTCATAAGTAAAACCCCCGGAGCCAGGCCCAATTACATCAAACAATCCCGCCACTCTTCCTTTGAATTTTATTTCAATATAATCTAACGGATTGTCAGAAACAATCAAATCAGGAAAGACTTTTGAACTGCCCTGATAGTATTTGTAGATTCTATCATCTGTAGGAACAACTTTCCAGCCACTGCTTTTCCGAAATTCTGATACCGAAATAGATTTTGCCCGCTCATAATTTCCGGGGTACAATTCCGATTTTAATTTTTTTACAGTTTTTGCGGCCTTCATTTTTTCCATTGCAAGCATTGATTGGGTTAGTGTTTTTGTATAGATTTTGTGTCCGCAATCAAAAGTCGGATGGGTTCCATCCTCCGAAAAAACCATTTTACCACTGTAATTCTTTCCTTTTTCACCCTTAAATATAAGACTATCCTTTTTCACAAGATTGATTACATTAATAGCAAAATTTATTGAGGGAATGTGATAATATTCAGCAATATTTTCCATACAGCGCATTGATTTGCAAAGTCTTCCCTGCATCAGATCATTCAGCATCCCCTGATTAACAGTATATAGAAAACAAATATCTGTCTGTGGATTATGTTTTTTGATTTTTCTTACAATTCCCTCCATAGAATGACAGATCACCAAAGAATCCATGCCACCATCATTCACTGCAAATTCAACAAATACCAGATCTGGATTGTACTCAAGGACATCCTGATCCATCCGAAACACACCTAAGTCGGAACCTGTTCCACCAATACCGGCATTAACTGTAGTTATCTTACTTTCAGGGTACTGAGATTTAAACCACTCTTCCGAAAAGACCCGATATCCGGGATGATTAGTAATGCTCCCTCCAAAATAAACAATGGTTACCGGCTCCTTTGCTTTTAACTTTCCGAAAAACTGGGGACAACCTCCTCTCTGTGAAAGTCCGGGAGGATTTTCTATCTTCGAAAATCCGGAAATTGAAACTAACAGTAAGACAAAAAAACCAAATATTGAAAGTATTTTTCTCATCTTATTTGCTATAAACGATTATTTTATTGTTTCTTACAACATTGAATCTGGTTCGGTTATCTGCTGCCTCCATAAAACTAATGTCATCTTTTTGATTTTTCCACTGAATAGAAACCTTTCCATTCTCCTCCATAATCAAAGGAATTTCTTCGCCATATCTAAAAGGGATAAAAATCAGCTTGAAGTTGGCCTGGTTAGTATTCAAATCAACACTCAAGCGACAATATGCTTCAGGAATTTCATTTTTTAACGTACCATCCTTTTTTATTTCCACATTGATTTTTTCAATTCCTGTCGCTCCGGTCAAATAAACAAGTAACAATGGTGAGCCGGGAGTCGGTTTGATCGGATCTAATTTTTCGGCCACCGATTTTTGAAATTCGTTGCCTTGCAGTTTTGCATCGAAACCTAACACAACCGCCTGCCAGTAACCAGACTCAATCGTGGTTTTCCAAACTCCTCGCCCAAAAATGCCTGTCCACTGATAAAAATGGTTGTTTGCATCTTTTTTAACATCATCAACTACAATCCCATAGCTGTGATTTCCTCTGACAAGACCGGTACTGCGATAAACATATTCCACAATGTTCCAGGGTGCACGGAGTGTCGGGATAAAATTGGACTGATTAGAGGTAGCCCACCACGGACGCATTTTATACTTCGTAGTTCCCCTGAAAATATCGAATATCTCCGAACGGGTTTCCAGTTCATAAACAAAATCTTTGTAAGGCTGATCTTTGGCAAGCGTAGCAAATCCTTCGCCCCAATTCTGAACCTGAGTGCACCATTTCCAGCTGTAGGCATAACTCAGATCGGCAGTAGCAACAGCCCCGTCTGGCATAAATGTTGCGCCGAGGTAATCCCCTTTTGCAGGGGATCTGTCCGATTCCCCGATTCCGTCAATCAATACGGCATTATGGTATTTTGAATCATATTCTTTCTGAAAATGAGATTCGGCAAACCAATTCACGCCAAGTGCCGAAAAATGGAACATCCCAATATCCGAATGATGGTGACCAGTTCCTATATAGGTATTTTGACGAACCTGCAAATTCATCCACGTAGCATTGTCTGTTCTATCACTTGACGAGGAAAACATCCCGTATTCATCAGTATCCCAATCAAGTTTAAAATCAAGCTCTTCGCGTTTGGTAATTTTCCAGTCGGCGATGTAAGGAAATCCGAAAACCATATCGGGATAGGTTGGTCCGGGAAGGCGTAATCTGCCGGTACCCTCTTTTTCAAGCTTCTTCCTATAGTCGGTAGCATCGAAGTTTGCAGGAATGAATGTCGGATATGCGTTGGAAAGCAGGTAATCATTGAACTTATTTTGTGGAAAGAAAGCCTTAAGTTCGCCAAGTGTTTGGGCGGCAAAGGGTCCACCCGACCAGGTTCCGCTGGTGACCGTCCGTTCTGCGTTGGGTGTAGTAATTTCTGTTTGTGCCTCTAACAATTTCCTGAGATGAGGATGGCCAAACAAATTTTCCCCTCTGCGGGCAAGGATAACCATGGATAAAAATTCAAATTGGATGCCACCTCCCGATTTTCCGTTGCTTTCAAACATTTGCCCGTTCTTGTCTATTCCCCAGTCAAGAAAGTCTTTAGTGAGTTCTGCTCCTGAGGCATATCCTTCAGGATCGAACCCGTTCAAACCTTCAATAGCAGCAAGCGAAATCAAATGGGTGAGGTGCCAGGTGACATGGTTTATGTCGCGCCAGCCTCTGCGAGGACCATCTCCTCCACCTGTCCTTCGTCCGTAAGTTGCTTTGGCGATAAGTGTTTGCATATATTTTTTCTGCTCTGGAGTCATCCATTTGCCTGAGAAGTCGAGCGCAAAAGCCATGTCCATGTGCGGTATAACTCCGTGCATGCCACGCCAGTGCGTTGTTGAATGATTCCCCCCTTCAAATGTTTCGCCAAACTCCGAATCGGATGTGTGGAGATGCTTATCCACATTGGGTTCTATGAGTTTGAAATAGGTGACAATAGCATCGGCTGTTTTTTTCCCTAACTGGTTATTATTCGTAAGAAGGGCATACAGAGCAGTAGTTGACAGGCAGTTGGTTACATAGTTAATGTGTGAATTGTAAATTACCGGCTTATGATCTTTCGTTAAGCGCGGAACTGAATAAACCGCAGGACCTTCCACAGGGGGATCCATAAGGCTTCTGATTTTTTCTACATCCCCGGAAGCAAGAAGATTGAATATTTTCCCATCACTTGAAGTTTCGTCGAGCCAGGATTTGCTGAGTAGAAACTCGATTTCGACCATTGATTTCATGGCCGAATTGTTTGATTTGATCTGCTGCTGCAACATCGGAATATCCTCAGGACTAAAAAGCAACCGGGGATAAATGCCTGGTGCAGGAACTTTTGATCCCAGCAATTTGAAGTTGAACCCCGAAAAATCGTACTCGCTTTTGGGAACTGTATTCCATTCTTTTTCAGTACCATTCTCTAATTCTTCCAGTTGCTCAGGAGTAACTTTGGCGTGTTCAGTCCATTCTTTCTGAGATTTCAGCCAAGGGATATTTTGCGTGGCGATATCCGGGTTCATATATTTTTCAGGTGTATCAAACAATGTGGTGATACAATCAGCCAGCTTTACATCTTTTCCATCATAATTAATTGGTTTATTACTGATTAACAAAAGTCCTGTTTTGTCATGATAAACACTTTTTCCAAGTTGCACAGCCCAATCGTTGATAGCAAAATACTTCTCATACTCAATAAGCTTCTGTTCGATATTTTTTGGGATAATAGCCTCTGCAGCACGAAGATTATATACCCAACGATCTGCTAAAATTTCAAGACCTACAGGAATAGGGTCGGGTTTAATTTGTTTCATCAGGAGGATACCTGCAAAAGAGGCAGGAACGAAAAATTTCCCGTTTTCAGTAAACGCCTCGCCACGAAGTAAATCAATATTACTCATTCGGATTTTTTTCCCGTTTACAAAGGCATAACGGCTTCCTGAGAAAAGAGCTATACAACCTTGAAGAGCAGAGGTTGCAGTAGAAAATGCTGAACGTGTGTAGGGCAGTCCCTCGTTTTGATTTGGAATTTGTGAGGCTGCATTGAATTGACTTAAAACCAAACATACAAAAAGAACGGCAATTTTTTGTTTCGCTTTTTTCATGATACTCTGTAAGTGTTTTGCAATTAACGTGGTAAACGATCTATTTACCCGTGCAAAGTTACAGACTGTTTAAATCTTTGAAGTGTTGAGATGTTCAAAAGATATGGCTGAATGTTGCATTTTAAGCCACGAAAGAATATTGATTGGAACATTCCTGAAATGTTACTTCACTACAATGGTCTTAATATTCACAAATTCACGGATTCCGACTGCTGATAATTCTCTTCCGTAGCCGCTTTCTTTTATTCCCCCGAACGGAAGTCTCGGATCTGATTTTACAAAGTCGTTTACAAAAACACAACCTGCCTTCAAACCTTTTTCAGCAAGCTGTTTCCCTTTAGCAATATCGCCAGTAAAAACTCCGGCTCCCAATCCAAACAAAGTGTCGTTGGCAATTCTGATCGCTTCTTCTTCGGTAGTAACCCTAAACAACACAGCTACAGGGCCAAACAGCTCTTCGTTATAAGCCGACATACCGGGTACAACATTGCTCAAAACAGTTGGCGGATAAAATGCACCCTTCCCTTCAGGAATAAAACCTCCAAGCAACACCTTCGCACCCATTTCGCAACTTTTCACAACTTGCTGATGCAATTCATCGCGTAAATCGGGTCTTGCCAGCGGCCCAATAGTGGTCTGAGAATTTAGAGGATCGCCGAAAGTTGCATTACTCATTAACCGCACAAATTCGGATTCAAAAGCATCATATATTTTATCTGCTATAATAAAACGTTTGGCACCAATGCAACTTTGTCCGGCATTAAGCAAACGACTGGTAACACACAAACGTGCAGCGGTTTCAATATCTGCATCTTCCAATATTAGATATGGGTCACTTCCTCCCAGTTCGAGTACCGATTTTTTCAATACCGAGCCTGCAGCCGAGGCAACTGCTTTACCTGCCGGAGTACTTCCAGTGAGGGTCACTGCCTTAATCAATGGATTTTCGATTACCTGCTTAACCTTTGACGAACTTATCAGCAACGTTCTAAAAACATTCTCAGGAAATCCAGCTTCGCGAACAAGTTGTTCAATGGCAAGAGCGCAACCCGGCACATTTGCGGCATGTTTAAGAACTCCCGTATTGCCAGCCATTAATGCAGGAGCCAAAAACCTGAAAACCTGCCAAAATGGGAAATTCCACGGCATTACTGCTAAAACCGTTCCAATTGGCTGATAAGAAATATATGACTCGGCAGCTTCTGTTTTGATTGGCTCATTAATGAGAAATGACTGTGCGTTATTTGCATAAAAAGAGCAAACGAGTGCACATTTTTCGATTTCTCCAACTGCCTCGCGTAACACTTTGCCCATTTCGGAAACCATTGTTCGGGCAAGTTCCTCTTTCTTTTCAAGTAATTGTGACTGAAGGTTTTTCATCAGATTGGAACGGTGCTCAAAAGTAGTCAGTTTCCATTGCTGAAAAGCTGAGTCAACCTGAATAATAATCGAATTAACCTCTTCGGAAGTGTATTCCGGATAATTTTTGATGGCTTCGCCTGAATACGGATTGATTGATTGCATAGCAGAGATATTTTAATCAAAAATAGTATTAATCACTGACTTTTTTATGGTGGTAAATGAAATGAAGTATTTTTGTAAGAAAAAAAACAGATAATAAAAACATAACGACACATTTTCACACATTGCTAATTGACAGGTTATTAAAGTTAAGTTTGAATTATAACCAAAAGTAAATATTAAATTGCGCTACTTTCTTCACATAGGATATAACGGAAACAATTACCGCGGGTGGCAAAAACTACCGGGAATCATTAGTATTCAACAAGTTATCGAGACAACGCTCAGCCGTATATTAAATGAACCAGTCTCAATTGTTGGTTGCGGACGCACTGATGCTCAGGTACATGCAAGCCAGTTCTTTTTCCATTTCGACATTAGCGAGGAATTAAACTTCGATTTACTTTTCCGGTTGAATAAATGCTTGCCGCATGATATAACCGTATATGATGTAATTCGAATGGAAGGGTTGCCACATGCTCGTTTCGATGCTATTCAGCGAAGTTACGATTATTATATTCATACTCAGAAAGATCCCTATCTCATTGGTTTGAGTTCGTTTTATCCTCTTTCAAATATTGATCTGATTAAAATGGGTGAAGCTGTCAGTTTACTCACAAATTACAACGATTACAGATGTTTTTGTAAATCACCATTAAAATACGAACACACTATTTGTAATGTTTCTCAGGCGCAATTGTTTTCGGATATTCACCATACAAGGTTAAGGTTTCACATTTCCTCAAATAGGTTTTTGTCCGGGATGATCAGGATTATTGTTGGAAAATTGCTCGAAATCGGTAATGGAACGCTTTCTGTTACCGACTTCGAGCAATACCTAAAAACAAAGGTGACCCCCAAAATTATTATACCTGTTTATCCACAAGGTCTTTATCTTTCGAAGGTCACCTATCCTTATCTTGATCTGCCTAACAGTTCGGTTTTTGGGAAATTACTTCAAAGCCAAGTTGAACTCCCCGTCTGACTAATTATTGTTTGAACAGTTTATGAGAAGGATTCTTAATAATTTCCCGCAAACTTACTGTAATCCAAATCTCAGTTCATTTTAATAACACTAAATGGTTCTTCCAACCCGTAATCCATCAAAAAGTACTGTTCAATTCCGGGAATTATTGCCGGAGCAGTGTCCCAATCTCCCGGTCCGTTTATCCATTTATTGTTATTACTCTTATAAAAATAACCAAATGTGTTCTTTAAACTTCCAACGACTTTTACAGATATATCATTTTTCCCTTGGCTTATGAATTTACTGATATTCAATTCATAAGGAGGATAAGCAATAATTCCGGCTTTCTTTTGATTTACAAAGACCTCAGCTACAATTCCTTTCCATTTATTCAGTTTTACCTTATATTGGTCGGCAGAGCTTGATAACGTGAACTGATCTGTATATGAAACTTTCTGACTGTAAAATGGGTATCCCATTGATTTCCAAGACCCTAATTTGGTAAGTGTTCCTGTTGAGATTTCAAAGGTTTGTTTCATTGGTTTCAAAACAAAGTCTCCTACAATGTAAGCAGGCATCAATTCGGCATGTACCGACATTCTTGGAGCTTTCAGTGTCAGGGTGTTTATACCGGCCGCAACCAAATCGCCAATTGGAAATTTGAAGAACTCACGATCAATCCACCATTTGTCACTCTTTTCAACCTTTTTATCATTGACGAATACTTCCCATAATTCGGGACGTTCAACAACAGCCGACAATTTGCTTAGTGTTTCTTTGTCAGTATTTTTGGCAATCGAAAAATAGTATTTCACCTGAAAACCTGATCCAACTTTAAAGGTATCCAATGCAAGGTAATCCTGTTTGTACTGAATTTTATGCTGCCATGGATTCCCCATTTTAAAACCATAACTATCAAACAATTGACGCATCACCTTCATAAAATATGTCACATCAATATTCAATTTGGGTGATCTCAAATCCATATAATCCAATACCAAAACATTTTCATTTTCAGGACGGACATTAACATTCCCTGTTCCTGCAACCTGTTGCTCATTTGTAAGATTTGCGGGCAATAATGGCTCAGTCAATTTGTTATCTGAAATATAATATAACGCACTTCCGATCGGAGCAAGTGTAATCTCAAAAGACAATTTCCCAGCCTCCTCTTTGGCCGGAACCTGGAAACATTCACCATTTAATAAATCCATTTTAACCACACTTTTCCCTTTAGAACTAATTATGGCTGAAGCATTTTGGGTAGTATCAGTATTGACGAAGAAAACTAACTGACCGTCATCCATGATTCTGCGTTGATGGTATAGTTCGCCGGTTACAGGTGCGGATTCCTGAATGGTAAAGTCATTAAGCGCGAACAACTGTTTGACTGAAGCATCTTCCGGCCTGCTCGCAAAGGTCCATTGCTCTGAAAAACTCTTTATCAGATCGTTTACCTCATTCGATTCAGTTCCATCGAGATACGGAAATTCTTTAGCAAAGGATAACACTTTTCCGCCTTGTTTCAGATATTGTTTTAAAAGTGTAAAAGTGCCTTTATCAATATTTTGCATTGACTCAGGCAAAACAACAAGCTGATATGTACGCTTTCCTACAACGAGTTTACCATCTTTTGCAGAACCTATTGTTTTAAGAACATTTTCGGAACCAAGATCATATTCGAAATGGTTACGCTCTAATTGGTAAACAAACGATTTGAAATTTTTCTGTATTGAATCGGGAGTTCCGTTTTTGGTAACTCGTGAAAAATACATCCAGGATGTGGTATTTGGCTGAATAACAATGGTTTTATTAATCTGCTGACCTGAAGCTGTTGCCATTGAAATCCGACCGAGATAGTCTCCCATTTCTTTGTATGTGTCCCACCACGGCTCGTGGTAAGTAAATGATGGCGGATAATCGAATTTACGAACACCTTTAATAGTAAAATATGAGAGGTGCTGATTCACAAAATTCACACCCATAACACCTTGCCAGTCAGCAAGTCGTTTGAAATTTGCAAAAGTAATCTCCCAACCTGCGCCTCCATAAGTTTCACTTAATGTCCGAGTGTGGCCACCTTGATTTGCGGCACTCATCAACTCCCTTATGGCACGTGTATTCCCGAACTGTCCACCTAATCCATTTGGAATATACTCATTTCCAAGCATATCAACTCCTGGTTGTTGATGGTAAATATAGAATGCCGCCTCATCGGAACCATCAGTTGGTTTTGGCCAGCCATGTTCCCAATAGTGACCTGTCCAGAGTAATCCATTTTCTTCGCAATATTTATTCCACGGTTTAGCCCAGCGGTCGAGAAACATTTCAAGAAGCAATTCATAGTAATCGTGCCTTACTTTTTTCCAGTTGCCAATTTCGTTTACAAGCGAAGGGAGGTTTACTTTTATATCATATCCCCATCGTTTTTCAAATTCAGTGTATAAATCCGGAGTCCATCTGAATGATGTTTTGGGGCCCATTGCCGCTTCAAGGTTTGGCTCATCGGTAAATATTCCCATTAGGGTTTTGCCAAACTCATCTTTATCGTATTTTTCGTAACCCTTCATGGTGATCTCCATAAACTTCTGTGTGACTCCCTTTTGAAGAAGATCAACGTAAGGAAAATTGCCATACCAATACGATTTTGAACCATAAGTTTTTTTGAAAAGATAAAACACTCCTGTTTTGCCGATATATGAATCTTTTGTCGTTGTGATATCACTAAAGTGGTTATTGTCAAGCTTTAAGATCACCTCATATTTTATAGTGTCCGGTTTGAAAGTTTCCTGAAGTTCGCAATTCAAACCCGTTCCCTGATTATAGGATTCCGGCATCTGAGCCTGAACATGACCTCCTGCAAAACCGCTTGGATAGGAATTTTCATCGTAAATCCACACTTTCATTCCCAGTTCTTTACCTTTACGAACGGTGTAATCGAAAAGATGGTTCCAATCCTCCGAAATATATTCGGTCAATAATCCGGGACGAGGATGAATAAAAACTCCGCCAATTCCACCTTCTTTGAATTTATTCATGTGAAAATCAATACCGGCTTCTGTAATTTTGTCGTTCCAATCCCAGAGTGGCGCGCTTCGGTATTCCGATGGCGGATCAACAAGCTGTTTTTTTAGTTCCGCATAGTTCTGAATCCCTACTACCTGCACAGGTTTTTCACTGCATCCAACAGTCAAAGCGATCAAAAGAATGGTTCCGATTGTCGCAAATAAATGATTCCTTTTCATGTTTATAATTGATTAAATGATTGTTTCAATAAAAGTTATGTTTTCATGTAAAGATATTTATTTTCTGAAAATTTTTGTTAACAAATTTGAACTACTTTGATTCCTAATATTTGGCCAAGTTTTTCAATTTTATTTGCGATATGACCTACGCCAATGGCGCAATGGTGAGCAGGTCCCTGTTTCGACCATGAATTAATAAACTTTTTCGCACCTGTCGAAAAACGGTAACGGCTATTGGTATTGCCTATTTCGAGTATTGGACCCGCAACTGATTCACCTTCAGCAACTAACAGAAATAAACCATCGTTGCCTTCAACAACTGAAAGCAGCGTCACAGGGCCATGTTTTACACTCATTTGAATTGACAATCCTTTGCCTGGTTTCCCATGATAAATAGGAAGAGGAACTAATTTCACACGACCTTCAGCGATTGCAAAATGAGCAGGGCCATCGTGTCCGAGCATCACCACATCATCTTTAAAATCCATTAGATAAAACTCCGAAAAAGATCCGCCTGCACCAAATTCTGACATAATTTTCATGGCTTGTGCATTTTTCACTTCGCACTCACCTGCTACCGGAATGTTTTTTCCGGTCAACAAAGTATTTCCGGCAATCACTGAAGTTACAATATTTTCATAATCGTTGCCAGATTCGCCTTCGTAATAATAGGCCATCGAACCAAGATTACGTTTTTTTACTAACTTATCCAATGCAACCGAAGTGAGGGCAGCACGCTCAATCTCAGTCAATTCACATTCTTTTGCTACATCAAAAGCTGTATTAAATTCCAGAATTTTGGCTTGAACTTCCTCTACTGTAGCTTCTTCTCGGTATTTTTTCAGCTCACACATTTCGAGCAGTTCTATATGCGTTCCGAAAACTGCCGATTGTTTAGTCATGTCGGTATAAACATCGAGCATACCGCAGTAATAATGGCCCAAAACTCCCATACGGTTATTGCGCATAGCAGATGCTACATGGGCAGCTTCAGTCCATGCCTCAATTTCTCTCCACGCTTCTTCATCCTGAAGGTAACCTGTTACAAAATCGTATTGAATTCCTGCCCTGTTAAATACACTTGCAATTTCAGGAACCGAACATGCCTGGCAGTGTTCGAGCCATTTTCCAGTCATTTTTCCACGGTCGCCAAGTTTATTAAAAGCCACATAATCAAGTTCAGCTACCGGTTGAAGGTTAAGGATTACAACCGGTACTTTCAGCTTTTGGGCTACCGGCAAAACCGTTGATGATAAAGCATAAGTTGAAACATACAAAAATACGATTTCGACATCCTGCCTTTTTAGAAAGTCGGCTATTTCGTGTGCTTTCACCGGATTGTCAACCATTCCGGCATCAACTACTTCAACCCCGAATCCGGCTATTCTGGTTTTGATTTGCTCCTGATACTTTTTCAGATTGTCGAGCAACCCATCGAATTGAGCCCAGTAAGTGTCGAGCCCAATTCCAAATAATCCTACTTTGGTCATCTTCATTTTTGATTAATTATTTAATTTACTTTGTTTTGAAATATAAAATATTGAGTGATTTGATTTTAAATTCAGCGGCAATGTGGTTATCTTAAAACCATTAACAATATTGGTTGCAGCACCTGTTTTTGTAACTTCACCTGTATGAGGATTCCAAATATCAGGATTATGATTTCCTCTAAATTGAATTGTTGTTGCAATATTTGATCTTCCAACATTGGCAAAATAATAAACATCCATACCATTTATAATTTTATGAATATAACGGAGATCTTTGTTTATGGGATATTCAACATCAAATCTGAGGTCGAGTTTTTCAATCGCCTCCCTGATTGCCTTACCGTTAGGGTTTGAAATAAAAATGGCTTTACCTGAAGCCTGATTTGTTTTGTTCCCGTTTTGATTGGTTTCTGATAAAATTGAATTTACCATTTCAGTCACTTCACTATCTTTTCCAGGTTCAACAGAGTAAACCGGTAATTGAGAAGTAAAAATAATATTGCCGCCTTTATCGTTGAAGTATTTGATTTTCTTTAAGTTTGATAATGATATTGTTTTGCATGACGGAATAATCAACACACTGTATTCATCGCTGTTCACCGAATTTTGAAATTGAAGTTTCGCACCCGAGACGATACATTTTTCGTCAAGCACTTCGGGGTGTAAAAAGGTGTAATCTTTGCCTGCATCCTCGGTAAGCCAGTTAGCCACATCAATATAATCTGTTTTGGGAATTTCAACTCCTCCTTTGTAAAACGGTAGCGGCCCGTCAAAATAGTGCTCACCCTGAAGCGATTGAATAGGGTAAAGTACAGCAATATCAGCTATATGCTTTCCTTTTTTTTGTAAAACCATGTTAAGCCTGGCCAGAAACTGATTGAATATTTTAAGACTATCTGCATATAATACATTCCTGTGCGATAATTCAGGCTTGTAAGTCACATTGTTGGTATCGTACCAAACAGCATGAGGAATCAGAATGTTTATTCCTTTGGCATACTGATCCATAGCAACAGAAAAAATCTCGTTCCAACTGATATTTCCCATTGCTCCGTAAGTTTCGGACATAACAAATGATTTGTTCCAGTTGTAAGCCGCAGAACTTACCAGTTTATAAAAACGCTCTGCCGGTCTGTCGCCACCGATTTTATCAATCCCCGGAATATCAAGATACTTAAAGCATTTCATAAGATCGCCCGAAACACTTACGGGATTTAGAATTTCTTCCTGATCCTGATGACCGGTAGCCGGAACACTATGAGCCGCCGACCAGTCGTTTACCTCTTTTGTAAATCCTTTGGCATACAATTCGGTGCGGAAACCGAACAGAAAATTTCTGGCTGAACTGGTTTCGAGTCCTATATTATACCATAAAGCAGGGTAATATATTTCGGGATTGAACCCATATTGCTTTTCGAATTTTTCATTAAAACGGTCTGTCCACATTCGTCCATTTGCCCTGTACATGGTTGGTTCATCGAAAAAAGTACCTGTAATAACTGTTCCGAAATACCTTTTAAACCGGGAATAATAAGCTTCGTGAGTCATTGTAATAAAATTGCGAACCGCTTCAGGATCAAGATAATCAACAATAGGATCGCCATCTTTGATACACACAAAAAACATAACCTTCCATTCACCTGCCGGAACCTCCCATTTTAATACTCCATCAGTTATGAAGCCTCTTAAGTTTATTCTTTTGAATGATTGTTTTTCCATTGCAACTGCCGCCATAAGATTTCCCCCAGGAACTATCTGATTACAAACCGATAACCCCGAAACTTCGATCTCTATTTTGTCTAATCGTTTAATTGTCTGAATGGGAAACGCTTTTTCAAAACGACCTATTCCATCGCCGTTATGTGGGCCGACTCCTCCGCTTGGAAATCCATATTCATCATATAAACACATTGTTAGTCCTAACTCTTTGGCTTTTTCGAGAGCGACACCGTACATTTTGAAATATTCGTCTGATAAATATTCAGGTTTAAATTTCTTCCCGAAAGGTAAAATTCCAAATCCACCGTAATAACAGCTATCGCGAAAGTCCTGCATCTGATGCGAAATACCTTCACCAGTAACAGTTGTATTATTCCAAAACCACAGTGGCTTAGGATAATACTCTATTGTAGGATTGCTAAAAGTCTCTTTTGAAGGCATTTTTCGATCCTTTGCACCGGTAAAACCATACATTGCAAAAACTGCAAATACAATCAATAATTTGTTCATTGTCTGAGATTTCAAAAATCTCAAAATTGAAGAGAATACTAAAAAGATGGATTTAGACATTTTATTAATTTTAGATTTGATGTTGTTTGTAATATTAATTAAACCATTTAATTATCTCATTTGCAATCAGTTCGTGGCCTGCCTCATTTGGATGATTTACTTGCGACATATATTTGCTGAGTTGTTCCTTATCTTTGTAAAGGAATTCGAAAGCTTTGTAACTGTCAACCAGTCCTGTATGGTTTTCGTCAGCTAATTTACAGATTTGATCGGAATGTTTTTTCAATTCGTTGGTCGGGTCGGAGTAATTGACATTTTGATCTGGTGACGGTGTAACCAAAATCACTTTTATGCCCCGTTCTTTTGCTGATTTTATCATTTTATCCCAGGCTATGAAAGCTTTTTCCAATCCCACACCACGATCATTCAAACCGTAATCAATAAAAATTAAATCGGGCTTATGGTTAAGAGCCTCGCTTTCAAACCTTTCTGCACCTTTTACCGAATTTTCACCGCCGATTGCTGTAACAATCACATTTACAACTGCAAGAGGATAGATTTCTTTTAGTTTTTTCAAAACCAAATTAGGATAAGCCGAAATTGTATTTACTTGGGGTGTTTTAAAATACCCTGCCGGTACACTATGACCGTGAAAAACAATGTTTATAGTTCTGTTTTTCGGCCATTCTTTTTGCAACTCAGTTTTCAGCTCGGCCAGATAGATTTTATTATCGGCAATTCCTGTTGTAACAGTTTGACAATGAACAGTGAGCGCGAAAGAAAGCAGGATGGAAAATAATATTGTTTTCATTTTATAATTATTCTTGATTTGACCCCGTTTTAATTGAGTGCAATATATGAATAATTTATTGGCAGCAGCTATGGTTTTATGATTTGGTTTGTAAAAAACTATGTAAGTTTACAAAAATATTGGAAATGACAAAAAAGTATTTCAGCCTTGCAACCGACATTGTAAATTTGTAAAAACCGGAGAACAGAATATGAACGACTACATTGGGAATAAAGGAGCTAAAGGCATCTTTACTCTTTCACTGTTAACTCGTTTAGGAATCGGATATAACAACATTAGCGAAAAGGAGCCGAAAGCATCAATACAATTTCACAATTAACTTATTGGTTATCAGACTATAATTTTCCATTCAACTAATTCAAGGCGTTTTTTGATTTTTTTGAGTGTTTCAAATATTTTTTCATCTTTGGGAAAAACACCAAATACAAGATTTTTGAACTCTCCATTGTAGTTTTCCTTTAATATATCCCAAATATCATCAACCTCTGAAAATATTTTGGCATACTTCGGATGATACTTTAGCCAATCATTATTATTTTTAAAACTTACTACATCAACATTTGCTACTTTTAAAAGTAGAAGGTCAAAGTCTTCAGAATTAAAGAATTCCAGAATTTCCTTATCCTGCAACAATTGATGTAAATCATACGTATGTCGAATCTTGTTCTTCAAGTCTTCAACCGGTTTCTCTGTATATGAAAAACGGACTAAACTCATTATTTTCTCACACAAGGTTCTCTTTGGTTCCATTACCAATATTTCAAATGGCAATAAACCGTATTCAACTGCAAGTGCATGTTTTCCGGTTGAAAGCATCATTTCATAAATGAGTGTACTGATGGGTCTTGTTGTATATGGTTCGTGAGCTCCCAACCAGGTAGCCTCAACAATAATCACATCTTTTACTTGTCCGAAATTGCCCTGAAACTCTTTTGAATAAGTATGAGCTGTTTTTCGGTTCATACCCATCTTTTGGGTTACTTCTGGTATTTCAACTTCGGGTAATACCTCAGAGACTACCTGACTGATTTTCTTGATTTTATTTGTGAGTTGATTATTGGATTCACCGATTCGTCTAATAACAACTAAATCAATATCTTCCGAAAACCGTTCTATAAGTCTAAAACATTTTGATAATGACGTACCTCCTTTAAAAACAGTTTCTACACCGATAGGATTGCTGTAAATTGTGTGTAATGTAAAGGTTACCCAATAGTCTTTTTCTACATACACATCCGGTATCCTTAATAGCTGTGCTGTAAATTGTACAGACTGCCTGAAGAGTTTTTTATCATCGTGCAACCTCATTTTATGTTCCATTTTTCGGCTGTGACCAATATTTTATTTACCCCCGGTATTTTATAAACCGTTATCGGGTTCAATGATTTTTGCAACGCCTCTGTTAGTTTCGAATCACCGGTTTCGCAGAGTAATGCACCCAAAAGAGAGCGGGTAACAGGTGGATATTTTAATGCCAGCCTTGCTATTGTTGTTTTGTCGTTTTCCGAAAGCTCTTTAATGATAGCCAAAAACCTCTTGCATGATGATAAATAAGTGGCATCAGGGATTTTTTTGATCGTTCTAATGGCATCCAGAATTTGAAGCAACGGAATATTATCTTTAGTTATGGTGTTTTTCTGCTTTAAAAAAGAGATTGTGTAGTGCCCTCTTTTAAACGCCGGGCGTGTTTCATTTTTGCCAACTTGAATAGTATTACTTACCTGAGTAGTAAGTGCCAATTGGTTATAAATACTGTATCCTGTAATGTAGCCAACAATTTTCCCGTCATTTTCGAGTAAATCTTTGACAACTTGCGATTCGTTGGGTTGCAGATTGCCGAAAACAGTAGCCTCTGGTTTGTAATACTTCCCTTTCGACAGTTTGGCTATTTTGCCCAAAGACACCATACGATTTAATGCTTTAATAACTGCTTCTTTTTTATTTACCTCGAAAGTAAAATCATAGTATGTGAATACATATCCTCTTGAAAGCCTGTCAATCTTAAATTCTATCTGTTCAGTTATTTTCATAAAAATATATTTACTGCAAATATATAAATTTGTCCAGTTTATTCATTAAAAAACTGGACAAATCGTTTTATTTCAAAAATTCTTACAAAATTTATTAAAACCACCTTTTTACTGATTTGGATTGTAAAAAACTATGTAAGTTTACAAAAATATTGGAAATGACAAAAAAGTATTTCAGCCTTGCGACCGACATTGTAAATTTGTAAAAACCGGAAAACAGAATATGAACGACTACGTACTGAAATTAATTGCAAAAGCCCACGCCGAAAAAGCCACTTTTTTGGACCTGGGAATGTGTGGACTTACAGCTATCCCCGAAGAAATTTTGCAATGTGCTTCACATTTAAAGGAAATAAATTTCGGAGTATGGTATGATAAAGATGGTGAATCAATTCTATCATCAAACGACTTTTCAAATAATGATTTTTCAACTAATCCAACCTCGCTAACTATTTTATCAGGATTACCAGAACTTCATTCCTTGCATTTGTATAGATGCGAAATTGGTGATAAAGGTGCTGAAAGCATCAGTGCCCTTAAAAAATTAACTACTTTAGATATCCACAGTAACAACATTGGCGAAAAAGGAGCAGAAAGCATCAAAACCCTTTTCAGGTTAACTAATTTAAATATCGATGTAAACAACATTGGCGAAAAAGGTGCAGAAAGCATAAGTGCCCTTTCTCAGTTAACTAATTTAAATATCGGTGCAAACAAAATTGGCGAAAAAGGAGCCAAAAGCATCAGTACCCTAAAACAGTTAACTACTTTAGATATCAGTTGGAACAACATTGGCGAAAAAGGAGCCGAAAGCATCAAAACCCTTTTCAGGTTAACTAATTTAAATATCGATGTAAACAACATTGGCGAAAAAGGTGCAGAAAGCATAAGTGCCCTTTCACAGTTAACTAATTTAAATATCGGTGATAACCTCATTGGCGATAATGGGGCCGAAAGCATCAGTTCCCTTTCTCAGTTAACTAATCTAAATATAAGTTGGAACTACATTAGCGAAAAAGGAGCTGAAAGTATCAGTACTCTTTCTCAATTAACGGTTTTAAATATAGAATGTAACCAAATTGGCAATCAAGGTGCCGTAAGCATCAGTTCACTTTCTCATTTAACAGATTTAAGCATAAGATGGAACGACATTGGCGATAAAGGAGCTGAAAACCTAAGTGTTCTTCCTCTGTTAACTAATTTGAATATTGGGCGTAACAACATTGGTGACAAAGGAGCTGAAAGCATCAGTGTTCTTCCTCTGTTAACTAATTTGAATATTGCGCGTAACAACATTGGTGACAAAGGAGCTGAAAGCATCAGTGTTCTTCCTCTGTTAACTAATTTGAATATTACGCGTAACAACATTGGTGACAAAGGAGCTGAAAGCATCAGTTCCCTTTCTCAATTAACTACTTTAGAAATTGGCTACAATATTATTAAACATATATGCTGTTTTAGAAATATAGAAAGCTTAAGGTATTTAGATGTCAGGAATAACCCAATAAGGGATGTTCCTGAATCTATTTATAATCAAGAGAATTGTATTGACAATCTTCGCATTTGGTGGAATGAAACTTCAGATAACGAGAAGGTTAAACCAAATAAAACAGTCAAACTCCAAGTTCTCGGTAACGGCAATGCAGGTAAAAGTTCGATTATCGAAGCATTAAAAAATGAAGTATGTAAAACGAAATTTGAATCAACGCATGGAATTGTTATCGAACCTCTTAATTTTAGCATTGACAATGAGGATATTAATTTTAATGTCTGGGATTTTGGTGGACAGGAAATTTATCATGGTACGCATAAACTGTTTATAGCGTCACAATCAATCCATTTGCTTGTCGGAGATGATGAGTCGGAACAATTAGCTTTGGATCGAACAAGGGTAAAAGACAGGGAAAAACCTGATGAAATGGTATTGCACCAACCATTGCAACATTATATTGATTCCTCAAAAAGGCAAAGTCCCGGAAGCATTCGAATCATTGTAAAGAACAAGATTGATATCGGTGACAGTATTTCGGACAATAACCTGAAAACAATTGCAGACAAAAATAAGATTGATTATCTTGCTGTTAGTGCTACCCAAGGTACAGGAATCATTGAACTTAGAAAACTGCTTTCCCATAAAAGAGAAGATATTTTGCATTATGGGATGTTGATGCCTGTTTCGTGGCTTGATGTGCAAAATTTTTTTCTATCCAATTTGAAAAGGAAGGAGATGTACAGACAAAAGATGATCAATTTGGACATCTTCAACGAAATTTGTGTGAACTGTCAAGTTTCTGATATTTCAAGACCGGCTTTATTAGACTTCCTGCACCACACCGGAATCATCTATGAAAATGAAGAATTTTCACTAGCGTCTATTAAATTTTGTTAAATTATCTCGTATCCATTTTATGAACAGCACAATAACTTCTCAAAACCTTGTCGCCCTTTTGAATTTTGTTCCTTTGCGCTTAAATGCAAAATGGAATAGGTATGAACGTAGGC
>CAILKW010000243.1 GCA_903834845.1 uncultured Bacteroidia bacterium | reverse complement strand
TTTATTGAAGCCTGCTTTTACAATCTAAACGAAATATGAACTGATATGACTATTACTGAACTCTATGAAAAGCTGGCAGAAAAAGACTTTCAGGATTATCTGACCGGCAACCTGTTTTTCCCTGCATATATGTATTTATACGATCCTGAAAAAGAATATGAAATTGATCAGGAAATCCTAAACATTAAAAACCGACTCCATCGGCCTAACAATTACCTTGAAATAATGGTTTTAGACATATTCGAGGAATTTGTTAATTATCTTGAAATCACTCCTTTTGGGCCAAAGACCATGCTTCAGGATTATTTAGATGATGAAACCAAAATGCCTGTTCAGGTTGAGGAAGGTTTAAAACAAGATGCCACCAGCAATGAATTTATGGCCTTTGTGAACTCCAAAATACAAGATCATCTCCGAAATGCAGGGAATGCAGATGTAGCATATATTTTCGTGAAAGGCTTCGGAAATGTTTTTCCTTATCTGAGGGCAAGTAAATTTGTGAACCGATTCGAGAAATATATTAAGGGCTATAAAATGATCCTTTTTTACCCTGGCGAGGTAAAAGAAAACTATAGTTTATTCAAATTACTTAACGATGAACACTTATACCGTGCAATCAAACTTATAAATCAAGACCTATGATACTAAAGGAATTATATGAAAGGGGAATAGAAAGGAAAATCAATCCTGCTGTTGTGGTCAGCGAAAATGACCGGGAAACTGTTGAAACAGAGATTCAAGAGTATATTTTTACGCCTGAACTTATCGAGAACCTTTTCAAGATCCTCGATACAGTTGCCAACAAAAAAGTGGGCAAAACCGGTATCTGGATCAGTGGATATTATGGTTCAGGTAAATCGCATTTTATTAAATATACCCATTTTTGTCTGAATCCAACAACTTCCAACCTTGCCTTTGATTGTTTTCTCAAGGCAATCAAAACCTATGATACAACAAAGGCCGGTTCGAATGAGGAGATCACACAGAGCAATGTCTATTTGTTGAAAAAGAAGATAATCTCCTCAAACTTTGATAATATCCTTTTCAATGTTGAAGATGTGGCCGGCGATACCCAAAACGAAAAGATGACAAGGGTGTTCCTTAACATGTTCAATAAATTCAGAAATTACAACTCCCTTGACATTCCACTGGCAATTTTGCTCGAAAAACTCCTTGATGAGGAGGGTAAATTCGAGGAATTCAAAAGGCTGATAAAATCGGAGGAAGGTTTCGACTGGGCAGAATCGGCTGCCAAACTCGCCGCGCGAAAATTGGACAAAGTCCTTAAAATAGCAAAACAATTGCTTCCCGACCTGGATACCGTCTCGTTACACAACAAACTGTCGGACAGGAACTCCTATGAAATTAACATCGAAGGAACGCTGATACCCGAGTTGAAATCATTTCTCAAAAATAAGGATCCGCAATACAGGTTGTTGTTTCTTGTTGATGAGGTTTCTGCCTATATCGGGAAAAACAAAGAATTGTTGCTCAACTTTCAAAATATCATTGAACGTGTGAGCAAAGATTGCAACAATCAGGTTTGGATTGCATGTACCGCACAGCAAACACTCGATGAAGTCTCAAATGGTATCGAAGGTGTTGACGATCCACAAGATGAATTCGGGAAAATCCTGGGGCGTTTTGATACAAGGATTTCGCTGCAAAGCAACGATGCAGCCCGGATTACACAGTTAAGGGTACTCGAAAAAAACAGCAATGGAATTTCGGCATTGACAAAGCTGTACAACACAAATAAGGATTATATCCAAAACCAGTTCAGGATAAGCCACGAACTTTATAAAGGCTATCAGAATGAGGATGATTTTATTTTGGCCTATCCTTTTGTACCTTACCAGTTTAAGTTAATATCAGATGTGTTTGATGCCTTTCAGCAATTAAGCTTTGTCGAAAAACAAGTGAAAGACAACGCCCGTTCGTTAATTGGTATTACCCATTATACTGCCCGTAAATGTGCCGATGACGAAGTTGGAGGATTTGTCCCGTTTGATGCTTTTTTCAATGATCAATTCAATACCAATTTGATCCACAGGGGAACACGAGCTATCGAAAATGCTATCAAGTTGCAATACGTTAAGGATAACCCATTTGCATCGAGAATTGTCAAAACTTTGTTTATGGTATCGCATTTACAGGGGGCACAAAAACAAACCTTCCCATCAAACCTCGACAACCTTACTGTTTTGATGATGCAAAAGCTTGACCAGAACAAAATGCAATTGCAAAATAAAATTAAGGATGTGCTCGATAAATTGCTTGATGAGAGCATTATCCGTGAAGAAAACAACAGTTATTTCTTTTTCAACGAAGACGAAATAAATGTGCAGAACCTGATTAAAAACGAGGCCCTTAACTTCGATGACCGCTTAACCTATTTTGATACCTTTTTCAGCAAAATAACCATCATCAGACCTAAAGTCACTTACGGAACCAACGATTTTAAAATGGCCTATTCTGTCGAGGGAAAAGAGATATTCCGAACCGGTGATTTTGAATTGAAAGTTTTGCTTACCGATAAAGTTCCTTTCGAGAACAAAGCCCTATCTACAAATAAATCGGAGTTGGTAGTTGGTATAAACGAATGGTTTAACAAAGAACCAGGGTTGCGAAGGGACTTCGACTGGTATTGCAAAACCCTGAAATTTCTGAGCAATCGCGGAAGCTCTGCAACAGGCGAAAGGGGAAAAACCATCGAAAATTTCAAGATCAGGAACAATGACTTAAGCGAATCTATCAGTAAACGTTTCATAGCAAAGTTCGCCGAAACGCGGTACATCTCCCAAAACCAAATTATTGAGGCCGATCAGATTAACGGTGTGACACCTGCCGACAGAATTAAGAACATGATAGATAAGCATCTTGCCGGTATTTATAAAAACCAAACTCTGGCAAACAGCTACGCACAAAATCAGGTTGATCTTAAAAAATCGGCTGCCGATACTCAAAAAATGATGCCCGATTTATCACCTGCGGAAATTATTGTAAATGACTTCATTACGCTTCACAATAACATCATTACAGCGCACGACCTGATCAACGAATTTGCCTTACCTCCTTTTGGTTGGCGGCACGAAACGGTTCTCGATATCTTAGTTCATCTTGTCAAGAAAAAGAAACGCGATTTTTCGTACAATAATACGGCGCGGTTTAAAATCGTTGACTTTATCAACAAAGCTTTGGTAACTCCCGAACGGATGCGTTGTGTTGTCCAGTCGGGCGAGGAGATTGATCAGGCAACCCTCGATTTGGTGATGAGAAGTTTCAGGGAGATTTTCAATTGTGCAATTGACAATACATCTGATGCCAATATTCTATTCGAATCATTATTCAGAGAATTAAAAACACATGCGGAAACAATTAACTCGTACGAAAAAAAATATTACGGCACATATCCTTTCGGTACTTGTTTCAATGATGCTAACGAGTTGTTGACTAAATGGTTGGAAACACGCGATCCTAAAAAACTGTTCGGAGATTTTACCGCCAATGTCATTGAATCAAAGGATCTGTTCGATAAAGCAAAGAGCATTGCCGATTTCGCCGACAAACATGGCAAAGACTATGATGCCATAAAGAAATTCTATGAAGATAATACAGAAAATTTCAGGGAATTAACACCTGATGATCAGGCAAAAACAGAAAAAATTGGCAGTTTTCTAAGAATGACCGATCCACGTGCAGAATATCGCCATGTACGTAAAGTTTTTGACGAAGTGAAAATGGCACTCGAACTATATAAAAAGGAACTCATCTCTGATGTTGTCCAAATTTACAATCAAATATTTGAGGAACTCCAAAATGAAGCATCTAAACACTCAATTACGGAACCTCATGTTTTTGCCTCACGTGAAAAAAACATCGAAACAATCAATGGATTGAAATCCATCCCGATGCTCAAAAATAAATTGTTGAGCGCGGGCAATTTCAAAGCCGATCAAATGAGCCTGATAATTCACTATGCCTCAAAAAAAATACCCGGAGACGATGAACAACCAAAAGTTGGCGAACCTGTAGAATATTACATAACAAATGTGAAGGCTACCATTTCGAACAAAAAGGAACTTGAAGAGTACCTCAAAACCATCCGCGATCAAATGACAAATTTGCTTAATGCCAACAAAACAATCATTATTAAATAGTTATGAACACCAAGACCTTCGCACAACTCGCTCGCACCAATTTAATGAAAGGTGTGGAAAACAAATTAACCTTCTGGGGATTTGATAAAAAAGGAAATATAACCGAATCACCCGAAAATATCGAAGGTGGCTATATGTTCCGGGGAGAAGTGTATGACGATGTAAATGTACTTACACTATGGAACTCACTGAAAAGTGCTATTACTAAAAAGGGAATAGATGTAGTAAAAGAGGAGGCCGCTTATACATGGTTCAACCGAATGATGGCTATAAACATACTTGCGAAAAACAACTACGAACCACCTCAATTGGAATATGCCATCGGTATGATGTTTACCCCAATTATGCTTAAACGGGCACGACAAGGTTATTACGATTTCCTTTCATCTGACGAGCAACGAAGATTGAAAAAAACCCTTCCCGACTACAGTCAAGATCAGGCTTCGTTTGCCATTTTATTGGTTGGCTATTGCCACTCACACACTTTGCTGAAATCCATCTTTGGCGGGATAGACGATTATACCGAACTGTTGCTGCCCGATAACATCCTGTCCGACAATGGGTTTCTAAATCTTCTGAATACGACCGATGCCATAAGCGACCAACAGTACCAGGAGGTGGAACTGATTGGCTGGCTTTACCAGTTCTATATCTCGGACCGGAAAGACGAAGTTTTTGCTTCGTTCAAGAAAAACAAAAAGGCCGAAGCCAAGGACATACCTGCCGCCACACAGATATTTACCCCCAACTGGATTGTTAAGTACATGGTACAGAACACTGTGGGCAAATTGTGGCTCGATTTGCACCCTAAAAGTACCCTGAAACCCGACATGAAATACCTTGTTGAAGGTGAAAACCCGGAATATGGCAACCCGATCATCAAGGAACCCACCGAGCTGAAATTGTTGGATCCGGCTTGTGGTTCGGGGCATATCCTTGTTGAAGGGTTCGACCTTTTGTTCCTGATGTACAAGGAAGATTTCTATACCGATGAGGAGGCTGTTGAGAGTATCCTGAAATACAACCTGTTTGGATTGGACATTGACAAACGTGCCGTTCAGTTGTCGCGGTTTGCAGTCTGTTTGAAGGCGGCCAAACGTTACCCCGATGTTTTGAAAAAAGGGTGGATGCCCCATATCTATGCAATGCCCGAACCCATCGACTTCAGTAGGCAGGAGATATTTGACTTTCTTGGAAGCGAAGGGATCCAATATGAAGATGGCCTGTCCAATGCTTTGGAATTAATGAAGGATGCTCAGAACTTAGGCTCCATTATGCAGTTTGAACTTGACGATAAGGCTATGGCATTTTTTGTGAAGCGTTTGATGGAACTTCAACAAAAAGGCTATAAGACAATAAATGAGGAGATTGCATTTATCAAAATTGCTTCGTTTGTTGAAGTGATCGCAGTGCTTGGGCAAAAATACGAAGTGATAATTGCTAATCCTCCGTATATGGGACAGAAAAACATGAATGATACTCTAAAGTTTTATGTGAATAAAAGATACCCGCTTTCTAAATCTGATCTTTTTGCAATTTTCATGGAGGTGTGCATTAGTTTAAATAAGTCAAGCGGTTTGATGGGGATGATCAATATGCAAAGCTGGATGTTCCTAACTTCTTTTGAAGAATTAAGAAAGTACATTATCGACAATCATGGTATTGTCAGTATGCTCCATTTAGGACCACGCACTTTTGAGGAATTAAATGGTGAAGTTGTACAATCTACTGCTTTTGTTTTAACAAAAAATAGGATTGTAAATAACGGTATCTATTATAGATTAGTAGATTACAAATTAGTAAACTTAAAAGAAAATAATTTTCTTTTAAGAAATAATGAATTTCAAAATAAATCGCAAGCCAACTTCACAAAAATACCTGGAAGCCCAATCGCATATTGGATAAGTGAGAAGATCGTTAACATTTTTAATAATGTATTAATTGGAAATAAATGCTTTTCAAGTCCTGGAGTAAGAACAGGAAAAGATTCAATATTCATTCGAAATTGGTTTGAAATCAACCGAAACTCATTAAATACACAAGCATCAAATTATGAGGATATTAAAAGAATTGATAAAAAATGGTATCCAATTACTAGAGGTGGAGAGTATCGAAAATGGTATGGAAATTTTGAAAATGTTATTAATCTTTACAATGAGGCTGAGGAAATTAAAGAGAAATGCAGTGATCACAGATTTCGGGATGAGAAATATTATTTTAAAGATGGGGTAACATGGACAATGATTTCTTCTTATAAATCTTCTTTTCGTTATGTCCCCAAAGGAATTTTATATGGTAATGGTGGACCAGTCATATTTGCTGAAAATAATTTAAATTTATTGGCATTCTTAAATTCAAACATATCAGACCTTATTATAAATCTGATTAATCCAACTCTTAATATTACCAAAACCGATATTGAAAAATTGCCCTTCCCTACTTCCCATTTTAATATCCAACTATTATCAGAAACCAATATAGAAATTGCTAAAAAAGATTATGATTCATCTGAATCTTCTTGGAATTTTGATCTTTCCAACTTAATAAATGAAGGTAAAACATTAAAAATATCTTACCAATACTTTCAAAGAACGGTGACAAAGAATTTTTTTCAACTTCATACTAATGAAGAAGAACTTAACCGCATCTTTATCGAAATCTATGGTTTACAGGGCGAATTGACCCCAAAGGTTGCGCTAAAAGACATAACTATTTTACAGGACGAATTGGACAGCAAGTCTTTGGAGCAATTGGAACCTGCTTTTAGGCGTGGCGAAAAGATCGAACTCCCTATTAAGCGGGCAGTTGTGATGCAGCAATTGATTTCGTATGCCATGGGGATTTTTATGGGGCGTTACCGTCTGGACCGGCCCGGTTTGCACATTGCCCATCCAAATCCAACCAATGAAGAAATAGCCCCCTACACTTTCAATGGCCAAACTGTTGAGATAGATGATGATGCAATCGTGCCGTTAATGGGTTCGGCCTGTGATTTTCCGGATGATGCTGTTACCCGCTTTAAAAACTTTTTGGATATTGTTTGGGGCGAAGAGACCCGCATCGAAAACATCAACTTCCTGCAGGAATGCCTCGACCAGGACCTTGAGAAATACATCGTAACCGGGTTCTGGAAAACACAATGCAGTATGTACAAAAAGAAACCGATCTATTGGCTGTTTGCCTCGCCCAAAGGTGCCTTCCAGGTTTTGGTTTATATGCACCGGATGAACCCATTTACAGCCGAGATGATCCGGTCGAACTACCTGATCAACCATTTGAAATCGTTGCGGTCAAAAATCGCCCTTTTCGAAAAGAACGAAAGTTCACTGGGCGCCCTCGATTCCAAACTTCTCGATAAGTTAAGGAAAGACCTCACCGAATGTGAGCAATACGACATGGTTTTAAAAACAGTTGCAGACCAACAGATTAGCTTCGACCTCGATGATGGTGTTACCGCCAATTATAAACTGTTCGAAGGGGTGGTGGCCGAAATTAAGTAAAGGATGAAAAATGTTTAAAATATTAATGATTCAACCTCTTAATAATCAATGTTTTCTATAAATATATGACATCTCTGAGGTCAATCCGAATCTTCATTGAAATTTTCAGTAAATTAAGTTTGTTGGCTTCATAAAAAAATCATCACACGCAAAAATGTGTACTAAATTTTGTATTTTTGGGACAAAATAGAATGATATGGGACAAATTGTACCAGGTTTTAAACTTGATAACCTTCCTCCACAAAGAGACAAGGTAGAAACTATTGAAATACTCCGCCATACCAGCAGGGCAGCTGCAGCATTGGCTGAATTAAAAGGTATTGCAAAGACAATTCCCAATCAGGCAATGCTTATTAATGCCATTGTACTTCAGGAAGCGAAGGATAGTTCAGCGATTGAAAATATTATCACAACTCAGGATGAGCTTTACAAAGCAATGATTATTAATCAATCAAATATTTCATCTGCCACTAAAGAGGTTGTAAATTACAGAAGAGCTATATTTCATGGGTTCGATTTCATTAAAGAGCAGGGCTTCCTCAGAATAAACGATATAATAAGTATTCAGCAACAATTGGTTAACAATGCGGCAGGTATCCGAAGCATGCCCGGCACAGTCCTTAAAAATGATACAAGCGGCGAAGTGGTTTACACTCCGCCACAGGATAAAGCTGACATACTTGATTTATTGTCGAATTTCATCAATCATTTTAATCAAAACGAGCAGGATTTGTCGCCGCTTATTAATCTGGCAATACTTCATTATCAATTTGAAAGCATTCACCCTTTTTATGATGGAAATGGAAGGACAGGTAGAATATTGAATATCTTGTACTTGATTTTGAATAATTTGATTGAGGTGCCAATTTTGTATTTGAGCTCTTATATAACAGAGAATAAGTCGGAGTATTACCGGTTGTTAAATCAAACTAACCGTACCGGAGAATGGGAGGAATGGATTATTTTCATGCTGAAAGCGGTCGAAAAAACTTCACTAAAGACAATTGCTAAAATAAATATAATCAGACAATTATTGAACAGAACTATTGATGAGGCTCAACAGAAAGCTCCGAAAATTTACAAAAAAGAATTGGTTGAATTATTATTTGAAATGCCTTATTCGAAAATTGAATTTGTCGTTAAAAGACTTCAGGTTGAAAGGAAAGCGGCATCAAGATATCTGAGAGGAATGGAGGCTATAGGAATTCTTGAATCACAGCGGGTTGGTAGAGAGACACTGTATATAAACAGGCAATTGATTGAGGTACTAAAAAAATAATGGTTGATGTGAATTAAAATTTTTATGAGAGAAAAAATTGAGAAATACTTCCGTTTGTATCAGAATCTCAGGGTGTTATTCTTCTTTGATCCGGAGGGTGAATATCAATTCGAGATAGATTCCCTTGAACATGAAAATTTAAGGGTAGTCAGATACGAAAATAATGCCTTCCGGTTAAAAACGTTGTTTCAGGGTGAGTGGAATTCGGATAAAGTGTTTTTGTATTTTCGGCAGGAACATCCGCGTACTCAGGAAGATTATAGAAAATTTCCGCTTTTGGGACTATTAGTGTCCAATAAAGTACTTGTTTTAGACGATGTTGGCACTTTTATCGAAGATTTCGGGTTGCAGCGCCATCAAAAATCATTGGTTTCAAAGTATAAGAAAGAATTGAAATACAGTGCTGTACAGGAAGTTTGCCGACCGATACTGACGGCGGAAAAGTTTGAAGAATCGGCTTTGATAAGAGGCCTGATGGCTTACTTTCTGAAATTTAAGCAGATGGAAAGTTGGTGTTTAATTATAGGTCGTATATTATCACTTGCACTTACCGATAACGGCAGTGAATTAATACGAGTTGGGAAAAAAATAGCCGATTACAACCTGTTCGAAGTAATTCAAAAACAGATTAAAGAATTCACGGGTATTATAATAAAAAGCCTTGATGCAGATGAATTGAAGGTAGCACTAAGCAGCATTTTCTACAATCGTATCACACAGACGATAAATGTGATCTCTCAAAACGATCCTTATAAATCGTACAAAATCAAGGAACCCGAACAAGTTATCAGGCTCAATCAATTCCTTTTAGAGATTGAACGCAACCAGCGGGTAAACGAAAAATTTCAGGAAGCTTTGTTAATGGCTTCCGAAAAAATTAGGGGTGAGTACCTGATTAATAACTATGGTATTGATGGAAACTTTGCTTTTTACAGCGATGATATGATTTGGGAGATCATCCATCAGCAACAGAACATTATCTCCTACAATCCGCAAGGAGTAATCAAATCGCTTGAAAATATTTCACTTCAGCCGAACCTGGGCTCTGAGGTTACAGGTTGTCTGAATTATATGATACAGACGGCAAAAATGTTCGGTGAAATCAATAAAGTATCAACCTATATTCTCAACAAACCGGCCGATTACCTCGAAACCTATTCAAATCTTTGGTATTTGGCCGATCAGTATTACCGTAAAGCCACATTGATAAGGAACGAACTCGAAACAATAGGGATACCTGATAAAATTGATTTTGATTCACTAAACAATAAACTCAATACTGCCTACGAAAATCACCTCGATGCGATGAATCGTGAATGGTTGAAATGCCTCTCACATTTTAAGTTCGATTACAAGGCATTGACAGTGCCAAAACAATATGATTTTTATAAAACAGAGATTGCACCGATTGACCAAAAAGTGGTAGTAATTATCTCTGATGCTGTTAGATACGAGGCGGCCTGTGAATTGCTTTCCGAATTGCACAACGATCCTAAAAATACTGCTGTAATCCGGTATCAGTTAGCCTCATTGCCCTCAAAAACAAGCATTGGAATGAGCAACCTTTTGCCGGGAAAGGATTTTACGTTTAATGAGGGTAAAATACTTGTAGGTGGTAAAAGTCCTGAAGGAATAGAGGCACGACAGCAAATATTAGCGATGGCTAAGACGGATTCAATTGCCATGCAATTTAGCGAAATTAACGGTTTAAATAAAACAGAACTTCGTGAAATGTTTAAAAATCAGGTTGTTTACATTTATCACGATGTTATCGATGCCACCGGCGACAAAAAACCATCGGAACGCCGTACCTTTAATGCTGTAAAAGAAGCCATTAACGAATTAAAGATCTTAATTCCCAAAATACACCATACCTTTAACGTAGCAAAAGTATTGGTAACGGCCGATCATGGTTTTTTGTACAACGACCGCGAAATCCAGGAAAAGGACAAAGAAGATGGAGTATGTAAGGATGCTGTCATTTCAGGCAACCGGTTTGAAATTGTAAAAAAGCAGGTCAAATATGAATTGGGCTATCAGATACCACTTTCAATAACAACCAAATTCAAAGACGACCTATTTGTCATTATACCGGCTGCTGTAAACCGCTTTAAAAAATCGGGAGTTGGCCATCAGTTTGTACATGGAGGTGGCAGCTTGCAGGAATTGGTTGTTCCTATTATCGAAAGTTCGCGAAAAACCGAGGAGGTGACACAAAAAGTCAAGCCTATACTAATGAAAAAAGACGAATTAAGGATTGTATCTAATATATTAAGAATAAATCTATTACAAGAAAAGAAGGTTTCACGGTGGGAAAAGGAGAATACTCTTTCAGTTGGACTTTACAAAGACCTGCTATTAGTTAGCAATGAAGCAATTGTAATTTTGGACTCAACAGCCGAAACACCGAGCGAAAGGATTAAACGGGTCGAAGTAATGCTTTCGCACGAGGCGGCAGGCGAAACCGTGCTGAAACTGAAAATATTTAGGGTTGATGATAAATTAAACCCGGTTATCGAAGAACTGGTACAAAATAATACACTCATAGAATCTGACTTTTAAGTATGGAACTACAAGAAAAGATATTAGCAAACTTTGAAGGCAAGGTGGTACGAAAAGACCTTACATCGCTTGTAAAGGGAAATGCTGTTGTGCCCACTTATGTGCTGGAATATTTGTTGGGCCAATATTGTGCCATTAACGATGAGGAGATCATTAAAACAGGGATAGAGAAAGTAAAGAGTGTTATCAAGAGCAATTATGTACACCGCAGTGAAGCTGAGATAGTTAAGGCAACGATCCGCCAAACGGGAAATCACAAAATAATTGATAAGATAAATGTTTCGCTCAACGATAAAGCCAATATTTACGAAGCCGAATTTGCCAATCTGGGTATAAAAAGTGTTCCAATTGCCGATAAAATGGTGATGGATCATCAGAAATTATTAAGTGGTGCCGGAGTTTGGTGTATCGTGAACATGGGGTTTTCGCACGCTGCCGATACAAAAATCCGGTGGATAATACAGGATATCAAACCGATACAAGTATCGAACATCAATCTCGAAGAATTTATTCTGGCAAGGAAGAACTTCACAACCGATGAATGGCTCGATTTGATGATGCACAGCATTGGCTTGAACCCTGAGTTTTTTAACAAACGGGGGAAGATGATCCAAATTTCGCGGCTGATCACCCATGTTGAAAACAACTATAATTTTATCGAATTGGGTCCGAAGGGGACTGGAAAGTCACATATTTTTTCAGAACTGTCACCACATGGCGTATTGGTATCTGGTGGCGATGTTTCGAAAGCACGTTTGTTTGTGAACAATACCGGGAATAAAATTGGACTCGTTGGATATTGGGACGTAGTAGCTCTTGACGAATTTGAGCAGGATAAAGGTTCCAAAAGGGTTGATGGCGATCTGGTAAAGATCTTGCAAAACTACATGGCTAACAAATCGTTCAACCGGGGCAAGGAGACCTATCAGGCCACAGCATCAATGGCATTTATTGGAAATACGAAACATTCAGTGCCATATATGCTTAAAAATTCCCATCTTTTTGAGTCAATACCTGAAGGCTACATCAAGGGGGCATTTCTCGACAGGATACATCTTTACATTCCGGGTTGGGAAGTAAGGATACTAAAAAATTCAGTGTTTTCTACAAGTTATGGATTTATTGTTGACTACCTTGCTGAAATACTAAAGGAATTGCGCAAAGCCGATTACAGTGGCATAGTTGATGCACAGGTAAAATTGCACGGTTCGCTTTCAACCAGAGATAAAACGGCTATACGTAAAACCTTTTCCGGTTTGGCAAAGCTGCTTTATCCTGATAAAATAATGACGGGTGAGCAAATACTTGAACTGCTTGACTTTGCGGTTGAGGGTAGGAAGCGCGTAAAAGATCAGCTCTATATTTTTGACGAAACCTTCAGGGTGGAACCCGTGGAGTTTACCTATATCATCAATTCGAATGGCCGGAAAGTTACGGTAGAAACACTCGAAAAATCGAATTATTCTACCGAAGTAGCTGACAAACAACTTGAAATACATACCGGCCTCAATGAAGATAAGCCGGTTTATCTAACATCCAAACAAGTTTCCATTAAAGACAATCAGACAGGGATATCTTATAAAAAACTTTTTGCCGAATACCTGAAAGGTTCAAAACAAATCACAGTCACCGATCCATATATCAGGTACATGTACCAGTTCAGGAATTTTCTTGAATTTTGTGTCATGCTCGGGAAAAATAAGGAAGTTGACGAAGAGATCAACCTACATCTAATTACCTGGAACGATGTTCCGTTTATGAAGGATTCAATGTCGAATCTCGAAGAATTTCAGGAGTCACTTGTTGATTTGGGTATTGACTTCACCTTCGAGTTTCAGGATCTTCACGATCGGCATATTGTCGCTGATAATGGCTGGAAAATCAACTTAGGTCGTGGTCTTGACATCTTCGAACGTCGCGAAGGCAAATTCGTTATCGGTGACATTGACCAGGAAAGCCGGAAATGCAAGAATTGTGAGATAATATTTGTGAGGGGATAAGACTTAATGCGGTTTTTGAATTTAGCCAACAGGTGTTGGCCAATTATAAAGAACAAGAAATATTGATCAGATGAAAACCAATAACTCCGATCCGGACTATTACAACTGGATTTTGCAATTGAAACAAAAGTTTCGGCAAACCCAGATCAAAGCGGCTGTGCAGGTTAATCAGGAATTACTTAAATTCTATTGGGATTTGGGTGCCGACATTGTGGAGAAACAAGAAACTACCAATTGGGGAAGTAAATTTCTGAATAGGGTAAGCTCCGATTTAATGGAGGCCTTCCCTGAGGTAAAAGGCTTTTCCCTAACAAATATAAAGTACATACGAAAGTGGTATCTATTTTATAACCAGCCAAATATAATTGGTCAACAAGCTGTTGACCAATTAGGAAAAGAGACCGTTGTATCTCAATCGGACACTACAATTGGGCAACAGTTTGTTGCCCAAATTCCAGAATGGAGCATCGAACAAATTTTTCTTATTCCATGGGGACATAACATTGCAATATATTTAAAATGTAAATCTATCCAGGAGGCATATTATTATATTTCTAATACAATTCGCCATGGCTGGAGTCGGGACGTACTTATTCATCAAATTGAATCTGGTCTCTATCACCGTGAAGGAAAAGCCATTTCCAATTTCAGCCAAACCCTACCGGCCCCACAATCCGATCTGGCACAACAAACCTTAAAGGACCCTTATATTTTCGATTTCTTCACAATGCGGGCCGATTTCAATGAACGGGAATTGGAAAAAAACTTGATCGAACACATTACAAAATTCCTATTGGAACTTGGTGCAGGGTTTGCTTACATGGGGAATCAGGTCCCAATAAAGGTTGGCACCCGCGATTTCTCAACCGATCTGCTTTTTTACCAGACCCGTCTCCATTGTTATGTGGTTGTGGAATTAAAGAAAACCGATTTTGAACCCGAACATGTCGGAAAACTGAACTTCTACATCAAGGCAATAGACGAACAATACCGGCAAAAAGGCGATGAACCGACAATTGGACTATTGTTGTGCAAAAGTAAAGATAAAGTAGTGGCTGAGTATGCTTTAAGCGATATTAACAAGCCAATGGGGATATCGGAATATCGTTTGACAAACATTCTTCCGGAGGAACTGAAATCAAGTTTGCCAACCATCGAAGAAATCGAAGCCGAATTCAGGGTGTTAAAACCAACGAATACTAAAAAGCCGAAAAGATGAAACACATGAAAGAATTGTACCAATTACCTGCCCGAGAACGACAGGGTGCGTTTCACCATCCATCCCGAAGCCCGCAAGGAGATCCTCAAACGATTGTTGGAATTGAACCACAAAATCCATGAGGAAGAGGAAAAGGATGGGTTGTGGGAGAAGAAAAAAACCGGTAAGGAGTACAAAATTCCATCAAAAACTAAAAGCGAGGCTAATGAACCGGAAGTGGGGTACGGTGGGTTGTTTGATGGGTTTTAACTGCAAACAACATAACAGCACCTACATCCTCAGTACTTGTCATTGCGTGCGACATAATACATTATCAATCAACAGAATAATATGCAAACCATGGCAATCCCATCCTAAGAAGCACGGTGCCAGAAACATTGTTTTGAAAGTGCTTCGAATGTTGGGATTGCCTCCCGAATCGTACCTCTCGGGACACGGCACCTCGCATTTCGATACTGCAAACCATTTAAAATCAGTACGCTCGTTCGCAATAACAAGACCTTAAGGTAAATCGTCCTAATAAAATATGTATGCACAAACTTTAGGATGAAGTGTCCCGGTGACTTTTCAAACGCAGCAACGGTCACTCGGACACTAAAAAAGGTATTATTGAAATTTGAACAAACTTAACTGTGCCTAAAAAAAATGAATATTAGGTTTTAAAATATTCCAAACCTAATTTTTCCGTCTTTCCAACCTCATTAGTACATCCGTTAGTAATATCTAAAGCCTTAATTCAATGATTATTAATGAAAAGCAACGCACCAACGATCCGATTGTTGGGTGCGGGTATCTGTTTCCGGTTGATATCGAATCGGAAATCGAGAATGACCAATTTATTGATCCCCAGATAATTCATTAGGAATAGATGAAAATTGGATTAAAAATATGGTGAAATAAACACTTATGACAAAGGAAAAATTTGAAATATCAGGCACTTAGGGAGGTTCAAACCATCTCCTCCTCCACCCACTCCACGATATTCCGTTCTTCGCGTGAAAAGTTGATGCCGATAAGCGTAATTGGTTTGCCATTGTTGAGGTAGGGTGCGGCGTAGCCCTTTTCTTTTATCTGGGCAATAGCAACTTTGGCTGGTTGATCCATTTTGAACTCGAATATATATATATGGTCGCGGTTTACAATGACAGTGTCGATGCTGCCATTATTGATATGCACTTCGTTGTGAATTTCGGCCCCGAGCAATCGGAAAACGGAATAGATAATGTTCTGGTAGTTTTCCTCCATGTTGCTTCGGTTGGAGTACGGAATGGCAGCGATATGACTCTTAAGTACCAGATGCATTGTGGCGGTATCGTTGGCAAGCATGGCTCGATGCAATTTTGCCATTTCGCTAGAAACCTTAATAGGGCTTCTCTCTTCAAGTGAACTAACAAAATATGCCTGAAAAGCACTTTCAATTTCGTAGTTGGGGAAGTTCAGTTTATAGTAAGGCTGTCCCATTAACAATGAGCCGCTCTCGATGGTCAGGTAACCAGTTTGAAGCAACAAGGGTAAAATGCTCATATCGGCTACATCGAACGAATCTAACATAATACCCTGAATTTCATCTTTTATTTCGTTGAAAAAATTAAATTCTTGCTGTTTAAGGACCTTAAAAATGAAAGTTGGGCTCCCTGTCGAAAACCAATAATTTGAAAATTCACCACCTTCAATAAAAAACATTCCCAATGATACTGGATTGTAAACGGTATCAGCGTTTTTGTGAAAACGAAACCCATTGTACCATTTTTGGATTTTTTCGCGGTAATCAATCTGGTCAACTTTGTTTTTAGCAGCCAACGCATCTATCCTGTCGCCGAAGTAATGTTCAACCTCTTCTTGTGTGTAGCCATACATTGTAGCAAAAGCTTCGCTCATGGTTATGTCGCGGAGGTTATTGAGTTTCGAGAAAACCGACACTTTCGAGAATTTGGTTACTCCGGTCATAAATACAAACCGCAGGTGCTCGTCCGATGCTTTTATGTTAATATAGAAATTCTCCAACACCTGACGAATATCTTCAATATGAGGGGCATATATACTTTCGACCAATGG
>CAILKW010000242.1 GCA_903834845.1 uncultured Bacteroidia bacterium | reverse complement strand
AATCAGACTACCGTGAATTTTGAGATTAAAACTCCCTATACAATAAAATCAGACAACAAAAACTATACTGTCGATATTGAGTTCTATAACCTGCCTGCAATATATCAGTACTACTGTGTTCCAAAGATTGACAAAGATGCCTTCTTAATTGCAAAGATCGTTGATTGGGAGAAATATAACCTTCTGGAAGGTGAAGCAAATGTTTTCTTTGAGGAAACCTATGTGGGCAAAACTCTTCTGGATGTTCGTTACGCATCGGATACTTTAGAGATTTCATTGGGTAGAGACAAAAAGGTGTCAGTCAACAGAGAAAAGATCAAAGACTTCTCCACCAAACAATTCATCGGCAATAAAAAGGAGGAAACACGGACATGGAAAACAACGGTGAAAAACAATAAAAATCAAGAAATTAATATGATTGTTCTTGATCAGGTTCCCGTTTCAACGGCAGAGGATATAGAAGTAAATGTGTTAAATATTTCTGAGGCAAAACACGATTTAGAAACTGGAGAATTAAAATGGGAGTTTACTTTAAAACCAGTGGATAAAAGGGAATTAGATTTAAAATATTCGGTTAAATATCCTAAATTCAGAAACTTGATTATCGAATAAAACTTGTGCATAACATCAGCTACATGGCAAGCGCGGAGGCGGTTATTTTCGGTGTGTATCTTTCCGCTCAAGCAGCTTTTCGGCTTGCCAGGAATCGAAGATCAGCGTAAGCTAAATAGCCCACAGTCCGCCCCCTGCGTGTAGGTTCCTACGTTACCGGTCAGTTTAAAAAGCGACTTGAAAAGGTTTCACTTCTTTGACAAAGTTTTCAAATTGACTTTTCAAGCATCTTGAGAGAGTTTCGTAGTTTGAGTCAGTT
This sequence comes from uncultured Bacteroidia bacterium, assembly GCA_903834845.1. Classification (GTDB taxonomy): domain Bacteria; phylum Bacteroidota; class Bacteroidia; order Bacteroidales; family Prolixibacteraceae; genus JAAFHB01. The sequence goes on along the minus strand of CAILKW010000242.1, from coordinate 4,136 downwards.
TCGTGGTTTGACATGTTATTAAAGTTTAGGTTCGAGCAACTTGACAGAATTTTGTATTTTGACAGAGCCGAGCCTTCTGACAGTTTTTTGAAAAAATGGTTTTTAATGTTTAGGGCTTGGTAAATTCCTGTTTTCATTGACAGACAAACGGATTTAAAACGTTCATTCACAACTTGACACAGTCTGCACCGGGAAACGTTTTCGCAGAAATATTTTAAAAACTTCGTTTTTACGTCGGCGGAGAATTTGGTATAGTGAAATTACAAATTGATACAAAATAGGTTAATAGACAACTAGTTTTTAATAATAGTAACGACATGATAAATTCAATAATTTTTCTTCTTCTTTTATTTTTGCCATTGATATTCCAGTTATTCTTCGGGATCAAAGCAATTAAGTACTCAATTTCTTTAAGTTTATGGCAAGTAAGTTTAATAAGTTTGCTTGGACATGTGTTTTTTGCAATTGCGACCCTTTATCTATATAGTGAATTGTTAAGACATGCCCATAATAGAGATGGATTAGGTTGGATTTTTGTTTTCGGCATTGAATTATTCGTTGGATTCGTATTATTACTGGCGATTTTTATACAACTATACATTCAATATCGCAAGAATAAATCACTTATTAAATGATTCAGAATATTTCAAATGATCAAAAACCGAACCGGAAACAGCACCTTCCCGCAATCGGGTTTACGGTGCTCGCGGGATAAGAAAGAAGAAAATAAAATATTGATAAGTAAATAGTTCAGTGATAATAATCCCCGCCAGCGGGTAGCTGCGGAAGGTTACCGCCAAGCAGAAAAAACAATAGTGCGGAGATTAATTGCTTTAATCTGAGCATATTTTGCGGAGAAAGTTTCATTTGCGGAGAATAAGATGTATATTTGTCGCATAAATTACGGAGAATGAAAATTTATATACACGAAAAAGAAAACTGGACTGACTTCACTTGGGACAATAAGAAAGTGATGATAAAACTTGGTGAAGCAAGGAATCAACAGGGCAGACTTCTTGGGAAAATGGAATCGCTAGGTTTTGATTTGCAAAATGAAGCCGTATTGAATACTTTAACTTTAGATGTTATTAAATCATCAGAAATCGAAGGCGAATTTTTGGAAATAGAACAAGTACGTTCTTCAATTGCTCGGCGACTTGGAATTGACATTGCAGGATCAGTGGAGTCGGAACGCCACGTTGACGGAATAGTTGAAATGATGCTTGACGCAACACAAAAACATGACTTGCCTTTGACTAAAAACAGATTGTTTGGTTGGCATGCAGCACTGTTCCCTTCAGGATGGAGTAGTCTTTATAAAATCACAGTTGCCGACTGGAGGAAAGACACGACTGGGCCTATGCAAGTTGTATCAGGACCTATGGGGAAAGAAAAAGTTCACTATCAAGCTCCAAGTTCCGACAGAATAGAACCAGAAATGATAAGATTCATAGACTGGTTTGAAAACGAGCATGAAATAGATTTGGTTCTTAAAGCAGCTATTGCTCATTTGTGGTTCGTGACAATTCATCCATTTGACGATGGAAACGGAAGAATTACAAGAGCAATTACAGATATGACGTTAGCACGTTCTGATAAAAGTATTAGAAGGTTCTACAGTATGTCTGCACAAATAAGATTTGAAAGGAAACAGTATTATGAAAAACTTGAAAATGCACAAAAAGGAAATTCAGATATTACAGAATGGATTTTGTGGTTTTTGCAATGTTTAATAAATGCTATTGACTCTACTGAAGATACTTTATCGAAAATACTTCATAAAGCAGAATTTTGGAAATTGTATTCCACCACAATTCTTAATAGTAGGCAACAAAAAATAATAAACAGACTGCTTGATGGGTTTGACGGAAAATTGACAACCTCGAAATGGGGGAAAATTAATAAGTGCTCACAAGATACAGCTCTTAGGGACATTCAAGATTTGATGAAGAAGGATATTTTACAAAAAGAAGCAAGTGGTGGACGAAGCACAAATTATGAATTGAAAAAAATGCCAGGCGGTAACAAAGGCTCATAAACCAGTTGGGGTTTAACGGTTTTGCATGTTCATTTCCATCAGGTAAGTTCATCTCGGGCGATAGGTTCTGAGTTACGCAATCCCCAACCGGTTCATAGCCTTCAACGTTAGCAACCAATTGATTAAAACAGCGCAAGCGGTCAAACCTTACAAGGAAGCATAGAGTCTGTATGATGTGACGTGCTGAAAATCAAGTATGGATATTCAAACAAGCAGAAAAATAACAATCGGTTGCTAACAAAACCTACTTGCAATCGGGGGTAAAGTGCTGAAATAGAGATTATCGTTCTAATAAAGATTTGAGGTAAAAGTAAGTTAACGTTTCCAAAATCCCCGAAAGTATTCTTCAAACCCAAAATTACCTATCACCATTTCCGAAAGCACTACATTGCTAATTTACGGTTATAACATGGGTTTCGGTGCTTCACCTACAGGTAATTAACAATTTGAAATATATCACTTCACAGGAAGTACATCGGTTTAATCCCGCCCTGAGTGTATTTGCGAAACGTTATTTATCATATTGGGTCGGTTCTATTCTTATAAACTGAATTGTTGAAGTCTTATAATTTGCTAAAAGGAATTAATAGGTAATGCAAGCGAAAAGAAATCCTCTTATATATTTTGGTCTTACAATAGCTGTAGTAATGTCAGGCTTAAGTACAAGATATTTTGCCATATATCTACCAAAGTGGGTTGGTTTGTATTTAGGCGATTGTTTATGGGCACTAATGATATTTTTAATAGTTGGACGAATATTTAGGACAAGAGATACTAAATGGATCACTGTGGTTGCAGTATTGTTTTGCTATTTAATTGAAGCGAGCCAGCTTTACCATTCGGAATGGATTGATATTATAAGGAATACAAGAATTGGTGGACTTGTATTAGGTCGTGGGTTTTTATGGAGTGATTTAATTTCATACTCAATTGGAGTTGCTTTAGGTACAATATTGGATAGGCTGATTTTGTATCGGATGGATCCGGTTTAGTTTCATGCAGTAATCAATGGTCTGTGAATGTAATTTGCCACACGACATATAACATCGTGTTCCAAAATCTGAGAATGGATAAATGTATTAACCTGACTTCGGAAACACGCGAACCGTTTATGCAATAATTTTAAGACAAAATTTTACATTTATATAATTTGTGAAAATTTTGTATTTTTACGCTGGATTTAAAGAATAAAAACATGAATACTATTCATTTAAAACAAGAACTAATTCACAGGATTTCAATAATTGAAGATATTGAATTTCTTAATGCCATCAAAACCATTTTGGACTACAAGAAAAAAGAGACCTTTATTGAATTGACTGCTGATCAGGAGGAAGAACTGCTTTTTGTAAGTAAAGAAGGGAAAAAAGGAAATGTTATTTCACAATCAGAAATGGATCGAAAAGTAGAAGAATTGCTAAGCGTGAAGTAATCTGGACAAACGTTTCCGAAATTCAATTACAACAAATTCTTGAATTCTTCACCACCAGAAATAAAAGTGGACTGTACTCAAGAAAACTTTATAAGAAGTTTAAGACTGAACTTAAAAATGCCTCAAAAAATCCTGATATAGGAAAAAAACGAAACTAAACCTGATTAGAGGACTAATTATTGAAAATTACATAATATTTTACGAGATACTTGAAGAAAGCATTATGATTCTGAAAGTTTGGGATTGCAGACAAAATCCCGATAAACTAAATATTCCGAAATAAATAACAACTAATGCCAATAAAGGCTATAAAAAATGGCGGTTGAAGTGCATAATTTAGAGTTGTAGCATCCATCCCGACTTGTCGGGGTTGGTTGTGCCACACAAACCCGCCACTTTTCATTAATTCAACCATCATTGCAACCAAATGAGCAGAATTTGCTGCCCCGTAAAGCCTTACAACAAAATTTTGAGTTTTTATGCTGTGGCGTGCTGAAAACCAAGTATGGCGTTGCAAACAAGAAGAAGAAAAACAATCGGTTGCTAACAAAACCGAATCGCAATCGGGGTAAAGTACTGAAATAGAGATTATCGTTCTTTTAGAGATTTGAGTCACAAGCAAGTTAAAGTTTCCAAAATCCCCGACAGAAATCAGCTTCCAACTTT
>CAILKW010000241.1 GCA_903834845.1 uncultured Bacteroidia bacterium | reverse complement strand
GTTACTGTAGCATCAAAATATTTTTGATTTGTTGTTATAAACGTCTCCTCAACCTGATAGTTTTTCCTAATCCATATTGAATTGGCCACATTCATTACCACATTCGGATCAACTTTTTTCAGTGCAGTTATAAGATCCAAATAAGTCTGGTTTACCTCATCAACTGTTAGTCCGGTAAGACCCAGAGTGTTGATCATATCAGTCTTTGTAGATGCCTCTGCACCGTTTAAAGCCATCGAAAGTGCCAATGAAATACTAAGCGGAGAAACCATCATATTCTGTCCCTGACTAATAGGAATCTTTTTTAATAAATTGAATGTAAATGTGTTACCCGCATTTACCAATTGGATGGATTTCTGCGTTAAAACAATGTCTTCCGGTTCGGTTACAGGAATTGTATCCTTTTCACAGCTGATAGTGGAAATAATCAGAATTATTACAGAAAAAATAATTTTCGTTTTCATTTTCGTAAAGTTTTTTGTTTATTAACAATCTTTAGATGATAATAGTCTGTAAAAAGTTGCATTAATTTGGTGTTAACGCAACCAAAATATTAAGGAGATTCGTCTTAACATCAAAAGAGTACAAAAAATTAAATGAAATTGCTTACAAAATATGAGAAATTTATTCCGAACATGGCTTCCTCAACAGTTCCCGTCCACAGATAAGTTTCTTTTCCGTTCTTTAACAAACTTTAAAACTCTTGTAACGAATTTTGTTGTTCCTTCGAATATTATTTTTGCTGCAAATAATTAAAAAAGCAATTTGTGATCAACCTCGAAGAAACAATACAAAAATGTGCATCTGGCGATCGTAAAGCTCAGACGGCTCTTTACAACCATTTTTCGGCTAAAATGTTTGGAGTGTGCCTGCGTTATTCAAAAGATACGACTGAAGCTGAAGACAACCTTCAGGAAGGGTTTATCCGTGTATTTACGAAAATTGGTCAGTTTGCATTCAAAGGGTCGTTCGAAGGATGGATGCGTCGCATAATGGTAAATACCTCGCTTGAGAAATTCCGTAAGAACAATAATCTCTATCCTGTTGAAGATATGATGGTTTTCGAAAGTGTTCAGATTGAAGAAGAGACCATAGCATCCATTTCGGCAGATGATTTATTGAAAATTATTCACGAACTTCCCCCACGCTACAGGATGGTTTTTAACCTTTATGCCATTGAAGGATACTCTCATCAGGAGATTGCCAAATTGATGAAGATTACCGAAGGTACATCCAAATCAAATTTGTCGAGAGCAAGAGTGATTCTTCAAAAAAAGGTAATAAATGATTTTGGATTAGAAAAAAATACAATGACGACAACGCTATGTTAAATCAAAGCAAAAATATAGACCAGTTATTCCTTGATAAGCTTGGTGAGTACGAAAAAACTCCTCCCTCGTTCATTTTGGTAAATATTCAGGGCAAACTTACTGCCAACCGAATGAATCGTAGGTTTGCCATATTGAAAACTGTTGGTATTGCTGCTGCCATTGTTCTGGCTTTTCTTGCCGGATGGATGATGACAAGCCAATCAGAAAAAGATACTTTAATACAAAATAGTATAACACAGCAGGGTGTTATCAATAGTAAAGTAGCCCCTTCAACTGATAATAATGCAAAAACAACCTCCGCACTACCCGAAACCAATGCGAAATCTGTTTCAACCACTTCGCAACTTCCCGTAAATATTAATTCCACGGTAAATTCAAGTCTTGCATCAATAGTTAATATTGCTCCAAACACTTCGGTTGTTGGAAGTGATAAACGTTCAACAGACCAAAAGATAGATGAAATGGTGCTTGTTGATACGGAAAAAGATTTTCTTGACAAGCTGCAAACAAACTTCAAAAAATTGAAAGACTGGGTTGTGACAGTTGGAAAAGAAAGCGTTGCAGATAACAAAAAGGATACAGAAACAATAAACATTGATCCCTTTAAGAATAAAACTTCTGAAGGTTCAGTGTCAATAGCACTAAATACTGCGGCAGTAACCAAAGGTCGTTGGAGCTTAAAAGCCGAAATTTCTCCTGTTTTTAACGGTCAGGCGCAAAACAGTAGTCAAAGTAACGATATAAAGTACAGTAATGCTACTCAAATTTCTAAACCGCAGGAAACTACAACTGAAAATACATTATCCGGAGGAATGGTTGCAGGTTATAATGTTAGTAAAAGACTTACTGTGAAATCTGGTTTCGTTTACAACAGTATCAGGCAAACGACAAGAAATATTGGCATTGTTAGTGTAAATCCCCTTTACACTGTCACCGGAAATGGTACGCTCGCACCTACACCTGCCGGACAGGTAAGTTTTGGAAGGGCTGTGGGTGTGGGTATTAGCAATGATGTAGTACTTGATGCAAACTCTCAGCTTAGTAATCCTACCAAATATTCTCTCACCAACGAGTTGAAACAGGATATCGAATTTATCGAAATACCTGTCCAGGCTACTTATAAATTAGTTGACAGAAAGTTCAATATAGGTCTTACAGGAGGAATAAGCACTAATATTCTGGTCGGAAATAAGGCTGTACTCTCTGAAAACGGTGAAAGAATTAGTAATGGTGAGACATCGAATATGCGAAATGTAGTCTATGCCGGGGCTGTAGGACTTGAGATTGGCTATGATATTACAAACAGGATTACCCTTACATTCGAGCCGCGTTTAAAACAATTTATTAACTCATTAAGCACCAGTAAATCTGTCAATTATAAGCCCTCTCAGATGGGTATTGTAACCGGTTTGACCTATTCATTCAATTAAGTTGATTCTCTCCAATTGGATTAAACCTACAAAACAACTAAATTTGCAGGTTTAATTTACGAATTTCAATGAAAGATAAAAACTGCTTAAAAAATAATTCCTACCTCTCAAAGGTTTTGGTATTCCTTTCGGTTATAACATTTTGCGTGATCATTGGCGGACTCTTTTTTAACTCCGGTGAAGTAGAGGTAAATAAACAATTCAGGGAGGCTCCGACGGGACTGAAAGAGTTCTATTTTACAGCTCCATCCTTGCCTGAAAAACTTGAATTTGCGGGTGAACAAGTTCCTCTCGAAAACTTCGATATTCGTGAAGCCCTTGATCGTGAACTTGTAAGTATTTCTTTTTTCCACTCGCAGGCTTTTCTTTACCTAAAAAAAACAAACCGCTATTATTCCGTCATTGAACCTATTCTTAATAAGAATGGAATTCCGGATGATTTTAAATACCTTGCAATGGCAGAAAGCGGGTTTCTTGATAAAGTTATCTCTCCTGCGGGAGCTGTCGGAATATGGCAGTTTATGAAAAGTGCGGCTAAAGAATACGGACTTGAGGTTAATGAAGAGGTGGACGAACGTTATCATATTGAAAAGGCTACCGAAGCTGCTTGTAAATACCTGAAAAATTCCTTCTCAAAATATGGTAATTGGACTATGGTTGCAGCTTCTTTTAATGCCGGGATGGGTGGTATGGATAAGCAGATTGATGCTCAGGACAGCAAAAACTACTACGACTTGTTGCTTAACGAAGAAACTTCAAGATACCTTTTCCGTATCCTCGCCCTGAAATTAGTCATTGGCAACCCTGAAAATTATGGGTTTAAGTTGAGTGATGAAGAGAAATACCCCATTATTCCTGTAACCGAAGTAAAGGTGACAGGAAGCATTAGTAGTTTTGCAGACTTTGCCCGTAATAGCAGTATCAACTATAAAATGCTTAAGCAGTTTAATCCCTGGCTAAGGCAATCATATCTGAAAAACCCAATGAACAAAACATATACATTAAAAATTCCGGAAGTCGGGAAATATCGTAAATATGGCTTTACTGAGAATACGGATTTACAATAATTTACACCTTTCAAAGTAAAGAGTATATTAATAATGGACGGAGAAGACAAAATTGTAGTTAGAGGTGCGCGGGAGCATAACCTTAAAAATATTAATGTTGAAATACCACGTAATCAACTTACTGTAATTACAGGACTTAGTGGCAGTGGCAAATCATCACTGGCGTTCGATACAATTTATGCCGAAGGTCAACGGCGTTATATCGAAACATTCTCGGCTTACGCACGCAGTTTTCTTGGAAATATGGAACGACCTGACGTTGACGAAATCACCGGATTAAGTCCCGTTATCTCCATTGAACAAAAAACTACCAATAAGAATCCCCGTTCCACAGTTGGCACTGTAACAGAAATATACGATTTCCTTCGTCTTCTTTTTGCTCGTGCCGGAGAAGCTTATTCGTATAATACGGGTGAAAAAATGGTCAAGTATAACGATGATCAGATTATAAATCTGATTATTGAAAAGTTCAACGGGAAACGAACAATGGTTCTTGCTCCGGTTGTTAGGGGACGTAAAGGTCATTACAGGGAACTCTTTGAGCAAATAAGGAAAAAGGGCTTCCTCTATGCACGTGTTGACGGTGAAGTTTGTGAGATGACCCACGGTTATAAAGTTGATCGTTATAAAAACCACAATGTTGAAATGGTTATTGACAAGTTGGTGGTTGATGAAGGCGACCGTAAACGCCTACGTGATTCGGTTGACATCGCAATGAAACATGGGCAGGGTATTATTTTGATTCTGGATCAAAAGACTGGCGAAACCCGCTTCTTTTCACGTCACCTGATGTGTCCCACTACCGGGATTTCATACAATGATCCGGCTCCCCACAGCTTCTCATTCAACTCACCGCAGGGAGCCTGTCACAAATGTAACGGACTGGGCGAAATAACCGAAATTGATTACGAAAAGCTTGTTCCGGATCCGACCCTATCTATTGCAAAAGGTGGAATTGCGCCACTTGGTGCACAAAAAAACACAATGATTTTCTGGCAGATAGAAGCACTGGCTGAAAAATATGACTTCACTATGAAAACCCCTGTCGGTGAGATCGCCGAAGACGCAATAAACGCTATACTTTTTGGAACTGGTGAAAGGTTACAACTGAAAAATTCTCCCTTAGGAAGTTCGATTGACTACATGATGACCTACGAAGGAATCGTCAAATATATCCTCAACCAGAAAAGCGACAATACCTCGAAAACGGCTCAAAAATGGGCCGACCAGTTTCATAAAAATTGTCCGTGCCCCGAATGTAAAGGCCAGCGATTACAGAAAGAACCTCTTCATTTTAAGATAGATGGTAAAAATATTTCTGAGCTTTCGGGACTTGATGTTTGTGAACTTTCTGATTTTTTCTTTAAAATTGAAGAAAGACTAAGCCCCAGACAATTACAGATAGCTGTTGAGGTGATAAAAGAAATACGCACACGGCTCCGTTTTTTGATTGATGTGGGACTTACCTACCTATCGCTCGACCGCCCGGCTGGAACTCTTTCCGGAGGTGAATCACAGCGGATCAGGCTTGCTACGCAGATTGGCTCCCAGCTTGTTAACGTTTTGTACATACTTGATGAGCCAAGCATAGGTTTACACCATCGGGATAACCTGAGATTGATAAACTCGTTGCAACAGCTTCGCGATACTGGAAACTCAGTGATTGTGGTTGAACACGATCGTGATATGATGTTGCAGGCAGATTATCTGATAGATATGGGACCTATGGCCGGTATTCATGGAGGTGAGATTGTCGCAGCAGGGCTACCATCGGAGGTGCTTAAAAGCAATACCTTAACAGCAAAATATCTCATAGGCAAGAAAAAGATAGAAATCCCGGCCACAAGGCGGCCAGGGAATGGAAAATCACTGATTCTGAGAGGAGCATCAGGTAATAATCTGAAAAGCATAGATGTAGAATTTCCTTTAGGCAAACTGATTTGTATTACAGGCGTTTCAGGAAGCGGTAAATCTACATTGATCAATGAGACTTTGCAACCCATATTAAGTCAATATTTCTACAAATCGTTGCTTGATCCTTTGCCTTACGGTTCGATTGAAGGGATTGATCTTATTGATAAGGTGGTACAGGTAGATCAGTCACCGATAGGAAGGACACCACGTTCAAATCCGGTTACTTACACAGGTGTTTTCACTGATATAAGGAATCTTTTCACCCTTTTACCGGAGTCAAAAATCAGAGGTTACAAGCCGGGGCGATTCTCATTTAATGTTAAAGGGGGCAGATGTGAAGAGTGCGAAGGCGGAGGTATGAAAGTCATAGAGATGAATTTTCTCCCTGATGTGTATGTTCATTGCGATAAGTGTAATGGCAAACGATATAACCGTGAGACGATTGAGGTTCGCTTCAAAGGAAAATCAATCAGCGATGTACTTGATATGACAATTAATCAAGGAGTTGAATTTTTCGAAAGCATACCTGCCATTGTACACCGCTTGCGTACATTGCAAGAGGTCGGATTGGGGTATATTACTTTAGGTCAGTCCTCCACTACTTTATCAGGCGGTGAATCGCAACGTGTGAAATTAGCCACAGAGTTAAGCAAACGCGACACGGGAATGACCCTTTATATTTTAGATGAGCCTACAACAGGACTTCATTTCGAGGATATCCGAGTATTGCTCGAAGTACTCAACAAATTGGTTGATAAGGGTAATACTGTTATTGTAATTGAGCACAATATGGAAGTAATAAAAGTTGCCGATCATATTATTGACATAGGTCCCGAAGGAGGCAAAGACGGTGGCAGGCTTTTGTGTAGCGGTTCCCCCGAAGAGATAATAGCGATAAATCAATCCTATACCGCAAAATATCTGACAGAGGAACTAGGGAAATAAGTGTAAGAACCGTTTAAAAAAATTTCAAAACCTAATTTTAAACCATTATTTCACGACCTTAACTAACCTTTTATCAACTTCTTTTCCGATAATCAATTGATTTTCGGAATTATTAATACCTGCATTTTTAAATAAAGTATTTCCTGTTGCAGAACCGGTAACACGAATTACGGGTAAAACTCCTTCCGGTGAAATCATTCCATTAATGCTAAAATCAGTGGTATTTTTCAGAGCAATAACCGGAGTCTTTTTTGTCTTTAGGGTTAGGTTTTTGATTTTAACATTTTTGGCATCAGTACAAACCAATCCATAATCTGCTTCCATAATTATATTTTCCATCACAATATTTTCAAGGTTCATTTCTGGTAAACCTTGCAGCAATATCCCTTGCAAAGCCCCTTTGCAGTTCACATTACGGATAAAAATATTTTTGAATTGTGGTGTTTCT